>NZ_JAOEJT010000013.1:0-207401 GCF_025447575.1 Pseudomonas sp. B2M1-30 | reverse complement strand
CACGGGATTGTGACTCCCGTTGTCGTGGGTTCGATCCCCATCGTCCACCCCATATTTCGAAAGGCGCCAGATTTAACGGTCTGGCGCCTTTGCTTTAAAGGCTTCATCTGCGGATGTGGTGGAATTGGTAGACACACTGGATTTAGGTTCCAGCGCCGCGAGGCGTAAGAGTTCGAGTCTCTTCATCCGCACCAATCAAAGCTTCATTCACGCCTTTGGCTAGATGGGGTTCAGCAAAGAAGTTGTTTGGCTTCTTTGTCACGCAATATGGTGGGCGTAGCTCAGTTGGTAGAGCACGGGATTGTGACTCCCGTTGTCGTGGGTTCGATCCCCATCGTCCACCCCATATTTCGAAAGGCGCCAGATTTAACAGTCTGGCGCCTTTTTTGTTTCGCGGGTTCGGGTTTCGGCGGCTGCCGGTTTCGGGCCGCAGGGGCAGGGCGTTTCGTCGTATTTATGTTTCTCGATGATGCTGCGCTGTCCGCCACTCCTGCTTTGGGATTGGCTGTCAGGGAGATGATCGACAACCGCTTCTATATATAGAAGGGTTGCTGCAGAGCCCTGGCTTGATTGGCTGTTTTTGCGAACAGGGCGGGGCACAACCGTTTGTCCTCGCCTTCAAATTGCCTGCTGCGTTTCCACCTGATTTCAGTAGGGTGACTTCTTGAGTTTGACCCACTAGAATGCATGCCCTTGATTCTGGGGTCGGAAACGGCCGGCTAACGTCTGTGCAACGAGGAATATCCATGCAAGTTTCTGTTGAAAATACTACTGCTCTTGAGCGCCGCATGAGCGTCACCGTGCCGGCTGAGCGCATCGAGAGCCAGGTCAACAAGCGTCTGCAGCAGACTGCACAAAAGGCCAAGATTGCTGGCTTCCGTCCAGGCAAAGTGCCAATGAGTGAAATCAAGCGCCGTTTCGGTGCTGATGCTCGTCAGGAAGCTGTGGGTGACGTGATCCAGTCCTCCTTCTACGAAGCTGTGGTTGAGCAGAAGCTGAACCCGGCCGGTTCGCCTTCGATCGAGCCAAAGTCGCTGGAAGCCGGCAAGGATCTGGAATACGTTGCCGTATTCGAAGTGTTCCCTGAGTTCACCGTTGCCGGTTTCGAAGGCATCAACGTTGAGCGCCTGAGCGCTGACGTGGCTGACGCCGATCTGGACAAGATGCTGGACGTGCTGCGCAAGCAGAACACCCGTTTCGAAGCGGCCGACCGCGCTGCCCAGAACGACGATCAGCTGAACATCGATTTCGTGGGCAAGGTTGACGGCGAAGCATTCGCTGGCGGCTCCGCCAAAGGCACTCAGCTGGTGCTGGGTTCCGGCCGTATGATCCCTGGCTTCGAAGAAGGTCTGGTGGGCGCCAAGGCTGGTGAAGAGCGCGTTCTGAACCTGACCTTCCCAGAGGACTATCAGAACCTGGACCTGGCTGGCAAAACCGCCGAGTTCACCGTAACCGTCAACACCGTTTCCGCGCCAACGCTGCCAGAGCTGAACGAAGAGTTCTTCGCTCAGTTCGGTATCAAGGAAAAGGGTCTGGACGGCTTCCGCACCGAAGTTCGCAAGAACATGGAGCGTGAACTGCGCCAGGCGATCAAGTCCAAGGTCAAGAACCAGGTAATGGACGGTCTGCTGGCCACCAACCCGGTTGAAGTGCCGAAGGCGCTGATCTCCAACGAAGTTGACCGTCTGCGCGTGCAGGCTGTTCAGCAGTTCGGCGGCAACATCAAGCCTGACCAACTGCCGGCCGAGCTGTTCGAAGAACAAGCCAAGCGTCGCGTGGTTCTGGGTCTGATCGTGGCTGAAGTGGTCAAGCAATTCGACCTCAAGCCAGACGAAGCCCGCGTTCGTGAAATGATTGAAGAAATGGCTTCGGCTTACCAAGAGCCAGAGCAAGTAGTGTCCTGGTACTACAAGAACGACCAGCAACTGAACGAAGTTCGTTCGGTTGTGCTGGAAGAACAAGTTGTGGATACTGTTCTGCAGAAAGCTAGCGTGACCGACAAATCGGTCTCTTACGAAGAAGCGGTCAAGCCGGTAGAAGCTCCAAAAGCCGACTGATTGTTTCTGCGTTAGAAGCACACACCATAAGCCAGCCTTCGAGCTGGCTTATGCGTATTCAAGACATGACTATTTGGGAGTGACTGCAGAGCATGTTCCGTAATTCCTATATTCAGCAGAACTCTGATATCCAGGCCGCAGGCGGTCTGGTCCCGATGGTTGTCGAGCAGTCTGCTCGTGGCGAGCGCGCCTATGACATCTACTCGCGTCTTCTCAAGGAGCGAGTGATCTTTCTGGTAGGTCCGGTAGAGGACTACATGGCCAACCTGATTTGCGCGCAATTGCTGTTCCTTGAAGCGGAAAACCCGGACAAGGACATCCATCTTTATATCAACTCCCCGGGCGGTTCGGTGACGGCGGGCATGTCGATCTACGACACCATGCAGTTTATCAAGCCAAACGTATCCACCACCTGCATCGGTCAGGCTTGCAGCATGGGCGCATTCCTGCTGACGGCCGGCGCCGAAGGCAAGCGTTTCTGCCTGCCTAACTCGCGCGTGATGATTCACCAGCCATTGGGCGGTTTCCAGGGCCAGGCTTCGGATATCGAAATCCATGCCAAGGAAATTCTGTTCATTCGCGAGCGCCTGAACACGCTGATGGCCAAGCACAGCGGTCGTACTCTGGAAGAAATCGAACGCGACACCAATCGCGATAACTTCATGAGTGCAGAAGCGGCGAAGCAGTACGGTTTGATCGACGAAGTGATCACCCAGCGCCCTGCGTGAATTAAGCCGCTCAAATAGGCGTGGTCGGTTGCTCCGATCACTTGCGGGCTTGAAAAAGCCCGCAATAGCCTTCATCTTGTGTTGCAAGCCTATCGGATTTGGATCGAACGAATGACTGACACCCGCAACGGCGAGGACAACGGCAAGCTGCTCTATTGCTCCTTCTGTGGCAAAAGCCAGCATGAAGTGCGCAAATTGATTGCCGGCCCCTCGGTCTTTATCTGCGACGAGTGCGTCGACTTGTGCAATGACATCATCCGCGAGGAGGTGCAGGAAGCACAGGCTGAAAGCAGCGCGCATAAATTGCCTTCGCCTAAAGAAATCAGCGGCATCCTTGACCAGTACGTCATTGGTCAGGAACGTGCCAAAAAGGTTCTGGCCGTAGCGGTGTACAACCACTACAAGCGCCTGAACCAGCGTGACAAGAAGAGTGACGACGTCGAACTCGGCAAGAGCAACATCCTGCTGATCGGCCCGACAGGCTCGGGTAAGACCTTGCTTGCCGAAACCCTGGCGCGGTTGCTGAACGTTCCGTTCACCATCGCCGACGCAACCACCCTCACCGAGGCGGGTTACGTGGGTGAGGACGTCGAGAACATCATTCAGAAGCTGCTGCAGAAGTGCGACTACGATGTGGAAAAGGCCCAGATGGGCATTGTCTACATCGATGAAATCGACAAGATTTCCCGCAAGTCCGACAACCCGTCGATCACCCGGGACGTTTCCGGTGAGGGCGTGCAACAGGCCTTGCTGAAGTTGATCGAAGGCACGGTCGCTTCCGTTCCGCCGCAAGGTGGTCGCAAGCACCCGCAGCAGGAGTTCCTGCAGGTCGACACCCGTAACATCCTGTTCATCTGCGGTGGCGCCTTCTCCGGCCTGGAGAAAGTCATTCAGAACCGTTCCACCAAGGGTGGCATCGGTTTCAACGCGGAAGTGCGCAGCAAGGAAGAGGGCAAGAAGGTCGGTGAATCCCTGCGTGAAGTCGAGCCTGACGATTTGGTCAAGTTCGGTCTGATCCCGGAATTCGTGGGTCGTCTGCCGGTCTTGGCGACGCTTGACGAGCTGGATGAGGCTGCGTTGATGCAGATCCTCACCGAGCCGAAAAACGCCCTGACCAAGCAGTATGCCAAGCTGTTCGAGATGGAAGGCGTGGATCTGGAGTTCCGGACCGACGCACTGAAATCGGTCGCCAAGCGTGCCCTGGAGCGTAAAACCGGTGCCCGTGGCCTGCGTTCGATTCTCGAAGGCGTCCTGCTCGACACGATGTACGAAATCCCGTCGCAATCCGATGTGAGCAAAGTCGTGATCGATGAAAGCGTTATTGAAGGCAAGTCCCAGCCATTGTTTATCTACGAAAACAATGAGCCGACTGCCAAGGCTGCTCCGGACGCCTGAGCGTCCGGTCTGCCGGAATAAACAAGGGGCCTTCTGGCCCCTTTGCTTTTTATGCGCGGCTCGTCTGTAAGGGCTGCAGGGCCGCTCAGCTGGTGTTACAGATGTGCCCGGACCCCTGCGGGCGTCGATGCCCGCTCTGTTTTCGAAACGATTCTTTTATCCGCTTGTTTTTTTCCAAAGCAGCCCCCATCTTGGTTTCAAGCTCACTTCCATCTGTTTACGGCCATATGGCCGCCGTAGAGGCGAAATCATGAAGACAACCATCGAATTGCCTCTCCTGCCATTGCGTGATGTCGTGGTTTATCCGCACATGGTTATCCCGCTGTTCGTGGGGCGCGAGAAGTCCATCGAAGCCCTCGAGGCCGCGATGACGGGTGACAAGCAGATCCTGCTGCTGGCCCAGAGAAACCCGGCTGACGATGATCCCGGTGAAGATGCTCTCTATCGCGTAGGCACCATCGCCACGGTCCTGCAATTGCTGAAACTGCCTGACGGCACCGTCAAGGTTCTGGTCGAGGGCGAGCAGCGTGGCACCGTGGAGCGCTTCAGCGAAGTCGACGGCCATTGCCGCGCCGAAGTGTCGTTGATCGAAGAAGTCGATGCCGCCGAGCGCGAATCGGAAGTCTTCGTGCGCAGCCTGCTGTCGCAGTTCGAACAATATGTGCAGTTGGGCAAGAAAGTCCCGGCTGAAGTCCTGTCGTCGCTTAACAGCATCGATGAGCCGGGTCGTCTGGTCGACACCATGGCCGCGCACATGGCGCTGAAAATCGAGCAGAAGCAGGAAATCCTCGAAATCATCGATTTGTCGGCCCGTGTCGAGCACGTCCTGGCGCTGCTGGATGCCGAGATTGACCTGCTGCAGGTTGAAAAGCGCATTCGTGGCCGCGTCAAAAAGCAGATGGAACGCAGTCAGCGCGAGTACTACCTGAACGAGCAGATGAAGGCTATTCAGAAAGAGCTCGGCGACAGTGACGAAGGTCACAACGAAATCGAAGACCTGAAAAAGCGCATCGACGCCGCCGGTCTGCCGAAAGACGCTCTCGCCAAGGCCACTGCCGAGCTGAACAAGCTCAAGCAGATGTCGCCGATGTCCGCCGAAGCCACCGTGGTGCGCTCGTACATCGACTGGCTGGTGCAGGTGCCGTGGAAGGCCCAGAGCAAGGTACGTCTGGACCTGGCCCGTGCCGAAGACATTCTCGATGCCGATCACTACGGCCTCGAAGAGGTCAAAGAACGCATCCTCGAATACCTCGCCGTGCAAAAACGCGTGAAGAAAATCCGTGGCCCGGTGTTGTGCCTGGTCGGTCCTCCGGGCGTGGGTAAAACCTCGCTGGCGGAGTCGATTGCCCACGCCACCAACCGTAAATTCGTGCGCATGGCCCTCGGCGGCGTGCGTGACGAAGCGGAAATCCGTGGTCACCGTCGGACCTACATCGGTTCGATGCCAGGAAGATTGATTCAAAAGATGACAAAGGTCGGGGTTCGCAACCCGCTGTTCCTGCTCGATGAAATCGACAAAATGGGCAGCGACATGCGTGGCGATCCGGCGTCGGCGTTGCTGGAAGTGCTCGATCCGGAGCAGAACCACAACTTCAACGATCACTATCTGGAAGTCGATTACGACCTGTCGGATGTGATGTTCCTGTGTACTTCGAACTCGATGAACATTCCGCCGGCGCTGCTCGACCGGATGGAAGTGATCCGCCTGCCGGGTTACACCGAGGACGAGAAGATCAATATCGCGGTCAAGTACCTGTCGCCAAAGCAGATTCAGGCCAACGGCTTGAAGAAGGGCGAGCTGGAGTTCGACGAGGAAGCGATCCGCGACATCATCCGTTATTACACCCGTGAAGCCGGTGTGCGTGGCCTCGAGCGGCAGATTGCCAAGGTCTGCCGCAAGGCGGTCAAGGAGCACGCCCTGGAAAAACGCTTCTCGGTAAAAGTGACAGCCGATTTGCTTGAGCACTTCCTCGGTGTGCGCAAGTTCCGCTACGGCCTGGCCGAGCAGCAGGATCAGATCGGTCAGGTGACCGGCCTGGCCTGGACGCAGGTTGGTGGCGAACTATTGACCATCGAAGCCGCTGTGGTGCCGGGTAAAGGTCAGTTGATCAAGACCGGTTCGCTGGGTGATGTAATGGTCGAATCGATCACTGCAGCTCAGACCGTGGTGCGCAGCCGTGCCAAGAGCCTGGGCATTCCCCCGGACTTCCACGAGAAGCGCGACACCCACATTCACATGCCGGAAGGGGCGACTCCGAAGGATGGCCCGAGCGCAGGTGTCGGCATGTGTACCGCTCTGGTGTCGGCATTGACCGGCATTCCGGTGCGCGCCGATGTCGCCATGACCGGCGAGATCACCCTGCGTGGCCAAGTGCTGGCCATTGGCGGTCTGAAAGAGAAACTGCTCGCGGCGCATCGCGGCGGAATCAAGATCGTCATTATTCCGGAAGAGAACGTACGTGATCTGAAGGAGATTCCTGACAATATCAAGCAGGATCTGCAGATCAAACCGGTTAAATGGATTGACGAGGTCCTGCAAATTGCGCTGCAATACGCGCCGGAGCCCTTGCCGGATGTGGCTCCGGAGATAGTTGCCAAGGACGAAAAACGTGAGTCTGACTCTAAGGAAAGAATTAGCACGCATTAGTACGCATTTGCCTGGGGGGCTTCCTTGACAGCTTTTTAGAGCCCTTGTTATAAAGCGGCTCTTAAGTGTCTGTAGGCCATTCAGCACTCGTTTTTGCTTTCACCAAAAAACTTAGAATCATACTCAAATAGATATAAGGGGACTTAGAGTGAACAAGTCGGAACTGATTGATGCTATCGCTGCATCCGCTGATATCCCGAAAGCTGCTGCTGGCCGTGCGCTGGACGCTGTAATCGAATCCGTCACTGGCGCTCTCAAGGCTGGCGACTCCGTTGTACTGGTAGGTTTCGGCACTTTCTCCGTGACTGATCGTCCAGCTCGCACCGGCCGTAACCCACAGACCGGCAAGACTCTGGAAATCCCAGCGGCCAAGAAGCCAGGTTTCAAAGCCGGTAAAGCCCTGAAAGAAGCTGTCAACTAAGTTAGATTCAGGTTTTTACCCATCCGGGTCGGGGTCATGCCTGACCTGGCAGCGGAGCGGTAAAGCAGGTGGCCAAGACAGTCGCTTGCTAAACCGGGATCGAGGGTTCGAGCCCTGTCCGCTCCGCCAGTTACGAGAAGGCGCATCCTCGGATGCGCCTTTCTTCTATCCGGATTCTACCCACACTCCACGGTTGCCTAAATTGAAGTTCAACCGTTTCTGGGGGACGCATGCTGCAGAATATCAGGGACAATTCACAAGGCTGGATTGCCAAGACCATTATCGGAGTCATCGTTGTACTGATGGCTCTGACCGGTTTCGACGCCATTTTCAAGGCCGCGACTCATACCAATGAGGCCGCCAAGGTCAACGGTGAAGAAATCAGCCAGAACGATCTGAGCCAGGCTGTTGATATGCAACGCCGCCAGCTGATGCAACAGCTGGGCAAAGACTTCGACGCTTCCTTGCTCGACGAAAAAATGCTGCGCGAATCGGCCCTCAAAGGCCTGATCGACCGCAAGTTGCTGCTGCAAGGTGCGGAAAAATCCAAGTTCGCATTCTCCGAGGCCGCTCTGGATCAGGTGATCCTGCAGACGCCTGAGTTCCAGGTGGACGGCAAGTTCAGCTCCGAGCGCTTCGACCAGGTGATCCGTCAACTGGGCTACAGCCGCATGCAATTCCGCCAGATGCTGGCTCAGGAAATGCTGATCGGCCAACTGCGTGCCGGCGTGGCGGGCAGCGGTTTTGTCACCGACGCTCAAGTGCAGGCATTCGCCCGTCTGGAAAAACAGACCCGCGATTTCGCTTCCCTGAACATCAAGGCCGATCCTGCCGCCGTGAAGCTGACCGACGATGAGGTCAAGGCTTACTACGACGAACACGCCAAGGAATTCATGACTCAGGATCAGGTGGTCATTGACTACCTCGAACTGAAGAAGGCTGCGTTCTTCGATCAGGTCGCCGTCAAGGATGAAGACCTGCAGGCGGCGTATCAGAAAGAGATCGCCAACCTGTCGGAACAGCGTCGTGCGGCGCACATTCTGATCGAAGTGAACGACAAGACCACCGAAGCCCAGGCCAAGGCCAAGATCGAAGAGATTCAGGCGCGTCTGGCCAAAGGCGAGAAGTTTGAAGCGCTGGCCAAAGAGTTCTCGCAGGATCCGGGTTCGGCCAACAACGGCGGTGACCTGGGTTATGCCGGTCCTGGCGTTTACGATCCAGCCTTCGAGAAGGCCTTGTACGCATTGGCCAAGGATCAGGTTTCCGGTCCGGTACGCACCGACTTCGGTTTCCACCTGATCAAGCTGCTGGGTGTCGAAGCACCTGAAGTGCCGACGCTCGCCAGCCTGAAAGACAAGCTGACCCGTGAGTTGAAAACCCAGCAGGTCGAGCAGCGTTTCGTCGAGGCGACCAAGCAACTGGAAGACTCTTCGTTCGAATCCTCTGACCTGGCTCAACCGGCGCAGGATCTGAAACTGACCGTTCATACCTCCAAGCCATTCGGCCGTGAAGGTGGTGAAGGCATTGCGGCCAACCGTGCCGTGGTGACGGCCGCATTCAGCACCGAAGTGATCGACGAGGGTGCCAACAGCACCGCGATCGAGCTGGATCCGGAAACCGTGGTCGTGCTGCGCGCCAAGGAGCACCTCAAGCCGGCTCAATTGCCGCTGGAAGCCGTATCGGCCGCGATCCGCACCCAATTGACCAAAGAGCGTGCCAGCGCTGCGGCCAAGACCCATGCCGAGCAAGTGATTGCCGGTCTGCGTGAAGGCAAGACCCCGCTGGACAAGGCAATTGACGGTCAGAACTGGAAAGTCACCGAGGCGGCCACCCGCGCCCAGGAAGGTGTTGATCCGGCGGTGCTGCAAGCGCTGTTCCGCATGCCGAAACCGGCTGCCAAGGACAAGCCGACCTTCAGCAGCGTGACCCTGCCAGACGGTAGTCTGATGGTTGTGCGCCTGAACGGCGTCAACGAAGCCGCTGCACCGAGCGACGAAGAGAAGGCGCAGTACCGTCGCTTCCTCGCTTCGCGTGTCGGCCAGCAAGACTTCGCGGCCTACCGCAAGCAGCTTGAAAGCGAAGCTGACATCAAGCGTTACTGATGTCGGACTGAGCCGCAAGACCCGAGCCCCGGATGAAAATCCGGGGCTTTTTTGTGCCTGATCGCCGCTGCATGACAGGGTTTTCATGGAGCAGGGGGTAATGCGACTTTTTCTTGCCATCCATGCCCGGTAAAGTTGTAACTGTTTTAAGACACCAATCGGTACGCCGCCGGGCAGCGATCTGTTGCACAATACGCCCCGGACCGTTTTCCCCTCAGGATGTTTAATGTTGAATTCAATTCCCGTGCGTTTCATCGGGTTGGCGTTGTTGCTGACCGCCGCTGCCGGCTGTTCCAAGGACAAGCCTATCTATGAGCATGAGAACTTCGACGATTCCGGCACGTTCTCGCGCAATTACCCGGTGACCGACACCGCCAGTTGCGAAGCCGCCCGCCGGGCGTTGCTCAGTCAGGGCTATATCATCACCAGCAGCGATCCGAAGCTGGTCAGCGGGCACAAGAGCTTTCAGCAGACCGGTGAAACCCATCTGGAAATCAGTTTCAACGTGGTGTGTGCCGACGATGGGCACCATGCCACGGTGTTCGCCAACGCCTTGCAGGATCGTTATGCGCTGAAGAAGACCAACAACTCGGCGAGCCTGGGTGTGGGTGTGCTGGGTTCGGTCTCGATGCCGATCGGCTCCTCGGACGATTCGATGGTCAAGGTCGCCAGCGAAACCGTGTCATCGCAGAAGTTCTACGAGCGCTTCTTTGCGCTGGTTGAGATGTTCCTGCCGGCCGATGCGAAGAAGGCCGCGCACATCGAGGAAAAACCGAAGGCCGACCTGGGCGTGCCTGAAGCCAAACCTGCGCCGCTGGCACCGACACCCGCCGCTGAACCCACTCCCGCGCCGGCGGCGGAGCCGACAGCGGCTCCGGCGGAGAGTGCGCCACTGAGTTCGGAACCGGTGGCGCCACCGGCAGACGCTGCGCCGATCACCCCGGCGGCGGCACCTGCGCCGGTCGCGGAACCGGCGCCTGCGACTGCGACTGAAATCATCACGCCACCGGCCAACCCGACCGACCTGCCACCGCCGTCCGAGCCGATTCCGGCGATGCCTGCGTCCGGCCAGTAAATGCCGTTGCGGGAGCGACCGTGCTGTCCGCTCCCGCAATGGATTTATCTACTGTCCTGAAATCCCTGAAAAATCCCGCGATAAATTCCTGACCGCCTGCTACGTTTATTTCATGAAGGCCGGGTTTCATTTTTCCTTCATACGGGCACTTTATGCTCGAAGCACGGGTCATTAGTGTTGACCATTTTCAGCGAGCAGCAGGGGGATTCACCGATGGACGACTATCAAGAAGAACTGCTCGAATACCAGGCCTACGAACTGGACTCTCCAGAGCCTGCGGAAGACGCTACCGAGCTGTAAGGCTTCAGGCGGTCTTGCGGTGACTGCGGCGGAACTCTCCCGGCGTCTGGCCGCTCCAGCGCTTGAAGGCCCGCTGGAATGCCTCGGCTGAGGCGAAACCCAGCAGGTAGGCGATCTCGCCGAACGCCAGTTCGGTGTCGCGGATGTAGGTCATCGCCAGGTCCCGGCGAGTGTCATTGAGGATTGCGCGAAACTGCGTACCTTCCTCGGCGAGTTTGCGGCGCAATGTCCAGGTCGGCAGCTTCAGGCGCGCCGCCACTTCTTCCAGGTCGGGTTCCCGACCGCCATTGAGCAACGGCCCGAGCAATTGCGTGATGCGTTCGCGCAGGCTGCGGGTGCGGGTCATTTGCTCCAGTTCCCGCTCACACAGTTGCAACAGGTGCCGCCAGGTGCTCGGACAATGCTCCGGGTTGCGCAGGGCCAGGCTGCTCAGGCTCAGGCGTAACTGGTTCTGCTCGGCGCCGAACTGGATCGCACAATCACCAAGCACGGCGTAGGCATCACGGTAGTCCGGCGCCTCGAATTCGATTTCGATCCGCTCTGCGCGCAACGGCTCGCGGCTGACGCTGGAGAGCTGGTGCAGCCATCCGGCGATGATCGAGTCCACTACAAAGCGGTTGTAGGCGTTGTAGGGGCTGATCGAGTAGAAGCGCAGCCACGCACCGGTGGCGTCCTCATGCAGGCTCGACTGGCCGCGATAGTTGGAGCCGTACAAGGGTTCGAAACGGATCAGGCAGCGGGCCGCCTCGCGCACCGTCGGAGCCTGGGCGGCGGTGACTCCGGCCAGCCCCGCCTGACTCAGCCGACTGAGCTGGCCCATGCGCAGGCCCAGCGCCGGATCGCCGGTCAACTGGATCGCGCCGTGGCCCAGGCGCATGTAGCGCGGGATCGACAGACGGGCACCGGCCTCGGCCAGTCGCGCGGCATCGAGGCCGTACTGTTCGAGCAGCGGTTGCGGGTCGGCAGCGTGGCTGCGCACGGCATCGGCGAGGCTGTGGACAAACCCCACTGACAGATCCCCGAGACGCATCGGCAGCGGTTTCATGGCTTATAACCAGAGGTTGAGCAGGCGCGCGCCGCGTGCATCGCCATCGGCGAATTGCTGGCCGTTGCTGCTGAGAAAACTTTGTCCGGCGCTCGGTTTGTCCCAGAACTGACCGCGCAGGAACACGCTGACCCCGGCAATCGCCCGGCTGCCCGGCGGTTGCGCCGTCAGGATCAGGCGATGCCAGGCCTGACCTTCGCTGACTTCACCGGGTTTGAGGCTGACCGAACTCGGTGAGCTTGAGCCCTTGTAGCCGCGCCACGGTTGATCCCACACGCCATGACCGGTGACGAATGCCGGCACGGCCACCAGTTGCGCGTTCTGTTCGTCGAGCTTGCGGTAGTTGTCGGGATACCAGCTGTCGCTGCCGATCAGCACGCCGAGACGCCCGGCCGGGGTGTCGACCACATTGACCGCCTGTTCCTCGTTGGCTTCCAGCACTTCATGCTGATCGAAGATCGAGTGCATCTGCCGCTGCGGCTGGCCGAGCGGCACGCCATCGCGACCAAACACCACGCTGCTGTTGAACAATGCACCGCTGCCGACCTTGAGCTGACCGTCGATCACGCTCGGCTCGGGCAGGACGATGGAGCCGGCCACCAGCGTGACGTGGAATTCTTTGGCGAGGCCGCCGAACAGCGCCTGATAGTCCTTCGCCATGCTTTTGGCTTTCATGCGCAGATGCGCGTCGTCCAGACGGTTGTCGCCCCGTGCACTGAGCCAGGCGCGGGCGAACAGCAGAGGATTGCTGGCCGCCAGCCAGTTCATCGCCTCGGCGAGGGTCGGTGCCTGGTAAAGCTCGTCTTTCTCGCCACCGATCATCAGCCAGGTGCCGATGTGTTCCGGCAGCACCACCACGGTTTTTTCATTCAACAGACCCTGTTCCTGCGCCTGCTGCAAATAGGCCGCGAGTTTGCGGTGCAGGCGCGCGGGGCTCTGATAGTCAGTGGGGAACAATTCCGGCTGGATACCCAGGAGATTGCCATGGTCGGCCGGGGTGCCCTGATCGACCGCCAGCCGGATGCGCAGGTCCGACAGGTAATGGCCCATCGGGCGGTCGGCCGCCCACATGGCGTAGGAAGCAAGGACAGCCACCAGGGCCATGGAAAACGTCAGGTACAAAAGTTTGCGCATGAAAACCAACAACAGCCGGGTACAGGGTGTGGCGACTAGGGTAGGGCGCACGCCCGCAGTTGCCAAGGGGCGCTGCGCATTTGGATCAATAAGTTGTCAGTTACGGTCATTGAGTGACAGCGATGCGACTCTTAGGCTGTCGAACATGACTGACGGGGGACACAGAGCTCCCGCATTTTCCGTGATCGCTCGTTGTGGAGTTACCGATGACCGCCGCTCATTACCCGCATCTGCTGGCCCCGCTGGACCTGGGATTCACCACGCTGCGCAACCGTACCCTGATGGGCTCGATGCACACCGGCCTTGAAGAGAAGCCGGGCGGCTTCGAACGCATGGCCGCGTACTTCGCCGAGCGTGCCCGTGGCGGCGTCGGCCTGATGGTCACCGGCGGTATCGGCCCGAACGACGAGGGCGGCGTGTATTCCGGCGCGGCCAAGCTGACCACCGAAGAAGAGGCCCTCAAGCATCGCATCGTGACCCGCGCGGTACACGAGGCAGGCGGCAAGATCTGCATGCAGATCCTCCACGCCGGCCGTTATGCCTACAGCCCCAAGCAGGTCGCACCGAGCGCGATCCAGGCGCCGATCAACCCGTTCAAGCCCAAGGAGCTGGACGAGGAAGGCATCGAGAAGCAGATCAGCGATTTCGTCACCTGTTCGGTGCTGGCGCAGACCGCCGAGTACGACGGCGTGGAAATCATGGGTTCGGAAGGCTACTTCATCAACCAGTTCCTCGCCGCCCACACCAACCAGCGCACCGACCGCTGGGGTGGCAGCTACGAAAACCGCATGCGCCTGCCGGTGGAAATCGTCCGTCGTGTGCGTGAGGCCGTCGGTCCGAACTTCATCATCATTTTCCGTCTGTCGATGCTCGATCTGGTCGAGGGCGGCAGCACCTGGGAAGAAATCGTCACGCTGGCCAAAGCCATCGAACAGGCCGGCGCCACGATCATCAACACCGGCATCGGCTGGCACGAAGCGCGAATCCCGACCATCGCCACCAAAGTGCCGCGCGCGGCGTTCAGCAAGGTCACGGCCAAGCTGCGCGGTTCGGTGAGCATCCCGCTGATCACCACCAACCGCATCAACACCCCGGAAGTCGCCGAGCAGATTCTTGCCGAAGGCGATGCCGACATGGTGTCGATGGCGCGGCCGTTCCTGGCCGACGCCGATTTCGTCAACAAGGCGGCCGAAGGGCGGGCCGACGAAATCAATACCTGCATTGGCTGCAACCAGGCCTGCCTCGACCACACGTTCGGCGGCAAGCTCACCAGTTGCCTGGTCAATCCGCGCGCCTGCCATGAAACCGAACTCAATTACCTGCCGGTGCAGCAGATCAAGAAAGTTGCCGTGGTCGGTGCCGGCCCGGCGGGTCTGTCCGCCGCCACCGTGGCCGCCGAGCGCGGACATCAGGTGACGCTGTTCGATTCGGCCAGCGAGATCGGCGGCCAGTTCAATGTCGCCAAACGTGTGCCGGGCAAGGAAGAGTTCTACGAGACTTTGCGTTACTTCAAGCGCAAGTTGCAGACCACGAACGTCGAGGTGTGCCTGAACACCCGCGTCGACGTGGCCAAACTGCTGGAAGGCGGCTACGACGAAGTCATCCTCGCCACCGGTATTGCGCCGCGTCTGCCGGCGATTCCGGGTGTCGAGAACGCCAAGGTGCTGAGCTACCTCGACGTGCTGCTGGAGCGCAAACCGGTCGGCAAGCGCGTGGCGGTGATCGGTGCCGGCGGTATCGGCTTCGATGTGTCGGAGTTTCTCGTCCACGAAGGCGTGGCCACCAGCCAGGATCGCGCCGCGTTCTGGAAAGAGTGGGGCATCGACGCGCAACTGGAGGCCCGTGGTGGTGTCGCCGGAATCAAGGCCGCACCGCATGCGCCGGCCCGGGAAGTGTTCCTGCTGCAACGCAAGAAATCCAAGGTCGGCGACGGCCTGGGCAAGACCACCGGCTGGATTCACCGCACCGGGTTGAAGAACAAGCAGGTGCAGATGCTCAACAGCGTCGAATACCTGAAGATCGATGACCAAGGCCTGCACATTCGCATCGGCGAAACCGGCGAGCCGCAAGTGCTGGCGGTGGACAACATCGTGATCTGCGCCGGCCAGGACCCGCTGCGCGAGTTGCATGACGGCCTGGTGGAGGCGGGGCAGAACGTACACCTGATCGGCGGTGCCGACGTGGCGGCGGAGCTGGACGCCAAGCGTGCGATCAATCAGGGCTCGCGCCTGGCCGCCGAGCTCTGATCGATCTCTCGCAGCAAAACGCGGCTGTGATCTTTCAAGGTTCGAAAGATCGCAGCCTGCGACGATTTTTTGCTGGCTGGTAGTATTGGCTTTTCCCTGATGCTGCCACGCCCATGCTTTTCTCCTCCGACTGGCTACCCCAGGCCCCTCTCGAACCCCTGCAACTGGACTGGCTCGCCGCTGCCGGTGTCGAAGTGGCGATCCTGCGTCTGGACCGGATCGATCCGCTGATCAGCGGCAACAAGTGGTTCAAACTCGTCGAACACCTCAAGGCCGCCGACCGCGCGGGCGCTGAGGGCATCATCAGCCTGGGCGGGGCGCACTCCAATCATCTGCATGCACTGGCGGCGGCGGGCAAGCGTCTGGGTTTCGCCACGGTCGGCCTGTTGCGCGGCCATCCGCAGCAAACGCCCACGGTCGGTGATCTGTCGGACTTCGGCATGCAACTGCACTGGCTGGGTTATGGCGGCTATCGGGCGCGGCACGAGCCGGGCTTCTGGCAGCCTTGGCAGGCGCAGTATCCGACGCTGCATCCGGTGCCGGAGGGCGGCGGTGGATTGCTCGGCGCCCTGGGGTGCGCAGCGTTCAAGGATCAGGTCGACGAGCAACTGAGTCATTTGGGTTGGGACGGTTTTCATGGCTGGTGGCTGGCCTGTGGCACCGGGACGACCCTGGCGGGACTGGTGCTGGCCGAGGCCGGCGAACGGGTCGTTTATGGTGCGCTGGCGGTGCCGGTCGATCACGGCGTGGCGCCGCAGGTCGAGGCTATTGTTGAAGAGGCGCGGTTGCACAATCCGCGCTATGAACTGATCGAGGCGAGTCGAGGTGGCTTCGCCAGGGTCGATCCGGCGTTGCTGGCGTTTATCGAGCAAACCGAGCAGGCCAGCGGTATTCCTTTGGAGCCGCTGTACACCGGCAAGGCGTTATTGGCACTCAAGCAACAGGTTCAGGCGGGCCAATTTGCCAGGGGGACGCGACTGGTCTTCGTCCACACTGGCGGCTTGCAGGGGCGCAGGGGATTTGTCAGCGAAACTCATGTGAATTGAAGGCGGCGAGGGATTGAATCTCCTCGCCGCAACACGTCATCCGCGTTTCGGCATCATCCGCAACAGCGTGTTATCGCCCACCACGTAATGGTGATAGATCCCCGCCAGCGCGTGCAGCCCGATCAGCCAATAACCGATGTTGGCAATCAACACGTGCCAGTGCTCGACCTGTTTGGCGAAGGCCTTGTCTTCGTTCACCAGCAGCGGCAGATCGAAGCCATAGAACATCACCTGATGCCCGTCGGCGCTGGTAATCAGCCAGCCGAGCAGCGGCATGCCGATCATGAACAGGTACAGCGCCCAGTGCATCAACCGGGCGAGAACGGTTTGCCATTGCGGCGATGCCGGGAAAATTTTCGGCGCCGGTCCCAGGCTGCGGGCGAACAGACGCAGCCATACCAGGACGAAAACAGTGAGGCCGAGCAGGTAGTGCATTTCGCGGATCAGGGTGCGACCCCCGCTGCCCTTGGGGAACAGGCCGCGAAACTCCATGCTGGCGTACACCAGCACCAACAGAACCAGCATCAGCCAGTGCAGCAGAATCGACACGGTGCTGTAACGCGATGCGGAATTTGTCCACGGCATACGGTGTTTCCTCACAGGTCAGGGCTCAAGCGCGCCGTTCTTGTGCGACGGCATGCTTTAACTGTAATCCGCTTTGGAGGATTTGTCTGACGTTGATCGGCCTTTCCATGCGCTGGATCAGAGGGGGCATAAAAAAACGCCAGTGCCGGGCAGGCACTGGCGTTTTTTTGTCGGCGAGGGGCGGTGCGATCAGTTGCCTTGCGGCATTTCACCGTTCGCCAGGCGTTGGTTGATATCGGCGATCACGTCCGGCAGGTCGGTGATGGTGTCGATCATGTAGTGCGGACGCGAACCTTCGAACAGCGCATGGATGCGCTTGCGTTCGCTCGCCAGTTGCGCGCTGCCCAGGGCGCGGAAGCTTTCGTAGTCCAGGCCCAGGGCATTGCCGGAGCAGATCAGCGCCACCGTCCACATCCCGGCGCGGCGGCCTTCGAGAATTCCCGGCACGGTGTCGTCGATTTTCACGCAGGCGGCGACGTCCTCGATGCCCAGCGCAATCACGTTCGCCAGGGCCTGGGCCGGCCAGGGGCGACCGTTCGGCACTTCGTCGGTCGCGACCACATGGTCGGCAACATAGCCGTTGCTGGCGGCCAGCTCCACGACCTTGTCCATCACCTGTTTCGGATAACCGGAGCAGGAGCCGATCCTGATGCCTTGTTCGCGCAGACGGGCGATGGTGTCCAGCGCGCCTGGAATCAGTGCCGAATGCTCGGCGATTTTTTCGATCTGCAACGGCATGAAACGGTTGTAGATGGCGGTGACATCGTCGTCGCTCGGGGTGCGGCCGAACACTTTGCGGTAGCGCTCGGCAACCTCTGGCTGGTCGCACAGGGTACGGATGTGATCCCACTTGCCCATGCCCATCGGCCCACGGGCTTCCTCGATGGACACCTGGACGTCGAATTCGGCGAAGGCTTCGACGAAGATCTGGGTCGGCGCGAACGAGCCGAAATCGACCACGGTGCCGGCCCAGTCGAGGATGGCGGCTTGCAGGCGGGTCGGGTTGTTGTAGTTCATGGTGAAAGGCGTCCTGAATTGGCAAAAGAGGTTCATGGGGGGCGCAGCGACGGGGATTAGATTTCCAGCACTTCCATCTCGCGCAGTACCTCACCGACCACCGCGACGGCTTCGCGCATCTGCGTGGGAGTGACATGGCCGATGCAGCCGACGCGGAAGGTTTCGACCTGGGTCAGCTTGCCGGGATAAAGGATGTAGCCCTTGGCCTTGACCCGTTCGTAAAACGCCTTGAACTGGTAGCGCGGGCCTTTCGGGGCGTGGAAGGTGGCGATGATTGGCGCCTGGATCGCGGCGGGCAGGAAGCTGCGCAGCCCCAGTTTTGCCATCTCTTCCATCAGTGCCTGGCAGTTGGCGGCATAGCGCGCATGTCGGGCAGGCAGACCACCTTCTTCGTGGTATTGCAGCAGGGCTTCGTGCAGCGCGGCGACCACATGGGTCGGCGGGGTGAAGCGCCACTGCCCGGTCTTCATCCTGTAGGCGTGTTGGTCGAACAGATCCATCGCCAGCGAATGGGAGTTGCCGGCGGCTGCGGCCAGCGATGCTTTGCGGGCGAAGACAAAACCCATCCCCGGCACGCCTTCCAGGCACTTGCCGGAAGCGGCGATCAGGGCGTCGAACGGGACTTCTTGCGCATCTATCGGCAGTGCGCCGAAGGAACTCATGGCATCGATAATCAGGCGCTTGCCGTGTCGCTCGACGACCTCGGCGATCTCCGCCAGCGGATTGAGAATGCCGGTGCTGGTTTCGCAGTGGATCAGCGCAATGTGGCTGATGTCGCCGTCGGCCCGCAGCAGGCGCTCGACATCGGCGGCGGTGGTCGGTTGATCCTCAGCGGTTTCGAAGGTGCTGAACGGACGTCCGAGAACTTCGCAGATCTTCGCCAGGCGCTTGCCGTAGGCGCCGTTGATCAGCACCAGCACCTTGCCGTCGCGCGGCACCAGCGTGCCGATGGCCGCCTCGACCGCGAAGGTGCCGCTGCCCTGCAAGGGGACGCAGTGGTGAGTGGCGGCGCCGTTGATGATCGCCAGCAGTTGCTCGCACAGGCTGGCGGTCAGTTGGTTGAAGCGGTCATCCCACGAGCCCCAGTCCACCAGCATGGCCTGGCGGGTTCGGGCCGACGTGGTCAACGGACCGGGCGTAAGCAGGAGAGGGGCGGCGGTACTCATTCGTGTGTTCTCGCGATGGCGCTGTGGGATGAAGCTACGGGGCATACGTTGCAATTCGGCGGATCATCAATCAAATTGTTTGTTGTTATGCTAGCCATCAGTGAGAGTTATTCATGAACCTGTTTCAGCTCCGCGCCTTCGACGCCGTGGCCCGGGAGGGCAGCTTCACTCGCGCTGCCGCACGGCTGTTCATCAGCCAGCCGGCGGTCACCGGGCACATCAAGGCACTGGAGGAGCACTACCAGATCACCTTGCTGCGGCGCACGGCACGACGGGTGGAACTGACCGAGGAAGGCACCCGACTGGCGGCGATCACCCGGGCGATGTTCGGTCTGGCGGAGGAGGCGCAGGTGCTGCTCGAAGCCAATCGGCAGTTGCTCACAGGGCGCCTGGAAATCGCGGCGGACGGCCCGCACATGGTCATGCCGATGCTCGCCAGCCTGCGGGCGCGTTATCCGGGGATCACCGTGAACCTGTGTCTGGGCAACGCTCAGGAAACCCTGGCCGCGCTGCTCTCTGAACACGCCGACGTGGCGGTGCTGACCGAAGTCGAACCGCGCAGGGGCCTGCATCTGCAACCGCTGAGCGAATCGCGGATCTGCGCGCTGGTGCCAGCGGGGCATCCGTGGGCGTTGCGCGGTGGTGAGGTCAAGCTCAAGGCGCTGGACCAAGTGATCATGGTTTTACGTGAGCCGAGCTCGATTACCCGACGCACGTTCGATCAGGCCTGCGCGCAAGCTTCGGTCAGTCCGCGGGTGTTGCTGGAACTGGACAGCCGTGAGGCGGTGACCGAAGCGGTGGCGGCGCAGTTGGGTGTTGGTGTGGTGTCGTCGGCTGAGGTCAGCCATGACCCGCGAGTGGTGGCGATTCCGATTGTCGGAGAAGGGCTGCTCAACCGGCACATGATCGGTTGCCTGGAGCGGCGGCGGGAGTTGCGGTTGATTCAGGCGTTCCTGGGGCTGGTGCCGGTCGTGCCCGCCCAAGGCCCCGGTAAACACGCGCCGGATCAAGGCCCCGTGTGATGACGCAACCAGTCGAGCAGCAGGCTGCTGTCCTGTTCCGGCCGGGTGTTGCGTGGTGACCGGGTCTGTCGGGTATCCAGGCACAGGATCGGCCGGTCCGGGTCGCTGTCGAGAAAACTGATCCACACTTCGCTGCCGGCGCGGGGCAATGCTTCCTGGGGAATGCACCCGCCGGCATGGGTCATGGCGATCGGCAGATACAGCGGTTCGTCCTCTTCGCCAGCGGCGTGCGATGGCCATAAACGCACGGCGATGCGCCCCTGATCGTCCCGTTTCGCGGGATGGCCCGGCACACCGAGCACTTGCGCCAGGTGATACCCCGGGATGTTCGGACGTGGCTGTTTCAGCGGCGGGCGAAATTCGGTGGACCAGGGCAGGGCGGTGAAATCGTTGTGATAGCGGTGGCTGACCGGCGTCGGATCAAGAATCGAAGATTGCTGTCCCTGATGACGCAGTTCGGTGACGAGCCACTGTTCGTTGAAACTCGCCACCGGATGATCCGTCACTTGCAGCAGCCGCCCGCTGAGCAGGCCGGTGCAGTCACTGCGGCCCTGGACACAACGGTATTGGCAGCGCTGGCGCTCCAGGTGCCGGCGACTGCGGCGTTCGGCGTGACGCTGTTCCGGCGACAGCGCGGCGGGCATGGCGCCGGGGTCTGTCACGGGGTGATTGGCGGCCAGTTGCTCACTGGCCTGCCGGCCGCGATTGCGCACACCGGCCAGGGCGTGCGGGTGAACCGCGTCGTGGCGCTGAAACAGGCTGTTGACCGCAGGCGTCGGCGCTTCGGTTTCGCTGTTGAAGGCGATCAACAGCGGCTGCTGCGGCAGGTGCATGTTGTCATCGGCAAACACCA
Source organism: Pseudomonas sp. B2M1-30 (assembly GCF_025447575.1). Taxonomy (NCBI): domain Bacteria; kingdom Pseudomonadati; phylum Pseudomonadota; class Gammaproteobacteria; order Pseudomonadales; family Pseudomonadaceae; genus Pseudomonas; species Pseudomonas sp. B2M1-30. The sequence goes on along the minus strand of NZ_JAOEJT010000013.1, from coordinate 186,562 downwards.
CGACATGGCCGTCGATGCGGTGTTCGAAATGGTAGTGAATGCCTTCTTCCTCACACAATCGCTGGAGGAACGCCAGGTCGCTTTCGTCGTACTGGATGCAGAAGGCCCGCACCGGGTAGTGGCCGAGATTCGTTTTCAACAGATAACTGTCGGTGGGCAGATGATGTTCAGCGAGCAGCCGCTGCAGAATCTGCGGCACGCTGAGTTGCACGAACACCCGCCGTCGCGGTGAGCCATCAAGGGTTTGCAGATGAGGCACCAGCAGCAGCCGATAGCTGAGCCGATGCGAGGCGCGATGTTCGCAACTGGCACTGTGGATGATGCCGTGAATGCCTTGTCCATCGTCCAGGCGCAGATATGCGCTCTGGTGCAGCAACCTGCCCGGCGCCAGGGCCGGGGCGAGACCCATCACTTCAATCTCGAAACGGAAAGGCTGGTTGAGCGCTTCCTGACCGCTGAAGCGCAGAACTGGAAGGCATAACCCGCCAGCGGTGAGGGTCAGGGTAAACGGACTTTCCTTGTCGTTGAGCATCGCACGGGCTCTGTCAGGCAATACGGACGACAGAGGGTACGAAAACCCAGCGCTGAATGGTCATGGCAAAGGTGCTTTTCAGAAACACCCTACAAACTTTGGTGAATATGTCGATTCGGCGAAGGAATTTTTGGTCGATTGCCGGGTTTAGGGCGTATAAACTTGCCGGCACGCGTCGGCCAATAGATGTCTCGGCGCCACAGATCAAGAGAGTGAGTAATGGGCGCACAGTGGAAGGTTAAACACAAAGAAGCGGCAGCCAACGCCAAGGGCAAGATCTTCGGCAAACTGGTGAAGGAAATCACCATCGCTGCCCGCAACGGTGCCGATACCGCCACCAACGCACACCTGCGTCTGGTGGTCGAACAGGCCAAGAAAGCTTCGATGCCCAAGGAAACCCTGGATCGCGCGATCAAGAAAGGCGCGGGCCTGCTGGGCGAAACCGTGCAATACCATCGCGTGACTTACGAAGGTTTTGCCCCGCATCAGGTGCCGCTGATCGTCGAGTGCCTCACCGACAACATCAACCGCACCGTGGCGGAAATCCGCGTGGCATTCCGCAAGGGCCAACTGGGTGCTTCCGGCTCCGTTGCCTGGGATTTCAACCATGTCGGCATGATCGAAGCCTCGCCGGACACCCCGGACGCCGATCCGGAAATGGCCGCGATCGAAGCCGGCGCCCAGGACTTCGAACCGGGTGAAGAAGAGGGCGCAACCCTGTTCCTGACCGACCCGGCCGACCTTGACGCCGTGCAGAAAGCCCTGCCGGAGCAAGGTTTCACCGTGCTGTCGGCCAAACTGGGCTATCAGCCGAAAAACCCGGTCAGCGGTTTGAGCGACGAGCAGATGGCTGAAGTCGAAGCCTTCCTCGAAGGCCTGGACAACCATGACGACGTGCAGGACATGTTTGTCGGCCTGGCGGGTTGATCCGACGCTGAACTGACCTGCGGCGAGCGAGCCTGCTCTCTCGCCGCAGGGTAGGCTGCGGTTACAGGCTTCTCAGCTCCCGCACCACCTCACTGAACCCCGGCCGCGCCAGCACATCCGGCTGACAGCAGCGCCGCTCCAGATCTTCCAGCACTTTACGTCGCTCATCGCTCAGTCCCGAGTCGATGCGTTCGAGCAATTCTCCCAGCAAGATCCCGAAGGCGCGTACTTCGATGCGTTGCAGCGCCTGGGTTTCCAGGTTGTCGGTCGTGGCATGGAACGACGCGGCGCCAAAATCCCCCAGAAGGCAATCGCCCCGCTCGTTCAACAGAATGTTGTGACCGTACAGATCGCCGTGCGTGATGCCTTGCTGGTGCAGGTGTTCGGCGACCGAAGCGATGCCCCGGGCGATGCGCAACGCCACCTCGGCACTGAAGCGGCAATCGTCGGCATAAACATCCCGTGAACAGGACGCCAGGCTCGGCAGCGCCGCGAGGTTGCGATAGCTCGGATCGATCAGTTGCATCACCAGCCCCTGCTGGCCTTCCGGGTGATCGCCGATGCGTCCTTCGACGCGGATCAGATTCGGGTGCAAGCCGGCGGTGATGCAGGCGTTCATCTCGTGCAGCGGCGAGCCGTCGCTGGTCATTTCACCCTTGTAGAGCTTGACCGCCACCGGCGTGTCCGGTTGCCCGTTGCGTTGCCAGGTTGCCCGGGAAATCACCCCGGAAGCGCCTTCGCCCAGCCGTTGTTCCAGACGCAGCGCCGACCAGTCGATGTGCGCGGTGCCTTCGAGCGCGGCAGCGTCGGCCTCGGTTTCCAGCGGATTGCCGGCGTAGGCCAGCCACGTCAGGCTCGGCAGCGTCAGCAGCCATTGCGGCAGTTCGCTCAAGCGGTTGGCGGCGATGCGGATCAGCTCCAGCCGATGGCAATGGCTCAGGGAGGGTGGGAGTGATTGCAGGCGATTGCCCGCCAGCATGAGCTTTTGCAGGTACGGACGTTCGCCCAGTTCCGTCGGCAGGTTTTCGATGCGGTTGTCGGTCAGGATCAGCCAGCGCAGCAGCGGCGGCAAAGCAGCGCCGGGCACCTCAGAGATCCGGTTGGCCTTGAAACCGATCATCGTCAGCGCCTGGCACTGGCCCAGGCACGCCGGCAACTCGGTGAAGTCGTTGTCGGAGCAGAACAGCACCCGCAGCCGGGTCAGGCGATGCAGGTCATCCGGCAGGCTGCTCAAGGCGTTGCCGCTCAGGTTGAGCACTTCCAGGGTATCGGCCAGGTCGAAAATCTGCGCTGGAAACTCGGTCAGTCCTTCGGCCAGATCCAGTCGGGTAATGCCCGACAGTTCGCCGGCGCGCAATTGAGCAAGGGTGTGCATGAGCGGGTTCGCTTTCAGATGGGAAGGGCGAGGGATGCCCGAAATGGGCGACATGATACAGGTTCGGTCAGCTTTCTGACTCACTGCAACCGGGCTTGAACGAGAGCGCTCAGGCGCGCTCATGCACTTCCTGCAGCTGCCCCAGCCGGCTGCGGGTGCGGGCCAGGTCGATGGCGCTGCCGCCGAGGCTTTCGCTCAACGGCAGGTCGCCGAGCAGCGTCAGGTGCTTGTCCTGGTCGTACAGCACGTCGATCAGGTTGATGAAGCGTTGCTGTGCGGCGATCGAGCATTCGCCCAGCTGCGGCAAGTCATCGATGATCCAGCGGTCGAAACGCCGGCACAGCTCCAGGTAATCCATCACCGCCGTGGGCTGCTCGCACAGGTCGTTGAAGGTGAACGCGACACGGCGTCCTTCACACAGACGCGCCTGGAGGTGCCGGCTGCCCACCGGCAGCGCCAGGGCTGGCGTGTCGCGCGGCGGCAGTTCGAGCCGTTGGCGTTGTGCGGGCGAGGCTGGCCATACGTAATGGCCCTGGGTGAACAGCTGATGAGCATGGTTGCGCGCCTGGCTGCGGTAATCGTGGGAGCCACCGACCTCCATGACCTGCATCCGCGCATGGATCAGGTCGATCACCGGTTTGAACCGGGCGTGATACAGCGGATTGGGCAACAGGCCTTCGGGCGGGTAGTTGGAGGTCACCAGCAGCAGAATGCCGCGCTTGAACAGGGCCTTGAACAGGCGGGTGATGAGCATTGCATCGCCGATGTCATGCACATGAAACTCGTCGAAACACAGCACCCGACAATCTTGCAGCAACTCGTCCAGTGTCGCGCCGAGGGCGTCGTCCTGCTGGCGATGGCTGAACATGCCCTGATGCAACCGGGCGAAGAACTGATGAAAGTGCAGGCGCTGTTTCTGTTCGATCGGCAGGGCCTGGAAGAAGCCATCGAGCAGCCAGCTCTTGCCGCGTCCGACGGCCCCGTACAGGTACAGGCTCGGTGGCGTTTGCGGATGAGTTGCGAACAGCAGGCTGGTTTGCTGGGCCATGCAATCGATGACCCGCAACTGACTGTGGCTGAGGGTATAGCCCTGACCGTGGGCCTTGTGCCGGAAGAAATCCCGCATCGCCTGGGCGGCGGCGCCGTTCCCCGATGTGCCGGGCGAACCTTTGCCGAACAGTCGGCGCAACAACGACCAGCGTTGGGTCGGAGGCGAGTGTTTGGGCGGTCGGGCGGGCACTTGTGGGGTCACTCCGTGTTCGTCAGGGCCGGCTCCCCGAGCGCGGCGACGTAGTGTAACCAGATGGATAGTTTTCCTTCCACCGTGGTTCGGCGACTGCATGGGAGGATTCAACAACATTGTGGGGTACGTACAGGTTTTGTCAGCGACGTGATTCCGCGTGTTGCCAATCTTTCGAAACATATCCCGGCAGATACATGGATCCAATCGACTGGCGGAATCGTCGACCGTTGCTAGTCTGAAACGCAGTAACGACAGCAAAACGATTCCTCACAAGGAGTGGGGCAGTGAAGGCAAGAGCGGTTCTGGGGCTGCTGACAGTGCTTGTCGTGCCCGTCCATGCTGCGGATTTGCAGGTGGAGGTGCGGGTCGACGTGCAACGCGGCTGCCAGTTGATCGGCCAGCAGCGGGAAGCGGGCATTGAGCAACTGGGCGTGCTCGATTTTGGCAGCACGGCGCGCCTTGACGATCCGGCCGGGCCGCTCGGCGCGGCGCTGACCAACCAGCGCCTGCCGCGTCTGGAGTGCAATCCGGACACGCCGTACCAGATGCGCGTCGACGGCGGCCTGCATGGCGGAGTGGGCGAGGTGCGCTACATGGCCGGTCAGGCGGGCAGCCAGCCGATTCCTTATCGGTTGTACCAGGACGCGGCGCGGCGGGTTCCGTTGGTAGTGGATGTGCCGGTCAGTGGCCGGGTGCCGGACAGCGGCACCGTGGAGCTGCCGTTGTACGCGCGGATCGAGCGGCTGGCCGAGGTGCCTCGGGTCAGCCGCTATTCGGACCTGGTCAAGGTGACGGTCACCTGGTGATCGCAGCGGTTTTTATCGGCCACCCGATGGATGTGGGTGGCGCAAGGGAGGGCACTCGCGGTTGTACGCAATCTGCCGGGTGAGCTGAGGGAGTAAGGACGCAATGACGGGCAGACATTGGCTGGTAATCGCCGCAAGCACGCTGCTGTTGCTCACCGAAGACGCCCAAGCGGCGGTCAGCGGGCAGATCCTTGCGCGGTTGACGCTGATTGCTGGCTGCGAAGTGACCAACTCCTCCAGCCCCGCCAGCCCGGTGGGTGATCTCGGCAAACTCGATTTCGGCCAGCAAGGCCCGACCTGGAACGCGCCGATCAAGGCCAGCCTCGACAACGATGCCAACAGCCGGCTCAACGTCGCCTGCAACCCGTCGGTGACCGGTTTCACCGTGACCATCGACGGCGGCACCCATGGAGACGGCACCACCCGCCGCTTGAGCAACGGGCGCCAGACGCTCCCCTATCAACTGTTCCTCGATGCCTCTGGCAGCCAGAGCTACCGCATCGGCCAGCAACACAATTTCGCTGTTACCAGCGGCGCGCAGATACCCATTCCGGTATTTGGCACGGTGGTGGCGAATACCCGCGCAGTACCGGCCGGTGTCTATACCGACACCCTGACGGTGACGCTCGATTGGTAAACCGCAAAGGAAGGACACCATGCACAAGATTGCCTCAAGGATCGGTTTGTCACTGCTCGGCCTGACGCTGGTTTCCAGCGTGAATGCCGCCACCACCGTCACCGGCCAGATCACCTCCAGCCTGATCCTGACCAGCAGTTGCCAGGTCAATGGCTCCGGCGGCTCTACGGGGCTGAACTTCGGTGCCTTGAACTTCGGCACCGCCAACAGCCTGTTCACCACCGCCAGCGGGCAAGTGCTGGGTGGCGGCGGCGGGGCGCTGTCGATCCTCTGTTCCGCCGGCACCACGCCGACGGTCAAGGTGCGTGCCGGTGCCCATGACGGACAGTCGGCGGGCGGCACCCGGGCGTTGTACGACGGCGTCGCCAATTACGTGCCGTACGACTTGTACACCGATGCCGGCCACTCGCAGTTGCTGGCGATCGACGGGGTGATCAGCCTCGCCGCCAGCACCGGGGTGGCGCAGACCGTGAACCTTTACGGTCAGGCGGTGGGCAAGGCCGGGCTGCCGGCGGGGACTTACACCGACACCATCTCTGTCGAACTGACGTTCTAGTGCCGTGGGCCGGCATGGCTTTACCGCGCTGCTGATGCTGTGCGCGGCCGGTTTGCCGTTGCCGCTGGCGGCGGTGACCAGCCAGAGTTTTCAGGTCAGCGCCACGATCACGCCGGGCTGCCTGGTGGTGGGTGGGGTCTCGAACTATGGCGGGCTGAATTTCGGCTCGCGTTCGGCCCTGTCCACCAGCACGGTGCAGGTGGCGCTCACCGGTGGCGTGCAACTGCAATGCACGCCGGGGGTGACGCTGAACATGACTGTCGATGGCGGCCAGTACAACAACGGCGGGCGGCGCATGCAGCTCACCACTGGCAGCGCGCAGGTGGCTTATGCGCTGTTTCGTGACGCCGCGTACAGCCAGAGCCTGGGGATAGGCCAGAGTGTGGCGGTGGCCTACAGCGATGCCAACAACATCAGCCTGCCGATCTACGGTCAGGTGCAATTGCCGGGCAATCAGCCTGGGGGGACGTACAGCGACGTGTTGCAGGTGCAACTGTCGTGGTGAGGCGAGGCTTGAATTGCCGACAAGGAGCAGGTTCATGGGGTCATTCACGACACGGCAATCACTCGTGCGGTGCGCGATGCTGGGGTTGGTCATGTGCGGGGCGGGCAAGGTTCAGGCCGCCAGTTCGGTGTTGATCTGGCCGATCGACCCGGTGCTGGAAGCCGATCAGCAGGCCAGTGCGTTGTGGCTGGAAAATCGCGGCAACGAAACCGCCAACCTGCAGATCCGCGTGTTCGGCTGGACGCAGAACGGTTTCGAGGAGCAGTACCGCAACCAGCGCGAGGTGATCGGCAGCCCGCCGGTGGCGAAGATCGAGCCTGGGCAGAAACAACTGGTGCGCCTGACCCGAACCAGGGAAGTGCCGCCGGGGCAGGAGCTGGCCTACCGCATCATCATCGATGAAATCCCCTCGGCCCAGGCCCCCGCCGCTGCGGACGGCAAGACCGCTGCCGCCATTCGCTTCCAGATGCGCTATTCGGTCCCGTTGTTCGCCTACGGAGCGGGGTTGTGGAGCAAGGAAGACAGCACGCGCCAGCGTGATCCCAAGGGTGTCGGCCTGCCGCAACTGAGCTGGCGCACGGTCACGGTGGACGGTCGGCCTTATGTGGAAGTGCGCAATCAGGGGGCGGTGCATGCGCGGTTGACCGATGTCGCGATCAAACAGTCCGGTCAGGACAAACCGCTGGCCGAAGGGTTGCTGGGCTACGTACTGCCGGGCGCGGTGATGCGCTGGCCCGCGCCGGGGCCGCTGGCGGGGCAGCCAGCGTTGCAAGGGCGGATCAATGGCGCGGCGCAAGTGCAGAGCATCGCGCCGGCGCGCTGACGTCGCCGCAGATTTTGTTGAGTGGTTGAAAGCGGTATCAGGAGGATTCAGTCCATTGACGGACGTGACACGCTAATGAGTCCGGGATGGGCTCGCCGTATTCAGCGTCCGTTGTGGCTCATGACCGGCGCGTGCTGCCTGGTGTTCGTTGATCCAGCCGGGGCCGGCGAACTGCCGCCGCCCCCCAGCGGCATGGAGGCCGTGAGTGATGCACAGTTGTTTCTCGAACTGGTGGTCAACCAGATGAATACCGGGCGGGTGGTGGCGGTCGAGCAGCGCGGCGGCCGATTGTTTCTGCCGGCCAGCGTATTGCATGACACCGGCATGAAGCTGCCCGATACGGTGGGCGCCGAAGTCGATCTTGACAGCCTGCCGGGTCTGCACAGCGATTACGACAGCGTCGGTCAGCGGTTGCTGCTCGATGTGCCGGCGGACTGGTTGCCGGAGCAATTCATCGGCAACCGCCAGGCCTACCCGCGTACCCAGGCGTTGAGCAGTTTCGGCGCGTTGTTCAACTACGACCTGTACCTCAACGACACCGATGATGCCGGCAGCTATCTGGCGGCGTGGAACGAAGTGCGGGTGTTCGACAGTTGGGGCACGTTGTCCAACACCGGGCAGTACCGCCGCACATTGTCGGAAGATGCGGTCAGCACCCTGAACAACGGTTATCTGCGCTACGACACCACCTGGCGCTACTCCGATGACGAGCGGATGCTGACTTACGAGGCGGGCGACGTGATCAGCGGTGCGTTGCCCTGGAGTAACTCGGTGCGTTTGGGCGGTGTGCAGTTTTCCCGGGATTTCGCCGTGCGTCCGGATCTGGTGACCTATCCACTGCCGCAGTTCGCCGGGGAAGCGGCGGTGCCCTCGTCGGTGGATCTGTTTATCAACGGCTACAAGTCCAGCAGCGCCGAATTGCAACCGGGGCCGTACACCCTGACCAATATTCCATTCATCAACGGTGCCGGTGAGGCGGTGGTGGTGACCACCGACGCGCTGGGTCGGCAGGTGTCGACCACCGTGCCGTTCTACGTCACCAGCAACTTGCTGCAAAAAGGCCTGAGCGATTTCTCGGTAGCCGCCGGTACGCTGCGCCGCGATTACGGCTTGAAGGGTTTCAGTTATGGGCCGGGGGTGTCCTCGGGCAGCCTGCGCTACGGCGTGAGTGACAGCTTCACCTTCGAAAGCCACGCCGAAGCTGCCGACTCGCTGGCGCTGGCTGGTTTCGGCGGCAATCTGCGGCTGGGCAATTTCGGCGTGCTCAACAGTGCGCTCAGCCAGAGCCGGTTCGAGGGTGAGGCCGGCCAGCAACTGAGTCTCGGCTATCAATACACCACTCAACGCTACAGCTTTTCCTGGCAACGGCTGCAGCGCCGTGACCAGTACGCCGATCTGACCGTGGTCGACACCCCTTACGTCAGCCTCAGCCGTCGCAGTGAGCAAGCGACCCTGAGCCTCAATCTGGAGCGCTGGGGCAGCCTCGGTGCCGGGTACTTCGATATCCGCGCGGCCGACAATACCCGCACGCGGCTGCTTAACCTGAGCTGGAGTAAACCGCTGTGGCGCAACAGCAGTTTCTACCTGTCGGCCAATCGGGAAATCGGCGACAGCAACTGGGCGGTGCAGGCGCAACTGGTGATCCCGTTCGATCTGCGCGGCAGCCTGGCGATCAGCAGCGAGCGGAGCAAGACCGGGCAATCGCAACAACGGGTCAATTACAGCCGCGCGGTGCCGAGCGAGGGCGGGGTGGGTTTCAACCTCGGTTATGCCAAGGGCGATGGCGCCGATTACCGCCAGGCCGATGTGACCTGGCGCCTGCAGTCGGTGCAGTTGCAGGCTGGTGTCTACGGCACCTCGGAGGCCGAAACCCGCTGGGCCGATGCCAGCGGTTCGCTGGTGTGGATGGATCGCCAGATGTTCGCCGCCAACCGCATCGACGATGCCTTTGTGGTGGTCAGCACCGACGGCTACGCGGACATTCCGGTGCGCTACGAAAATCAGCAGGTCGGCCAGACCGATCGCAACGGCCACCTGCTGGTGCCGTGGAGCAGCGCCTACTATCGAGGCAAATACGAGATCGATCCGTTGAACCTGCCGGCCAATGTGCGCAGCCCGAATGTCGAGCAGCGGATCGCCGTGCGCCGTGGTAGCGGTTATCTGCTGGAGTTTCCCCTGAGCCGGGTGATTGCCGCGAGCATCGTGCTGGTGGATGGGCAGCAGCGTGAGTTGCCGCTCGGCAGCGCGGTGCTGCATGAGGAAAGTGGTACGCACACGGTGGTCGGCTGGGACGGCCTGGTCTATCTGGAAAACCTGCAGGCGCAGAACTCGTTGCGCGTGACCCTGGCGGATGGCACGACCTGCCAGGCCCGGTTTGCTGTCGATCTGCAGCAGGACCAGGTGCCGCTGATCGGGCCGTTGGTGTGCCAATGATCGGTGCGCGCGTTTTCGTGTTGCTGGCGCTGTGCTGGTCGGGAGCGGCGCAGGCATTGTGTTCGGTGGTCACCACCACGCCGGCCGCGTTCGGCACCATCAGTTCGATTGCGGTGCGTACCACGTCGCAGCCCAGCTCCACGCTCAACGGTGGTTTGAGTTGTACGGGGTCGCTGCTGTCGCTGCTGACCAGCAACGATCATTTCTGGGCCACGGTGACATCGACCCAAAGCGGCCTGCTCGGGCCGACCGGGGATGTCATCGGCTACACGATTTATGCGAACAACAGTACCAGCTACCCGCTGACCCGTGGCACCGCTTATGACTTCGCTCGCAACGGCATCATCGACGCCCTGGGACTGCTGGGCGGCACGGTGCCGAGAACCGTGCCGCTGTACTTCGGCACCACGCTTGGCAGCAACGTTGCGGCGGGGGTGTACAGCGAGACCCTGAGCATTTTCTGGAACTGGAACTACTGCTCCGGAATCGGCATCGGCGGGATTTGCCTGGGGCGCGACATCGCCAGCGGCACCACCACGCTGACGGTCAACCTGACGGTGTCCAACGACTGCACCATCACCGCGCCAAACATCGCGTTCGGCAGCGCGCCGGTGGTCAGCGCCTTCACGGCGGTCACCGGGCAGACCATCAACCTGGCTTGCACCAAGGGCAGCGTGTACACCGTGGGCCTGAGCGACGGGCAGAATCCCCTGAGTGTCGGAGGTCGGCGGCAGATGATCTCCGGCAGCAATTATCTGGCGTACGACATCTTCAAGAGCGCCGGCACCACGCGCTGGGGCAGCGTCGGCGCCGCACGCCGGGCCAGCACCGATGCCGAGGTCAATCCGGGTAACGGCCTGGGCACCGGCAGTCAGATCTTCAATTACAACGCGAAGATCTACACCGACCAGACCACACCGCCAGCGGGGACCTACCTGGACAATGTGGTGCTGGATGTGGGGTTTTGATTCCCACAAGGGATACCGCTGGAGACTCAGAACTGCAGCGATTGCCTGAGCTGCTGCGCAGCCGGCGTGTTCACCGGGCTGACCACCGCATAGTTGTAGCCGCCGCCCGACCAATAATCGGCCTGCAACTCTCCGTCGCTGCGGCTGCCTCGGGGCAGAAAGGTGTTTTTCGGTCCTGGCGGGCGCACGTAGAAGCTGACTTTGTGTCCACCGCGATCCTCGTACGTGACCATCGCCGCCGGGCCTTCATCGGTGCTGAGCAGGCGGCCGCTGATCGGCTGGAACCCCGCAGCGGTCAGGTCCGGCAAGCGACTGGCGCGGGTGAAGTAACGATCCAGCCAATGTTGCATGCCCTCCTTGCTGTCGACCGTGTAGTCCGCCGGTAACAGGCCTTGCTGAGCGATCAGGCGATAGGCCTGCAAGGCGTCGGTCATGGGGGCCATCGAGCGCATGAAGGTCATCTGCCGCGCTTGCCAGCCGCTGACGCCGCCAATGCTCACCGCAATCAGCAGCATCGCGGCGCTGGCCAGATGTCGGCGTGACTGACGTTTGAGGCGCTGGCGGATCACGGCGGGGTCAAGATCGGGATTGGCCGGTTGCTGCAAGGCACCGCCAAGTGCCGCGCGCAGTTGCTGGGCATCCTGCTGCCAGGCGCGCACCCGGGCGGCTTCGTCCGGGTGGCTGGCCAGCCAGTTGTCCAGCAGACGCCGGTCGGTATCGTTGAGTTGGTGGTCGACGTAAGCGTGCAGGTCACGCTCGCTGGGAGGCATGCTGATCATTTGAGTATCCGCAAAGAAGGGCTGCTGATTTCGCCGTCGCTGAGCTGGCGCAAGGCCTGGCGGGCGCGGGACAGGCGCGACATCACGGTGCCGGTGGGGACGTCGAGAATCTCGGCGACCTCCTTATAGGTCAGGCCTTCCACCGAGACCATGAGCAGCAGGGCGCGCTGTTCGGTGGGCAGGCGGTCGAAGGCTTGCAGGGTCGAGCGGGCGATCACCGTGCGTTCGACCGAGGGTTCGGTGTCTTCGCGGCCGGTGAAGAATTCGAGCATCCGCGCGTAGCGGCGAGAGCGCCGATGGGCATCGACGAACTGGCGATACAGGATCGAGAACAGCCAGGCGCGCAGGTCACCCTCGGCGCGTTTATCGCCCCAGCTCGACAGGGCTCGCTCCAGGCTGGCCTGCACCAGATCGTCCGCGCTGCTGCCGTTGCGGGTCAACGACAGCGCGAAGCGGCGCAATCTGGGAATGATTTCTCTCAGTTGTTCGTCGATTTCGCTCATGAAATTCCGCTAGTCACTACGCTGTGGACTAGGAAGACGCCCGGCAACCGAGGTTATTCCACGTTCGGAAAAATAAATACCGGGCCGTGGAATAAATCCGATTGGCGCACGTCTTGCTGATTCTTCCTACTTGTGGCCGATGGCCCTGGAGTCGTTCATGGTTGATCGAACCTCACCGTCCGGCGGGCCGCAGCGCCCGCCATTGAGCGCCGCGAGCGTGGTGTTGCGTCTGGGCGGCATCGCCGTGGTGGTCGCCGCGCTCGCCGGCGCTTTTGCCTACGTTCACGGCACGCTTGACCCACAGCGTCTGACCCCCAAGGCGCTGGTCGATGTGATGGAAAAGAACAACGGCGTGCATCCCGGATTTCGTCGCAATCACGCCAAGGGTGTCTGCGTGATCGGGCATTTCGAGAGCAGCGGTGAGGCGCGGGTGTATTCCACTGCGCAAGTGTTCAACGACCCACGGACCCCGGTGGTCGGACGCTTTGCGCTGCCGGCCGGCAATCCTTATGCGCCGGACAGCGCCGTGCCGATCCGCAGCCTGGCGCTGCGTTTCACTCAGGCCAACGGTCAGCAGTGGCGCACCGGGATGAACAGCATGCCGGTGTTCCCGGTGGGCACGCCTGAGGCGTTCTATCAGTTGCAACAGGCACAGTCCCCGGATCCTGCCACCGGCAAACCGGACCCGAGCAAAGTGCCGGCGTTTTTTGCCTCGCACCCGGAAGCCGTGCCATTCCTGACGTGGGTGAAAACCGCCAAACCATCGGCCAGTTATGCGACTGAAACCTATAACGGCATCAACGCGTTTTATCTGGTGGATGCCAGTGGGAAGAAGCAAGCGGTGCGCTGGAGTGTGACCCCGTTGGCCCAGGACGCAGCAGGCGCCACCGCGCCTGAGGGCAGCGATTTTCTGGAGAAGGATCTGGTGCAACGGCTGGCCGCCGCGCCGCTGCGCTTCCAGTTGAACATCACCCTGGCCAACGCCGATGATCCGGTCAATGACGCGAGCAAGACCTGGCCCGCCGGGCGCAAGGTGCTGAATGCCGGCACTCTGGTGCTGGAGAAAACCCAGCCGCAACTCAGCGGCGAGTGCCGTGACGTCAACTACGATCCGCTGGTGCTGCCGGCCGGTATCCAGGGTTCCGACGACCCATTGCTCGCGGCGCGTTCCGCCGCTTACGCCAGTTCCTACCTGCGCCGCACCAGCGAAGTCAGCCAGTTGCCCGCCACCCGACAGGAGGCTCGCCCATGAGCATTCGACCGACGCATTTCAATCCGCTGGCGCGCCTGCTGCACTGGCTGATGGCAATCATGATCATCGCCATGCTGTTCATCGGAGCCGGCATGGTCGCCTCGGTGTCGCAGCGGCATGAATGGCTGATCAACCTGCACAAGCCGCTGGGCATTGCGATTCTGTTGTTGGCGATCGTCCGTGTGGCGGTGCGCCTTGCTACCCGCCAACCACCGTTGCCGGAGGATCTGCCGGGCTGGCAAGCCATGGCGGCCAAGGCCTCCCATCTCTTGTTGTATGCGTTGATGCTGGTATTGCCGCTGCTGGGTTGGGCGATGATCAGCGCGGCCGGGGATCCGGTGATGCTCGGCAGTTCGTTGCAGTTGCCTTCGATCGTGCCAGCGGATGCCCAGGTGTTCGCGCTGTTGCGCAAGGCCCACGGGTATCTGGCGTATCTGCTGTTCCTGACGGTGCTGTTGCACCTGGCGGCGGCGCTGTTCCATGGCTGGATACGTCGCGACGAGGTGCTCGACAGCATGCTGCGCGGACGGGATCGCGGCTGATGGCCTAGGTGGCGCGGGAGCATGCTTCCTCGCCACCGGTGGCTCGGGTGGCCAGCGTTCGCCACCAGTAGAGCAGCGCGATGACATTGATGCCGGCGCCGAGCAGGCACACGCCGAGCCATCCGGCCCAGGCATACACGGCGGTCGAGCCGATCGAACCCAAGGCACTGCCGATCGAGTAGAACAGCATGTAGCCGGCCGTCAGTCGGCTCTGCGCTTGCGGGCGTACGCTGTAGATCATGCTCTGGCTGCTGACGTGTACCGCCTGCAGCCCGAGATCCAGGGTGATTACCCCCAGCAGCAACGCCCACAACGAGGACTGGGTGAGGGCGATCGGCAGCCAGGAAACGAGCATCAACAGCAGCGACAGGCCGCTGACCCATTGTCCCCATCCACGATCCGCCAGATGCCCGGCTCGCGCGGCGGCGAGTGCGCCTGCCGCACCGGCAAGGCCGAACAGACCGATCTCGCTGTGACTCAGCGACAGTGGCGGGGCGGCCAGCGGCAGCACCATCGGCGTCCACAGCACCATGGCGCTGGCGAAGGTCAGCAGGGCCAGAATCGCCCGCTGCCGCAGCACCGGCTCCTCCTTGAACAAACTGAATACCGAGGCGATCAACGCGACATAGGTCGTGGCCGATTGCGGGGCTTCATTCTTGGGCAGTACGCGCCACAACAGCAGTGCCATCATCAGGGTCAAACCCGCCGACAGCAGATAGATCGAACGCCAGCCGGCCAGATCCGCCATGCTGCCAGCAACCGTGCGCGCAAGCAAAATACCGACGACGATGCCGCTGGTGATCACGCCCACCACGCGTCCGTGTTCTGCGGTGGCCGCAAGGGTCGCGGCGTAGGCCACCAGCACTTGGGTGACGACCGCGAGCAGGCCGGTCAGGGTCATGCCGAGCAGCAGCCACGCGCCGCTCGATGCCAGCGCGATCATCAACAAAGCCGCCGCCGACAGCAGGGTTTGCGTGACGATCAGCCGGCGACGGTTGAGCAGATCACCGAGGGGCACCAGCAAGACCAGGCCGACGCCGTATCCGAGCTGGGTCAGGGTGATGACGATGCCGATGGTCGCGGGTGACAGGGCGAAGGCTTCGGCCATGGCATCGAGCAGCGGTTGGGCGTAATACACGTTGCCCACCGCCAGGCCGCCGGCAATGGCGAACAGCAGCACCACGCCGCTGCCGAGTGTTTGAGGTTTCATGTCCCGACTCCGTTTCAGGTTTCAAATTAAAACTGGAATGACGGTAGATAATCTGGTTTCTATTTGCAACCTCTTTGCCTGAAAGCAAAAGATCGCAGAAGAGGCTGCGATCTTTCTGGTGACGACGGAGCAGGGGATCAGCGCAGGGTGTCGACCATGTCGGCGATGGTGGTCAGCACGTCTTTGCCCAGTTGTTTGGAGCGTTTACCCGACCAGCCGGTCAGCGGGTTCGGTGCGTCGTCGTGATCCTTGAACGGCATTTCCAGGGTCAGCGACAGGCAGTCGAATTTCTCGCCGACGCTGTTGCAGGCCAGTGTCATGTTGGCCTGGCCCGGCTCGTCGCGGGTGTAGCCGTACTTGGTCTGGAAGTCCTTGGTGGTGTGCTTGAGGTGGCTGCGGAAGTGTTCTTCGAGCTTCTCGATGCGCGGGGTATAGCCAGGATTGCCTTCGCAACCGGCGGTGAATACGTGAGGGATTTCTTCGTCGCCGTGGGCATCGATGAACAGGTCGACACCGTACTTTTCCATCTGCTGCTGGACGAACAGCACTTCCGGGCTGATCTCCTGGCTGGCGTTCTGCCAGGCGCGGTTCAAGTCCTGGCCCATGGCGTTGGTACGCAGATGACCGTGGAACGCGCCGTCCGGGTTCATGTTCGGCACCAGATACAGATCGGCGCTGGCCAGCAGTTTGTTCAGGACCGGATCGTCGTGGTGCTCCAGGCGTTCGATCACGCCCTCCATGAACCACTCGGCCATGTGCTCGCCGGGATGTTGCTGGGCGATGATCCAGATCTTGCGCCGACCCTCGGCACCGCTGCCTTTGCGCAGCAGCTGGATGTCACGGCCTTCGACGCTCTTGCCGGTGGCCAGCAACTCGGTGCCGGCCTTGGTCAGCGCCTGCTGGATCAGCCAGTCATGGCGGCCACGGCTGTAGGGTTCGAAATAGGCGAACCAGGCGTGGGTCTGCTCGGCTTCGAGGCAGAAGCGCAGGCTGTCGCCTTCGAATTGGGTTGGAATGCGGAACCAGTTGACGTGGTCGTAGGAAGCGACCGCCTGATAGCCGGTCCAGGCTTTGTTGTAAGAGGATTGGCTGGCGTTGACCAGGCGAAACCAGTGTTCCTGATGGACGTGCAGACCGCTGGCCTTGAAGTGGAACCACTGGAAATGGCCGCTACGGGTATCCGGACGGATCGCCAGAACCGGGTTGAGCGGATTGCTGATATCGATGACTTGGATGTTGCCGCTGTCGAAATTGGCGCTGATGTCGAACGAGGATTTGGCCACGGTCATAATCGGTTCCTGAATATGATTTTTATGGCGGCTACTTTACACGCAAGACAGGGGTGAAACCGAGGGAAATTGCGGGTTGTGGCGGGGGCGTCGTCCATGACGCGAATGCAGCTTAGTGACTGTGCGATTGATTCTCAAGTGCTAAATGGCATTACTTTGCCCCAATGCCGCCGGGGTCCGCTTGCCAAGCGATATTCTTTTGATATTATCCGCGCCATCGAATTTGCAGCGCCCAAAGACTTCATTAGCCTGAAGCTATAAAGCCAGAAAACTGGCAAAAAAAAGACCCGGCAAAAAGCCGGGTCAAAAACCGTGATTAGCCTGATGAGGAGATAGTCCAGAAGACCGACCTAAGGTCTCTGGTCCATCGACTGATCTCGCGACCAGCTGCATGCAATAATAATCATTATCATTTGCAAGTCAAATGTTTTTATCTGCGCGATTGGAAAATTCTTTCCCGTCCGTCCGAACGCGTTCTCAGCGTTCACCGCGATCCAGTGCGTGATCAACCATCGCTCGCGCCATATCCACCATATGCACCGCTGAAAATGCCAGGTCCCGATTGACACCCTGGAGGCTGTCCGCCGCCTTGAATGCCGTGGCTGCCGCGCAGCGCAACAGGTCGGAGGCGTGCACCAGGGATTCCTCATTGCTCAGGTGGCGATTGACGCCGAAGAAACGTTCTTCGGGTTTCGGTTCCGACACAGTCGGTTTCAAGTAGTAGTCCAGTGCTCGCTGAGCGGCCGCGTTGCCTTGTGGCGAGTTGAACGTGGTGTCGGTGTCCAGGTCGGGCAGGTCTTTGCTGCTGATGTTCATGGTGAAAAGGCACTCCTTTGGGCGATTCAAATCCGTTCGCCTAGGATATTACCCTGGGTATTTGTGACCAGAATTTAAATACTACAATATGTGTTTTGCTGGCCGGGAACGGGCACGTATGGTGCCGCACATGGATAAATGGATTGAATTGGTCAAGGCCAAAATGAGTGAACTCAAAGTCACTCAAGTCGAACTCGGCGAGCGCGTCGGCATGTCTCAGGGTGGCATTGGCCACTGGCTGAACAAACGTCGCGAGCCCGGTGTCACGGAAATGAACCGGGTGCTCAAGGCGCTGGGTATGGAGTTTCTTGAGGTCGCGATGGTGATTCGCGAACCGCAAATCGATGCCCACGACGAAATGCCGTTGGCGCAGAAGTACAACCCATACTTCCGCTACCCGGTCAGTGACTGGAACGCTCCGGTGGAGGCCCGTGAAAGCGCCCCCGAGTACTCAGGCGCAAAGGACAAGCGCCGTTTCGAACTGACGGATTACCACGCCCGTGGCCCGGCGTTCTGGCTGACGGTGATGGGTAACTCGATGACCGCGCCCACCGGCCAGAGCATTGCCGAAGGCATGCTGATTCTGGTGGATCCGGCGCTGGAAGCGGAGCCCGGCAAACTGGTGATCGTTCAGTGGCAGGACAGCGATGAGGCGATTTTTCGCAAATTGGTCGAAGAGGGCGGCCAGCGTTACCTGGTGCCGCTCAATCCGACCTGGCCCAAAGCGCTGTTCACCGACGAGTGCCGAATCATCGGCGTCGTGGTTCTCGCGACGGCTAGGTTCTAGTCGGATCGATCCTCTCTCCCTGTAGGATCGATCCGCTTTTCAAGCTTCCTGCAACTCGACCAAGGCACTGCCTTCGCTGACCATTTCGCCTTCCTGGCAATACAGCGCCTTGATCACTCCCGCCTGTGGCGCACGGATGCTGTGCTCCATCTTCATGGCTTCCAGCACCACCAGTTGCGCCCCGGCTTCAACCGATTGCCCGGCCTCCACCAGTACCCGCACGATGCTGCCGTTCATTGGCGCCGTCAGCCCGCCCTGATGGCTGTGACTGGCCTCGACGGCGCTGATCGGATCGTAGGTTTCGACGCGCCGCAATTCACCGTCCCATTGCAGGTACAGAGCATCGCTGCGACGGATCGCGCGCAACCGACGGCGCAAGCCGTCCTGCTCGATCAGCAGTTGCTCGCCAGTCCATTTCGCGTTGCCGCCAGCGCCGAGGGTGACCGCCCGATCCTGGCCTTCGCAGCTCAAATGCAAGGTGGTTTCGCTCGGCAGGCCGGCACGCAGACCGCTGTTCAAAGCCCATGGCGAAGCCGGATCATCTGCTCGGCTAGCGCCCGGCAGACTCTGCGCAAAGGCCTGCGCCGCCGCGTTCCAGAACTCATCGCCAAGCGCCGTGGCCGTCGGCAGCAATTGCTCCTGATAGCGAGGAATGAACCCGGTATCCAGTTGCGCCTCGGCAAATGCTGGGTTAGCGATGATGCGCCGCAGAAAGTTGATGTTGGTCTTCAATCCGCCAATCGCGAACTCATCGAGCATGCTCAACAGGCGCAGCCGCGCTTGTTCACGATCGGCGCCCCAGGCAATCAACTTGCCGAGCATCGGGTCATAGAACGGCGAAATCTCGTCGCCTTCCTCGACCCCGCTGTCCACCCGACGCCCCGGTCCTTCATGGGATTCGCGGTACAGATCGAGACGTCCGGTGGCTGGCAGGAAATCATTCGCCGGATCTTCCGCGTACAACCGAACCTCGATGGCATGCCCGTTCAGCGGCACCTGATCCTGGCTGATCGGTAGCGCTTCGCCCCGCGCCACGCGGATCTGCCAGGCTACCAGATCCAGCCCGGTGATGGCTTCGGTGACCGGATGTTCGACCTGCAGGCGGGTGTTCATCTCCATGAAGAAGAACTCACCGCGAGCATCCAGCAGGAACTCCACCGTGCCGGCACCGACGTAGCCGATGGCCTGTGCTGAACGCACTGCCGCTTCACCCATTGCTCGCCGCAACTCGGGGCTGAGGCCCGGTGCCGGGGCTTCTTCGACGACTTTCTGGTGCCGGCGCTGGATTGAGCAGTCGCGCTCGTTGAGGTACAGGCAATTGCCGTGTTGATCGGCGAACACCTGGATTTCCACATGGCGCGGCTTGATCAGGTATTTCTCCACCAGCATCCGCGAGTCGCCGAACGATGACTGCGCTTCACGCTGGGCCGAGGCGAGGGCTTCGGCCAGTTGGCTGACGTCCTCAACCACTTTCATGCCTTTGCCGCCGCCCCCGGCGGTCGCCTTGAGCAGTACC
The DNA here is from genome assembly GCF_025447575.1 of Pseudomonas sp. B2M1-30. Lineage (NCBI taxonomy): Bacteria > Pseudomonadati > Pseudomonadota > Gammaproteobacteria > Pseudomonadales > Pseudomonadaceae > Pseudomonas > Pseudomonas sp. B2M1-30. The sequence continues at coordinate 167,063 of NZ_JAOEJT010000013.1, read as the reverse complement.
GGATAACCGATGCGTTCGCAGGCTTCGCGGAAGGTGTCCAGGTCCTGCGCTTCGCCGTGATAGCCCGGCACCAGCGGCACGCCAGCGGTTTCCATCAGGGCCTTGGCGGCGGATTTGCTGCCCATGGCATCGATGGCGGAGGCGGGCGGGCCAAGGAAAATCAGGCCGGCGGCTTCAATGGCGCGGGCGAACCCGGCGTTTTCCGAGAGGAAGCCATAACCCGGATGGATCGCTTGGGCACCACTGGCCTTGGCGGCCGCGATCAATTTATCGATTTGCAGGTAGCTTTCGGCGGCTTTGCTGCCGCCCAGATCGACGCGAATGTCCGCTTCACGGCTGTGTCGCGCCTCGCGGTCGGTGGCGCTGTGGACGGCGACGGTGGTCAGGCCCTGGGCCTTGGCGGTGCGCATGACCCGGCAGGCGATTTCGCCACGGTTGGCCACCAGCAGGGTGGTGAGAACAGGTGCGCTCATCAACGCGACTCCTTGGTGGTTGTGGCTTGCCAGTTCGGCGGGCGTTTTTGCAGAAAGGCGCGCAGACCTTCCTGACCTTCGGGACTGACGCGGATCCGTGCGATGGCGTTTTCGGTGTAGCGGCGCAGCGCCGGGGTCAGCGCGCCGTTGCCGACTTCACGCAGCAAATCCTTGCTGGCCCGCATGGCGGCGGGGCTGTTGAGCAGCAGGTTGTCGATCCACTGTTCGACTTTCTGTTCCAGTTCGATGGCCGGATAGCTCTCGGACAGCAGACCGATGTCCTGCGCCCGTTGTCCGCCGAAACGCTCGGCGGTCAGGGCGTAACGGCGGGCGGCGCGTTCGCCGATGGCTTGCACCACGAACGGACTGATCACCGCCGGTGCCAGACCGATGCGCACTTCGGACAGGCAGAACTGCGCGTCATCGGCACCAATCGCCATGTCGCAGCAACTGATCAAACCCAGTGCGCCACCAAACGCCGCGCCTTGCACCACGGCCAGGGTCGGGATTTTCAGTTTGGCGAGGTTGTACATCAGCTCCGCCAGTTCCCGGGCGTCGTCGAGGTTGGTGTGGTAATCGAGCTCGGCCGATTGCTGCATCCACGCCAGGTCCGCGCCGGCACTGAAGTGCTTGCCGCGCCCGCGCACCAGCAGAAAACGGAGGCTGGCGTCGCTGGCAACTTTATCGAGGGCGAGGATCAGTTCGCGGATCATCTCGGCGTTGAATGCGTTGTTCTTTTCTTCGCGGCTGAGCCAAAGGGTGGCGAAACCCCGTGGGTCGCTCTGCAGTTCGAGGGTGTTGAAGTCGCTCATGAGATTCTCCCGATCACATCCGGAACACGCCGAAGCGGCTCGGTTCGACAGGCGCGTTCAGCGACGCGGACAGGGCCAGGGCCAGCACATCGCGGGTCTGCGCCGGATCGATGACGCCGTCGTCCCACAGCCGTGCGCTGGAGTAGTAGGGGTGACCCTGCTCTTCGTACTGGTCGAGAATCGGTTGCTTGATCTCGGCTTCCTGCTCGGCGCTGAACGGGTGGCCACTGCGTTCGGCCTGCTCGCGCTTGACCTGGACCAGCACGCCAGCCGCCTGCTCGGCACCCATCACGCCGATCCGTGCGTTCGGCCACATCCACAGGAAGCGCGGATCGTAGGCCCGTCCGCACATGCCGTAGTTACCGGCGCCGAAGCTGCCGCCGATGATCACGGTGAATTTCGGCACCTTGGCGCAGGCCACGGCGGTCACCAGTTTCGCGCCATGTTTGGCGATGCCGCCGGCCTCGTATTTCTGGCCGACCATGAAACCGGTGATGTTCTGCAGGAACAGCAGCGGAATGCCGCGCTGGCAGGCCAGTTCGATGAAGTGCGCGCCTTTTTGCGCGGCTTCGGCGAACAGGATGCCGTTGTTGGCGAGGATCGCGATCGGGTAGCCGTGCAAGTGGGCGAAACCGCACACCAGCGTGGTGCCGAACAGCGCCTTGAACTCATCGAACACCGAGCCATCGACCAGTCGCGCGATCACTTCTCGCACGTCGAACGGCTGCTTGGCGTCGGCGGAAACCACGCCGTACAACTCGTCGCTGTTGTACAGCGGCGCGATCGGCGTGCGTTGCTGCACGTCGCCCAGCTTGCGCCAGTTGAGGTTGGCGACGCTGCGTCGGGCCAGCGCGAGGGCGTGTTCGTCGCTCTCGGCGTAGTGGTCGGCGACCCCGGAAATCTTGCAATGCACATCGGCCCCGCCGAGGTCTTCGGCGCTGACCACTTCACCGGTTGCGGCTTTCACCAGCGGCGGGCCGGCGAGGAAAATCGTCGCCTGCTGCCGGACCATGATCGCTTCGTCCGCCATCGCCGGCACGTATGCGCCGCCAGCGGTGCAGGAACCCATGACCACGGCGATCTGCGGAATGCCCATGGCGCTCATGTTGGCCTGGTTGAAGAAGATCCGCCCGAAGTGCTCGCGATCCGGGAACACCTCATCCTGGCGCGGCAGGTTGGCGCCGCCCGAATCCACCAGATAAATGCACGGCAGGCGGTTCTGCTGGGCGATGGTCTGGGCACGCAGGTGTTTTTTCACGGTCAGCGGATAGTACGAGCCACCTTTCACCGTCGCATCGTTGGCGACGATCATGCACTCGACGCCTTCCACGCGACCGATCCCGGCAATCACGCCAGCCGCCGGGACGTCCTCGCCATACACCGCGTGGGCCGCCAACTGGCTGATTTCGAGGAACGGCGAGCCCGGGTCGAGCAAGCGGTTGATGCGCTCGCGCGGCAGCAGTTTGCCCCGCGAGGTGTGCCGTTCCTGGGCTTTCGCGCCACCACCCTGAGCCACTTGGGCGAGCAGGGTGTGCAGGGCGTCGACCTGTTTGAGCATCGCGGCGCTGTTGGCGGCGAACTCCGCTGATCGCGGGTTGAGCTGGGTATGCAGGATAGCCATGGACAGCTCCGTTTAGCGGGTTTCGTTGAACAGTTCGCGACCGATCAGCATGCGACGGATCTCACTGGTGCCGGCACCGATTTCGTACAGCTTGGCGTCACGCAGCAGGCGACCGGTGGGGAATTCGTTGATGTAGCCGTTGCCACCCAGGATCTGGATCGCATCCAGGGCCATTTGCGTGGCGCGTTCGGCGGTGTAGAGGATCACCCCGGCGGCGTCCTTGCGTGTGGTTTCGTTGCGCTCGCAAGCCTGGGCCACCGCGTACAGGTAGGCGCGGCTGGCGTTGAGCTGGGTGTACATGTCGGCGACCTTGCCCTGGATCAGCTGGAACTCACCGATGCTCTGGCCGAACTGCTTGCGGTCGTGGATGTACGGCACGATCACGTCCATGCACGCCTGCATGATCCCGGTCGGGCCGCCGGACAGCACGACGCGTTCGTAGTCGAGGCCGCTCATCAGGACTTTCACGCCACCATTGAGCACGCCGAGAATGTTTTCTTCCGGCACTTCGACGTCATCGAAAAACAGCTCGCAGGTATTGGAGCCGCGCATGCCGAGCTTGTCGAATTTGTTGCTGCGGCTGAAGCCTTTCCAGTCACGTTCGACGATGAAGGCGGTGATGCCGTGCGGGCCTTTTTCCAGGTCGGTCTTGGCGTAGATCACGTAGGTGTTGGCGTCCGGGCCGTTGGTGATCCAGGTCTTGCTGCCGTTGAGTACGTAGCGGTCGCCGCGTTTTTCCGCGCGCAGTTTCATCGACACCACGTCGGAACCGGCGTTCGGCTCGCTCATCGCCAGGGCGCCGACATGCTCGCCACTGATCAGTTTTGGCAGGTACTTGGATTTCTGTTCGTGGTTGCCGTTACGGTTGATCTGGTTGACGCAGAGGTTGGAGTGGGCGCCGTAGGACAACGCCACCGAGGCTGAACCTCGGCTGATTTCTTCCATCGCGACCACGTGTGCCAGGTAACCCAGACCGGCGCCACCGTACTCTTCCGGAACGGTGATCCCGAGCAGGCCCATGTCACCGAATTTGCGCCACAGATCGGCGGGGAACAGGTTGTCGCGGTCGATCTGTTCAGCGCGCGGGGCGATCTGGTCGGCGACAAAGGCCTGAACCTGATCGCGCAGCATGTCGATGGTTTCACCGAGGGCAAAGTTCAGGGATGGGTAGCTCATGGGACACCTTTTGGCTTTTTTGTAGGGTGGGGAGGGCGGGGATTTGGCTCTCACCTTTACGTTAACGTAAGCCTGTGACGAATGGCTGTCAATCACCCTTTACGTTAACGTCAACTTGAGCGAGAGTAGAGCCAGTTCTGAAGGTCGGAGCTGTCATTGCTCCGGTCCAACACCCACTAATAAAGACAATAGGGGTCGTCATGGATCAACCCAGTGCAAACCCGCAGCGCAGCTACACCCGCGGTTCCCAGGACAAAGCCTTGCTGGCCATGACCATCGGTCAGAAGTTCGACGACACCGTCGCGCAGTACCCGGACGGCGAGGCGCTGGTGGTGCGCCACCAGCAGTTGCGCTATAGCTGGCAGCAACTGGCCGACGCGGTGGACGTGCATGCCAGAGCCTTGCTGGCGCTGGGGTTGCAGACGGGTGACCGCCTCGGCATCTGGGCGCCGAACTGCGCGCAGTGGTGTATCACCCAGATTGCTACCGCGAAGATCGGGGTGATTCTGGTCAACATCAATCCGGCCTACCGCAGTTCAGAGCTGGAATATGTGCTCAAGCAGTCTGGTTGCCAATGGCTGGTGTGCGCCGGTGCATTCAAGACCTCCGATTACCACGGCATGTTGCAGGGTCTGGCGCCGGAGCTGGCCGAGCACGCCATCGGTCAATTGTGCAGCGAGCGTCTGCCGCAACTGCGCGGCGTGATCAGCCTCGACGCGCAGCCGCCATCCGGCTTTCTCCCGTGGGCGCAACTGACGGATCTGGCGGCCGCCATTTCCCCGCAGCAGTTACGCGAACGTGGCGACAGCCTGCATTTCGATCAGCCCGTGAACATTCAATACACCTCCGGCACCACCGGTTTTCCCAAGGGCGCGACCCTCAGTCACTACAACATTCTCAACAACGGTTACATGGTCGGTGAAAGCCTCGGGCTGACGGCCGCCGATCGCCTGGTGATCCCGGTGCCGCTGTATCACTGCTTCGGCATGGTCATGGGCAACCTTGGCTGTATCACCCACGCCAGCACGATGATTTATCCCAACGATGCCTTCGATCCGCTGCTGACCCTGAGCACCGTCGCCGAAGAGAAAGCCACGGCGCTGTACGGCGTGCCGACCATGTTCATCGCCATGCTCGATCAGCCGCAGCGCGCCGAATTCGATCTGTCGACCCTGCGTACCGGGATCATGGCCGGCGCCACCTGCCCGATAGAAGTGATGCGCCGGGTCATCAACGAGATGCACATGAGCGAAGTGCAGATCGCCTACGGCATGACCGAGACCAGCCCGGTGTCCCTGCAGACCGGGCCTTCGGATGAACTGGAATTACGCGTGACCACCGTCGGCCGTACCCAGCCACAACTGGAAAACAAGATCATCGACGAGGCTGGCAATCTGGTGCCGCGTGGCACCATCGGTGAACTCTGTACCCGTGGTTACAGCGTGATGCTCGGTTACTGGAACAATCCGCAGAGCACCGCCGAAGCCATTGACCAGGCCGGCTGGATGCACACCGGTGATCTGGCGAGCATGAATGACGAAGGCTATGTGTGCATTGCCGGGCGTAACAAGGACATGATCATCCGGGGCGGCGAGAACATTTATCCGCGCGAACTGGAAGAGTTTTTCTTTACTCACCCGGCGGTGGCGGACGTGCAGGTGATCGGTATTCCGTGCTCGCGATACGGCGAGGAGATCGTCGCCTGGATCAAGTTCCATCCCGGCCACAGCGCGACGGAGCAGGAGTTGCAGGCGTGGTGCAAGGAGCGCATCGCGCACTTCAAGACGCCGCGTTACTTCCGGTTCGTTGAAGAGTTTCCGATGACCGTGACCGGCAAGATCCAGAAATTCCGCATGCGCGAAATCAGCATCGAAGAGCTGAAGATAAACGACCGGTAACGGTGGGAGCGAATTTGTGGGGGCGGGCTCGCTCCCCAAATGGATCGGGTGCGAAACACAAATCGCAGAAAGCACAAAGGGGAGCCGAAGCTCCCCTTTAATTTTGTCGTCGCGTGCTCTTTTTTTATTATTGAGGGTCGGTCTGTTGTTGTTTTTGGCAACCGTGGCCCTTTACCGCTGTTTTTGGCGATCCCCATCCGGGATCAAGAGCAAACGTATTTTTTTGAGCGCTGATCTGCTTTCTCGCCAAGCGATCCAACCGATTCGGGAGCTACCTGAAGGTAGTTTTATTGTTCTCTGCCCGGTTGCGGGTCACTCCTGGGAGCACCCTGAAAAGCACACCTTCTCCAAAAAAATCTGTTAGCTGCGTCTCTGCCGTGTTGTTCTTGTTATGTCAGAGTCGTTTCGTCTTATTTTTATTGGTTTGCTGCTTTTTATTCTTGTTATACCATAGGGATAGCAGAAGCCGTGCCAACTTTTAAATTTCCTTATAAATCAATAACTTAAAAATTTGTAGGATTTGGCTGTCGGCTAAAGCCAGACAATTTGTTTCCGTGTTACTCGCTTTTGCCCACGTTTCGCTCGCCGCGGTAACACCGTTCCCCCTCACTGTGCGCTACGCGCCTTCGCCACGCGCGAACCGCTCGGGCGACCAAGCACCGCGCTGATCTGCTGGCCCGCAGCAATCAAGGCGTCCAGGTCGATCCCGGTCTCGATGCCGAGGCCGTTGAGCAGGTAAACCACGTCTTCGGTCGCGACGTTACCGCTGGCGCCTTTGGCGTATGGGCAGCCGCCGAGGCCCGCGATAGAGCTGTCGAACACCGCGATGCCTTCCAGCAGGCCGGCATAGATGTTGGCCATGGCCTGGCCGTAGGTGTCGTGGAAATGCCCGGCAAGTTTTTCCCGTGGCACGTGCGCCGAAACCACTTCGAACAGCCGCCGGGTCGCGCCTGCGGTGCCGGTGCCGATGGTGTCGCCGAGGGAGACTTCGTAGCAGCCCATCGCGTACAGCTCGCGGGCGACCATGGCCACCTGTTCCGGCGCCACCGTGCCTTCATAAGGGCAGCCGAGCACACAGGACACATAACCGCGCACGGTAACGCCGTGTTGTTTCGCGGCGTCCATGATCGGTGCGAAACGCGCGAGGCTTTCGCTGATCGAACAGTTGATGTTGCGCTGCGAGAAGGCTTCGGAGGCGGCGGCGAACACCGCGACTTCCTTGACCCCGGCTGCCAGCGCATCTTCGAAACCGCGCAGGTTGGGCGCCAGTGCGCCATAGGTCACTCCGGGCTTGCGCTGGATCTGCGCAAACACTTCGGCGGAACCGGCCATCTGTGGCACCCACTTGGGCGAAACGAAACTGCCGACTTCTATATAGCCCAGACCGGCGGCGCTCAGCGCGTCGACCAGTTGCACCTTGTCGGCGACGCTGATGGGTTGGGCTTCGTTTTGCAGGCCGTCACGTGGGCCGACTTCGATCAGGCGTACTTGGGAGGGGAGGGACATGGCGTTGACCTGCTGTAATTGTTAGACGTCCGGGAAGCGTTCCACCGGGGCATTCGGGAGGTTTACTGAACCGCCTGCTGACTCTTGAGCGTTTGCTCCAGCGCCTGCACGCAGCGCTCCTCGGCGGTGTCGAGTTCCAGTTTCATCTGTTCGATGTCCAGCAGTTGCTGCTCGAGCTGCGCCCGACGCTCGGCGATTTTCGCCAGCATGCTGTTGAGTTGTTTGGTGTTACCGCTGGAGGGGTCATAGAGTTCGATCAGCTCGCGGCACTCGGCCAAGGAAAAACCGATGCGCTTGCCCCGCAGAATCAGCTTCAGGCTGACCTTGTCGCGCGGCGAATAGATGCGCTCCTGGCCCCGGCGCTCGGGACTGAGCAAGCCTTGTTCTTCATAAAAGCGGATCGCCCGGGTGGTGATGTCGAGCTCGCGGGCGAGGTCGGAAATGCTGTAGGTCTGGCTGCTCATGGAAGCGCTCGGAAAAGGGTCATGGCGCTAAGCTAATGGCAGGTTGACGTTTACGTCAAGGGGTGGGGTTTTTCATCGAATTCACGGGCTCTTCGCGGGCGAGCCCGCTCCCACAGCGAGCGCAGTTGCTGTTGTGGGAGTGGGCTTGCTCACGAACAACGATAACGCGGCGCAAAGTCCTACACCTTGTCGAGCTTCTTCTCATGCGCCGTGACCTGCTGGCACAACTCGATCATCTGCTCGCGCATCCAGCGGTTGGCCGGGTCCTGGTCAGTGCTTTCGTGCCAGTAAAGATGCGTCTCGACCGGCGGCACATCGTTCACCGGCAGGTTGAACGCATGCAGTTCGTGGCGACGGGCGAAACGCTCCGGTACGGTCATGACCATGTCGGTCTGCTGCAACACCTGGGAGGCCATCAGGTAGTGCTGGGAGCGCAGGGCGATCTTGCGCTGGATACCCATTTTGCCCAACGCCAGATCGACATGGCCCAGGCCATTGCGACGGCTGGAAATGTGGATATGGGTGAGTGACAGATAGTCGTCGAGGGTGAGTTTTTCCTTGCCCGCCAGCGGATGACCCTTGCGCATCGCACAGACATAGCGGTCTTCCATCAGCTTGACGTGGCGCACTTGCGGATCGGTGTTGAGCGGTGCATCCACGGCAAAGTCGAGACGCCCGGCGGCCAGCTCCTTGGTGGTTTCCCGGCGCTTGGACAGGAAACTCTCGATGATCACTGTCGGCGCCAGACGCCGCAGACGCTGGAACAGCGGCGGCAGGATCACCGCCTCGGTCAGGTCGGTCATGCTGATGCGATAGGTCTTGACCGCTTGCGACGGGTTGAAAATCCGGCTTTCCTGCACCGACACGCGCAGCAGCGACAGGGCGTTGCGCACCGGGCCGATGATGTTCTGCGCCATGGGCGTCGGCACCATGCCCTGGGCGGTGCGCACAAAGAGCGGGTCGTTGAAGGTTTCGCGCAGGCGCGCCAGGGCGTTGGATACGGCCGGTTGAGTAATGCCGACAATCTGCCCGGCGCGAGTCAGGTTGGCTTCGGTGTAGATCGCGTCGAAGACGATGAAAAGGTTAAGGTCGACCTTGCTCAGATTCATTACGCGGCTCTCTTCTTATAGGGACGGGGGTGGCCCGGAAAATCAACTGATCATATATCGGTGATGAATGTTAATACACGCCGAGAATAGGCTAGGTAAATTATCAACGCTGTTCTAGCATCGATTGCATGACCTAAACAACCTCTAAAACAGAAGGTGATGCTCATGGATTTCGCTTATTCGCCCAAGGTTCAAGAACTGCGTGAGCGCGTGACCGCGTTCATGGACACCTACGTGTATCCCGCCGAGGCCGTGTTCGAACGCCAGGTGGCCGAAGGCGACCGCTGGCAACCGACCGCGATCATGGAAGAGCTCAAACTCAAGGCCAAGGCCGAAGGGTTGTGGAACCTGTTCCTGCCGGAGTCGGAACTCGGCGCCGGCCTGACCAACCTCGAATATGCGCCGCTGGCGGAAATCATGGGCCGTTCGCTGTTGGGGCCGGAGCCGTTCAACTGCTCGGCACCCGACACCGGCAACATGGAAGTGCTGGTGCGCTACGCCAACGAAGAACAGAAACAGCGCTGGCTCGAACCGTTGCTGCGCGGCGAGATCCGCTCGGCATTCGCCATGACCGAACCCGACGTCGCCTCTTCCGACGCCACCAACATGGCCGCCCGCGCTGTGCGTGATGGCGACGAGTGGGTGATCAACGGCAAGAAGTGGTGGACTTCCGGCGCCTGCGATCCACGCTGCAAGATCCTGATCTTCATGGGCCTGAGCAACCCGGACGCACCGCGTCACGCCCAGCACTCGATGATCCTCGTGCCGGTTGATACCCCTGGCGTGAAAATCCTCCGTCCGCTGCCGGTATTCGGTTACGACGACGCGCCTCACGGTCACGCCGAGGTGCTGTTCGATAACGTGCGGGTGCCATACGAAAACGTCCTGCTCGGTGAAGGACGCGGGTTTGAAATCGCCCAGGGGCGTCTCGGCCCTGGCCGGATTCACCACTGCATGCGTTCGATCGGCATGGCCGAACGGGCACTGGAACTGATGTGCAAACGCTCGGTGAGCCGCACCGCGTTCGGCAAGCCATTGGCGCGCCTGGGCGGTAACGTCGACAAGATCGCCGACTCGCGGATGGAAATCGACATGGCGCGTCTGCTGACCCTGAAAGCGGCGTACATGATGGACACCGTGGGCAACAAAGTGGCGAAAAGCGAGATCGCGCAGATCAAGGTTGTCGCGCCGAACGTCGCCCTGCGGGTGATCGACCGGGCGATCCAGATCCACGGCGGGGCCGGGGTCTCGAACGATTTCCCGCTGGCCTACATGTACGCCATGCAACGCACCCTGCGCCTGGCCGACGGTCCGGACGAAGTCCACCGCGCGGCGATCGGCAAGTTCGAGATCGGCAAGTACGTGCCGAAGGAGATGTTGCGCAGCGGTCATTAAGACCGCGTCGCCTGCTTTGCTAGCGAGCCCGCTCCTACGTTGCGTGGGGGCGGGTTGTCCGCGAATGCGTCAGTAAACCCAGACCTCAACCCGCCGATTCTTGATCCGGCCTTCGTCGCCATTGTTGGCGGCGACCGGCATCAATGCGCCAAACCCGCGCACTTCGCGTAGCACCACGCCGTTTTTCACCAACTCCCGACGCACCGCCATCGCCCGCAGTTTTGACAACAGGTCGGCCCGCGCCGGGTCATCCTTGGCGTCGCCGAAACCCACCAGTGTCACGGCGCGGTCAGTCTTGTCGTGGCGCTTTATATAGTCGAATACCCGGGCCAGATCCTGGCGTGCCTTGTTATCGAGGCTGGCGCTGCCTTCCTCGAAACGGAAGTTGACGGTCAGACGTTGTGCATGGCGGCTGAGGGATTGATAACCCTCGGGCATCAGCGCATTCGGCGTCACCGCAATCGCCTGCACGGTCTGGCCGACGACCCGTTGTTCGTTAGCGGTGTCGGGGTTTTCCCGATGGATTTTCAACAGGCCTTGTTCTTGAAAAAGGCCTTCGACCAGCGCCGGACCGAGATCCGCGCCGATGGTATTGGAACCCTGAATGCGCAGCACCGGTCCGCGGTCGGCGATCGGCAAGTCGCCGGCGGCGGCGATCAATGGCAGCCACGCGCCCAGCAGAAAGGAGAACAGAACACGCAGGATCATGCCGGCACCGATTGCAGCCAAGGGGATTGCCGGGGAGATTAAGTCAGATGCATGACGGAGAAGTTACAGAGCGTCGATGTGGGAGCGGTGCTCCCACACTCAGGGTTGAGGTGATGTCGTAATCAGCTCAGTTCCAGCCAGATCGGCGCATGATCCGACGGTTTTTCCATGCCGCGCAGTTCATAGTCGACACCGGCGGCCTTCACCCGTGGCAGCAAGCCATGGGACGCGAGGATCACATCGATCCGCAGCCCGCGCTTGGGCTCATCCTCGAAACCACGGCTGCGGTAGTCGAACCAGCTGAACATGTCGGTCACGTCCGGGTTCAGGTGGCGATAACTGTCGGTCAGGCCCCAGTTTTTCAGGCGCGCCATCCACTCGCGCTCTTCCGGCAGGAAGCTGCATTTGCCGGTTTTCAGCCAGCGCTTCATGTTGTCCGGGCCGATGCCGATGTCGCAGTCTTCCGGGGAAATGTTGACGTCACCCATCACCACCAGTGGCTGTTCGTTGTGGAACTGACTTTCCAGCAAGGTTTGCAGGTCGCTGTAGAAGCGCTGCTTGGCCGGGAACTTGGTCGGGTGGTCGCGGCTTTCGCCCTGGGGGAAATAGCCGTTCATGATGGTCACCGGCACGCCGTTGGCGTCGGCGAACGTGCCCCAGATGAAGCGCCGCTGGGCGTCTTCTTCATCGCTGGCGAAGCCTTTGTGGATCGCGATCGGCTCCTGGCGCGAGAGCAGGGCGACACCGTAATGGCCTTTCTGCCCGTGGAAATACACGTGATAACCCAGCGCCCGGACCTCTTCGAGCGGGAACTGGTCGTCGTGGACCTTGGTTTCCTGCAGGCCGATGACATCCGGCTGATGCTTCTCGATCAGCGCCGCCAACTGATGCGGACGGGCGCGCAGTCCGTTGATGTTGAAGGAAACGATCTTCATGGTCGGCAGTCCTGGCAAAAGGGCGATGCTAGCTGACATGTAGGATCCGGGCCAGTCCAGTCGATGAAGATCAAGCCTTGGGCTATACCTGTGGGGAACTGTGCAGTCACCCAAAGGTTCGTACCAACAAGAGCGCCGCCCTCCGAGCGCGCCCCGGGGAGAATCACCGTCATGCCTGAAAGCCAGACCGCCATTGCCGACATCCACATGCTCGATCGCGGCTACTCCCGCGAAGCCCGTTCCCTGCTGTATCAGGCCTATCGGCATGAACCGACCTTCGGTTACCTGTTCGAGGCCGAGCGTCCGGGGTACGAGCAGCGGGTGCGCGCCACCGTGCGCGAACTGGTCAAGCAGCATTTCCTGCAGGATCTGCCGGCCATCGGGCTGCTGGTCAATGATCGGCTGATCGGCATCGCCCTGATCGCGCCGCCGCAACGGCGCCTGGGCGTCACCGAGAGTTGGGCCTGGCGGCTGCGCATGGTGCTGAGCACCGGTTTTCGCTGCACCCGACGTTATCTGGAGTACCACGCGGCAGTCGAGGCCTGCGTTCCTTCGGAGTCAGTACACATGCTGCCGCTGCTGGGCATTCACCCACAGTTCCAGGGCAAGCATTTTGGCGAGCAACTGCTGCAAGCGGTACATAACTGGTGCGCCGTGGACGAAACCTCCCAAGGCGTGGTGCTGGACAGCGGCAACCCGCGCTACCTGGAATTCTACAAACGCCAGGGCTACGAAGAGATCGGTGAAGTGGCGGTTGGCCCGGTGCGCGAGCATGTGTTTTTCCATGCCAATCCACAGGTGTTACAAACGGCAACGGCATAAAGGTAGAACTTTACCGGCACCCCAGGCTCTATCACGCTCCCAAGCTCGTGATAGCATCCGCGCCTATGAAGTTTCCAGGAAGATTTACCAGCGGTTTGCTGATGCTGTTCACCAGTGTCGCAGCCCTGGCGCAAAGTGAATTGGATGTGCGGGTCAAACCGTCCAACGATGAGCTCAAGGCCAATATAGAAGGCTATATCGGCAGCCTCGGCGATCGTGACGAAGAAGCCTTGCAGCGCTTCAGTCGTGGCGCCGAAGAGCAGGCGCGCAAGGCCGCCCAGGCGTTGGGCTACTACCAGCCGCAAATCGACAGCGAAGTGAAGGGCGGCGAGAAGCCGCGCCTGGTGCTGACCATCGATCCCGGCGAGCCGATCCGTCTGCGCAACGTCACCGTGCGCGTCGATGGCCCGGCCGCCTCGCTCAAATCCTTTCGAGTCCCCAAGAGTGACGTGCTCAAGCCCGGCGCGGTGCTCAACCATGGCCGTTACGAAGACGCCAAGCGGCTGATCCAGAACCAGGCCTCGCGCTTCGGTTTCTTCAGCGGGCATTTCACCAGCCAGAAACTGCTGGTCGACCCGCGTGCCGGAGTAGCCGACGTTGAACTGATCTACGACAGCGGCCCGCGTTATGCCCTGGGCAACGTCAGTTTCGAGGGCGACACGCCGTTCGATGAAGACCTGCTGCAACGCATGGTGCCGTTCAAGGCGGGCGAGCCGTATGACTCGGAACTGATCGCCGAACTCAACCAGGCCCTGCAATCGAGTGGTTATTTCGAAGGCGTGCGGGTCGATGCCGCGCCGACCGCCGCGAAGAATGACGTGATCCCGGTGGCGGTCAAACTCGACACCCGCAAACCGCGCACCATGGGCCTGGGCCTCGGCTATTCGACCGACGTCGGCCCGCGGATCAAGGCCAACTGGACTCGCCATTGGGTCAATGCGCAAGGCGACAGTTATGGCTGGGAAGCCGAACTCTCGGCGCCCCGGCAGAACGTCGGGGTGTTCTATGACATTCCGCTGGATCCGCCGCTGACCGACAAACTGCGCTGGGCGGCCGGTTACCAGTACGAAGACATCGACGGCTCCGACACCTTGAGCAAACTGCTTACGCTCGGCCCGGAATGGCACAGCAAGTTGCCCAGCGGCTGGCAGCGGGTGATTTCCTTGAAGTGGCAGCGCGAGGAATATCAACTGGGCGACGACTCCGGCCTGAGCACCTTGCTGATGCCCGGCGTCAGCTATTCCTACCTGAAAAGCGACAACCGCATCGACCCGCACAACGGCTATCGCCTGACCTTCGAAAGCAAGGTCGCCAAGGAAGGCCTCGGCTCGGACAACAACCTGGTGTATGGCACGGCATTGATCAAAGGCCTGACCACGGTGTTCGACAAGCACCGCTTCCTCGGCCGCGTGCAGGTCGGCGGCAGCGCCACCAACGGCTACAAGTCGGTGCCGCCATCGCTGCGTTTCTTCGCCGGTGGCGATCAGAGCGTGCGCGGTTACGACTACCAGAGCCTGTCCCCGGAAAACTCTGAGGGCGACCGCATTGGCGGGCGCTACATGGTGGCCGGCAGCGTCGAGTATCAATATTCGATCGCCGAAAAGTGGCGGGTCGCGACCTTCGTCGATCAGGGCAACTCTTTCAACAAACTCGAACTGCCGAACCTCAAGACCGGGGTCGGTATCGGTGTGCGCTGGGTGTCACCGGTGGGGCCGATCCGCCTCGACCTGGCCCATGCACTGGACGACGACGGCGGCATCCGGCTGCACTTTTCCATGGGGCCTGAGCTGTGAAACGTGGTTTGACGATAACGTTGCTGGCGATTCTGTCGCTGCTGTTGCTGGTCGTGCTGAGCCTGGCCGCCGTGCTCGGCACCCAGGCCGGCAGTCGCTGGGCGCTGGAGCGGGTGCCGGGGCTGAGCGTGGAGAATTTCCAGGGCCGGCTCGGCGGGCAATGGAGCGCCGATCATTTGTTGTGGCAGCAGGACGGCAACCGGGTCGAGCTGAACAAGCCGATCTTCGAGTGGTCGCCGTTGTGCCTGACGCGCATGACCCTGTGCATCGATCAGCTCAAGACCGATCAAGTCATCCTGCAATTCGCGCCGAGTGCCCAAAGCACGGAAAGCGGCCCGATCACGCTGCCGGATCTGCAATTGCCGCTCGCCATCGAACTGGGCGACGTGCAGATCGGCAGCCTGCTGCTCGACGGCAGCGAACAGCTCAAGGATCTGCAACTGGCGGCGCACTGGACGGCCAAGGGCATGCAGATCGACAGCGTAAAACTGCAACGCGACGATTTGAGCCTGAACCTGTCCGGCCTGCTGCAACCGACCGGCAACTGGCCGCTGAACATCGAGGGGCAACTGACCCTGCCGGCGCCGGGCAGCGCCCCGTGGACGCTGGCGCTGAAGGTCGATGGCGATCTGTTGAAAACCCTCAACCTGCACGCCGACAGCCGGGGCTATCTCGACGGTCAGTTGAGCGGCGAGCTGCAACCGCTGGCGGAAAACCTGCCGGCCAAGGTGCGGATTACCAGCGACGGATTCAAACCGAGCGCCGATCTGCCGGACACCCTGCAACTCAATCAACTGGTGCTGACCGGCGAGGGCGACCTGAAAAACGGTTACCAGTTGCTCGGTAACGCCACGCTGCCCGCCGAGCAGGGACCGGTGGCGCTGCTGCTCAACGGCAAGGTCGACGCCAAGGGCGCGCAGATCGCCGGCCTCGATCTGAACGCCAACGACAAGCAAAGCCTCAAGCTCACCGGCTATGTCGACTGGAGCAAAGGCCTCAGCGCCCAGGCCAATATCAACTGGCAGGACTTCCCGTGGCATCGGCTGTATCCCGAGATTGACGAGCCGCAAGTCGCGTTGCGTACGTTCAACGGCGAAGTGTCCTACACCGACGGTCAATACCTCGGCAACTTCGCCGCGGCACTGGATGGCCCGGCGGGGGCGTTCAGTCTGAGCAGTCCGTTCAGTGGCAACCTCAAGCAGATCTTCCTGCCGCAATTCAAACTCGAAGCCGGGCAAGGCAAGGCCGAGGGCCATGTGAACGTGACGTTCGCCGACGGCATCGCCTGGGATACCGCATTGGAACTGTCGGCGCTGAACCCGGCGTACTGGGTGGCGGAACTGCCGGGCACTCTGGCCGGGCCGTTGAAAAGCAGCGGCGAAATGAAGAACGAACGCCTGAGCCTGAACGCCGACCTCGACATCAAAGGCAAGCTGCGCGGACAACCGGCGGTGCTGCAAGCCAAGGCTGACGGCGCCGGCGAGCAATGGAACCTCAACGCCCTGCAAATCCGCCTCGGCGACAACAGCATCAGCGGCAAGGGCCGCCTGCAACAGACACTCGCCGGGCAGATCGACATCAAGCTGCCACGCCTGGCGCAGCTCTGGCCGCAACTGCGCGGGCAGATCAACGGGCGGGTGGATGTCGCCGGTTCGCTCAAGGCGCCGCAGGGCAAGCTCGGCCTGCAAGGTTCGCAACTGGCGTTCCAGGACAATCGCCTGCAAAGCCTCAATCTCGACGCCACCCTCGACAGCGCGCAACGGGCGAAAATCGATCTCAAGGGCAGCGGCATTCAGGCCGGCGACACGTCCCTCGGAACGCTGACCGCCAGTGCCCAGGGCGATATCAGGAACCAGAAACTCAACCTCGACCTGCTCGGGCCGAAGCTGAAACTGGCGCTGGGGCTGGACGGCAATCTGGACAAGGGTAACTGGCGCGGGCGTCTGGCCAGCGGTGACATTCAGGCCGGCGGCCAGGACTGGAAACTGCAAAACCCGGCCAGGCTCGAACGGCTGGCCGACGGCAAGATCAACTTCGGCGCCCATTGCTGGATGTCTGGCAATGCCAGCCTGTGCGGCGAAGATCAGCGCCTGATGCCCGATCCGAAGCTGCGCTACCACCTCAAGCAATTCCCGATCGAAAGCCTGGCGCAATGGTTGCCCAAGGATTTCGCCTGGCAGGGCCGGCTCAACGCCGACCTGCAACTGGACCTGCCGGCCAGCGGTCCCAACGGCGTGATCAGTATCGACGCCAGCGGCGGCACCCTGCGCATGCGTGAAAAAGATCAATGGCTGGATTTCCCGTACCAGACCCTCAAGCTCACCAGCAAACTCACGCCCAAGCGTATCGACACCGACCTCAACTTCGTCGGCGGCAAACTCGGCGAGCTGATGGTCCAGGCACAACTCAATCCGTTGCCGAAGAACAAACCGTTGAGCGGCTCGTTCCGCCTCAGCGGGCTGGATCTGTCGGTGGCGCGGCCGTTTGTGCCGATGGTCGAGAAACTCACCGGGCGCCTGAACGGCAGCGGCACGATTTCCGGTGGGCTGCTGGCACCACTGGTCAATGGCACCGTGCAGCTCAGTGACGGTGAAGTGTCCGGGCCGGAGCTGCCGCTGGAGCTGCAGAACCTGCAACTGCAAGCGGTGATCGCCGGCGAGTCGGTACGCCTGGACGGCGGCTGGAAAAGCGGCAAGGCCGGGCGGGGCAGTCTCAACGGCAACGTCGCCTGGGGCCAGGCGCTGGTGGTGGATCTGGCGCTCAAGGGCACGCAATTGCCGGTGACTGTCGAGCCGTACGCCAAGCTGGAAGTGGCGCCGGACCTGAAGATTTCCATGGCCGGCGATGAGTTGAAGATTGCCGGCAAGGTGCAGGTGCCGAGAGGCGAAATCACCGTGCGCGAGCTGCCGCCCTCGACGGTGAAAGTCTCCGACGACACGATCATCGTCGGCGCGCAGACCGAAGAGGGCAAACCGCCGCTGGCCATGAAAATGGACATCGACGTGGTGGTGGGCGAGGACAAGTTGAGCTTCGCCGGGTTCGGCCTGACCGCCAACCTGCAAGGCCATGTCCACATCGGCGACAACATGGACACCCGCGGCGAGTTGTGGCTCAACGACGGGCGTTACCGCGCCTACGGCCAGCGCCTGACCGTGCGGCGCGCGCGGCTGTTGTTCGCCGGCCCCCTCGATCAGCCGTACCTGGATATCGAAGCGATCCGCCAGACCGATGACGTGATTGCCGGTATTCGTCTGAGCGGCAGCGCCGAGCAGCCGACTACACAGATCTTCTCGGAACCGGCGATGAGCCAGGAGCAGGCGCTGTCCTATCTGGTGCTTGGCCGGCCGTTGAGCACCAACGGCGAGGACAACAACATGCTCGCCCAGGCGGCGCTGGGGCTGGGCCTGATGGGCAGTTCCGGGGTGACCAGCAGCCTGGCGAAAGACCTGGGTATTCAGGACTTCCAGCTCGACACCCAGGGTAGCGGCAACACCACCAGTGTGGTCGCCAGCGGCAACATCTCCGAAAAACTCAGCCTGCGCTACGGCGTCGGCGTGTTCGAACCGGCCAACACCATCGCCTTGCGCTACAAGCTGAGCAAAAAGGTCTACCTTGAAGCCGCCAGCGGCGTCGCCAGTTCGCTGGACATCTTCTACAAGCGGGATTTCTAAGGCGCCAGCGGGCTGCACACCAGTGATGCCCGCTCGTAATTCAACGCCTTGTCACGCTCGGGCAGGGCGTAAGTTGCCTCGCAACGCTGGCCCTGCCAACGGATGGTGAGCGTTCCCGCATCGTCTTCGACCAATGCCAGTGCCTTGCCGCTCGGGTCTGAGATCGCCAGTTGCTTGCCCGTGCCATCCTCAAGCGAAGCGCCAAACGGGATGGGCTGGTGCCGGGCATCGTACAAGGCAAACTGCACCCGGCGGCCGGTCTTGCTGGCGTAACGCGCCAGCACCACGGCACCGCGTCGCGGCACCACTTGCCGGGTCGCGTTTTCAATTTCGAATTCACCGCCCAGATCGCGAGTATCCAGACTGATCCAGTTCACCCGATACGGCTGCGCGTTGGACACCACGGCGAAGCCGTTACCGGCGGTCCTGGCCCCGGCGAAACTGGCGATCTTCACGCCTTTCACGCCTTCGACCTGGGCCAGCGCAAACGTCTCGCCCACGGTTTGCCCCAGGTTGATTCCACCGGCGTGACCGACGATCGAACCTGCCAGGTTGAGGTTTTGCGAGTCATATCCGCGGCCCTGGCTGTAGCCGGCACTGATGTCCATCACTGCCGTCCGTGTGCTGATGTTGGCCGAGCCACTGTTGCCACCCGTGCTGCTGTTACCCGCCTGCACCGAGTAGTAGCTGTCGCTGTCTTGCGAAAAATAGCCATTCACGCCCATCTGGGTGCTGTCGCTGCCTTTTTGCGTGCTGGCAGAAACGAAGGCTCGTGGTGCGCGAGGTTTCGAACCCAACGGGAACGACAGTGACAGATTGATCAGGGTGTCGTTGTTCGAGGGGCCATAGTTGCCGACATCCTTGGTATAGGTGGCCCCAACGTTGTAGCTCACCTCGCCCCAGTAGTTGCTGTATCCAGCCGACAGGCTTTGCGAACCACCGCGCCCCCAATAGCGCTGGTCACTGGCATTGAGGTAGAGGCTGCCAAATTGCTGGTTGCGCCCCAGGCTCTGGTTGACGGTCAGGTCCGTACGGGTTTTCGAGTTGCCCGTGCGTTTTTCGCCTTCGCGGCTCAGTTCCTCTACGTGTTCGCTGAGAGTGCGATAGCCCTCGGTCGAATAGCGGTAGGCCGCCAGGGTGAAGTTGGTGTCGGTGCCGGTGAATGTCTTGGCATACAGCGCACGCAGGCTGTTGCCCTTGACGGTCTGGCCGAAGGTGCGACTGCTGGAGTGGGTCAAATCCAGCGAGACTGCGCCGATCGACGTGTTGCGTCCCAACCCGAGGGACAACGCCTGGAAATTTTCCGTCGCCTGAGTTCCGACAATCGCCGACAGATTGCTGCTGACGCCGTAAGCCAGGGTACTGCTGACAAATTGCGGTGACTGCTGGTCATCGCTGTTGCTGTTGTAGCGGCCCGCCGAAACGCTGTATTTGAGCTGGCCCTGGCGAACCATGATCGGCAGGCTGGAAAACGCTTGCACCGTCACCCGGCGCTGGCCATCGGCTTCGATGACTGTCACTTCCAGGTCACCGTTGGAGCCGCTGGGGTAGATGTCGCTGATCTCGAACGGGCCGGGCGGCACGTTGGCGGTGTACAGAATGTAGTTGTTCTGGCGAATTTCCACCGTGGCGCTGGACTGCGCAATACCGCGAATAACCGGCGCATAACCGCGCTCGCTGTCGGCGCGCATGCCGTCGTCGGAAGCCAGTTTCAGACCGCGATAGCGCACGCTGTCGAACAGGTCGGCGTCGGAAAATATGTCCCCGGCACTGAACTGTCCTTTAAGCGCGGTCACGTCATGTTGCAGATAGCTGCGGTTGCTCTTGAACGTGCTCGGCCGGCCGGTGCTGCTGTTGAAGTTGGACTCGTTGCGCAATCGCCAGCCGCCCAGGTTGATACCGTTGCGCAGGCCGACGTTGTTGGAAATCGTCGTGTCAGTCTCGCTGCTGTTGCGGTTGCTGCTCACCTGATAGTTGATAAACGCCGCCGATACGCCTTCGTCCCACAGCGCCGGATCGACGTAACCGCGCCGACCGCGTTCCATCGCGCTTTGCGGCACACTGACCAGCAGTTGCAGGCGCGGCACGTCATAACGCACGGTCGCGTGGTCGATCAGCGCGGGCAGGTCGAGACAAGCGTTCGTGTCAGCGGCGTCGAGTTTGCCGCTCGCCTGCAGTTTGCTGATATCGACGCCGATCTGTCGCAGCATTTCCAGGGTCAGGCAGGCTTCGACCTTGCCACTGCCGGGGTGGCGGCGAAATTCGATATCACGGCGGCCGACCAGGGTTTCATTGCCGTACAGGTCGACCCGGTACGTGCCCGGAAGTACACGACTGTTGACGAGCAGGCATTGCACGTCGACTGAAGACGAGGCGCCTTGCAGAAAAGAGGTATTGAATTGTTCATCGGTGTCGGCCAGACACGGGGTGCTACAAACCAGAACAACCGAAAAAGGCGCCAGTCCGTCGCGCTTGAGTAAAAACATTCAGGAACCCTATATCACCTCCGATACGAACTAACGGAGCGAAGAGAAATACAGTGAAAGTGCGGCAATAAGAGCAGCGCGCAAGTTATGGCAATTCTTTATTCGGCGTGGCGCGCGTATCGGAATGGCTGGAAAGTTGCGCGACATAACGGTCTTGCGCGCCATAGTCATTGATGCTGCTGAATAACAGTCGTGGCGAGTTGATGGACTTGAGTTGTTTGAGTGCGAACTCTTTTTGTTCACCCGGGGCGATCATCATCGAATCAAACGGGTGCTCGCTGATTGCACCGGATTGCAGTGTGATATCGGCGATCGATACGTGATAGAGGCCGGGATTGTTCACCACCAATACACTTTTGCCGGCGCGCTCGGCCAACCGCCATGTCAACTCGGTGGGCGCCAGGTAGGCGTTGTTTTTCAGCCCGGCCGGGCGAAAGAACACCTTGATTCGCTGGCGTACCGCCAGTTGCAGAGTGTTCTCGGTTTTGGCTGCCCGGGGGATTTCCTGCACGTTCAGCCACACCACCGACTCGCGGTCGTCCGGCATACCCGTGCCCTCGTAGATCACTCGCAGTATTTGCTGTTCATCGCCACTGACGCGCACCAGGGGCGGGGTCACGGCGAAGGGCGCTGCACCGGTTTCGCTGTTGTCGGTGTCGATCCAGGACTGGATCAGCACGTCATCACCACTATTACGCACCGTGATGCCGGCTTCTTTATGCTTGCCATCGAATACCAGTCGGGTGCTGCTTAACGAAATGCCGGCCATGGCCTGATTGACGGCGAACAGGCCCAGCAGACCCACGCAGAAGGACAGAGAAGAACGTAAAAACATGAGGATTACCGCGCAAGGTGAATAAAAGTGCAGGGCGGGTCGGCCCTGCACAGTGCTCAATGGATCGTGCGGTTTACTCGTATTGCAGGGTGAACGGCAGGGTGGCGTCACCGCGACCGGCAACGGCCAGGGCCGGCTCAACGGTGGTGACGTAGGCCGCCGAGAATTTCAGCGTGGTATTGCTGTCTTGCAGGTTGCTCTCGATTCGCGCGGTGGACGGCGAGGTCAGATCGATGACTGCGCCGTTGGCGTCGAGCAAGGCGATACCGATGCCTTTGGCGGCCCCCAGGCCTTCAACCAGTTTCAAGACCTTGGTGCCGGCTTCGATGCCGGAACCGCCACCCTTGGTCGGTTCGAAGATCATGGCAACTTTGGTGCCGGCGTTGCAGTTGATCTTCATGTCGAAGTTTTCAACGCTGAGCGTCCCGTTGCCTTTCGGCGCGGTGGCGGTGCCCATGTCCTTGATCGAAACTTCCCCCATGTTTACCGAGATGGTTTTGTTTTTCCCGGCGCCTTCAACCGAGCAGGCATCGTTATTGATGGTGCCGGTGAAGTTGATGGTGCCGCTGCCAGCCTTGGTCGGGGTAACCGGGTCGGCCGCCAGGACATTTCCTGCAACAGCGAAGATCGAAAGGGCGAGAAGCGTACGGGACAGCTTTTTCATGTTGCTTTTCCATTGGTGGGGTTAAAGCAACACGATAAAACGTGGGTTCCCGGTGCAACATCAGACGATTCCTAGAAGCACTGCCATTGCACTGGCATTGTTTTTCAATCAGTTGAACAAGTTGCGCTCTATGCAATAAGCCAGTAACTCCTGGTCACTGCTTACTTCGAGTTTGCGCATGGCCGATACTTTTTGGGTGCTAATGGTTTTGGCACTTCTATTCAAACCACGGGCAATTTCGTTGACGCCTTGTCCCTGCACGAATAGCCGCAGGATTTCGTGCTCCTTGGGCGACAGTCGGGAAAAGCGCTCCTCCAGATCAGCGCCGTCCTCCATCACGGAGGTTGGCGGTGGCCCCTGGTGGCGAACCGGGTTGCCCTTGGCAATCGCTTTGAGCGCAATCTCTATTTCATTGTGCAGCTGATTTTTCTGAATGACTGCCAGTACCCCGAGTTCCTGCAAGCGAGTCAGGATCAAAGGATTGGAAATCATGGTGAGCACCAGCACCCTCACACCGGGAAAGTGTCGCGTCAGGTATTCCACCAGTTTTAGCCCGTCACCATAGGGCGAGTCGGCGGGCATGTTGAAATCGGTGATCAACAAGTCCACCCGCCGGCTCTCCAGCAGGCTGATCAGTTCATTGGAACAAACGGCTTCACCCACCACGTTGAAGCGTTTGTCTCGTTCGACCAGTTCCCGCACCCCCAGCAATACGATGGGATGATCATCGGCGATGACAACGTTGAAGGATTCCATGGGCTATTCATCCAGAGTGAAGTGATTCAAGGGCGTCGAGCAAGTCATGCAGCCGCGCCAGATTTTGCCGCACCTCCACCGCCAGGGCCGTTGTCACCGCCATGCCGGCCAGGCGACATTCCAGCTCGACAAACGTGCTGGCAAGGGCCTCGAGCTGCACGGCACCCAATGCTCCCGCCATGCTGTGCATTTGTTGCGCTACACGGCTGGCGTCGTCCGCGTCCAGCGCGGCCAGCGTGGTTCGAATGTCCTGGCGCAAGGTCGAGACAAACAGTTCGCGCATTTTCGGCGATAACTGCGGCATGGTGGTGACGGGAGCCAGCGTCGTTTTGCAATGCTCTTCCAGTTGCGCGCGCAAGGTCGCGAGGTTCAGCGGCTTGACCATCCAGGCGTTCATGCCGACAGCGGCACAGCGTTCGCCTTCCTCGCGCAGGGCATTGGCAGTGACGCCGATGATCGGCAGCGTCGTGTCCCGCTGGCGCAGCGCCTCGGCCAGGCGGTAACCGTTCATGATCGGCATGTTGACGTCGGTCAGCAGCAGATCGAAGCGGCCAGGCGCATAGTGTGCCAAGGCCTGCTCACCATTCGCGGCCACCACCACCGAACAGCCCAGCGCCTCCAGTTGCTCCTTGATGATCGCTCCGTTGACCACGTTGTCTTCCGCCACCAGCACCCGTAGATGCAAGTGTCGTTTTTTTTGCTGGAGCGCGGATGGGCGCGGGGTACTGGCGCCATGTTGCGCCTGGTAAATCGCCCAGGCGATTGCACGCACATCATCGGCGTCAACTTCCCAGTCAGTGCCTTTCAACTGCGCCGGATCAGGTCCCCCTGGCACGGCAACGATCCGAGGACCGTTCCACAGCGGGGTGTTGGCGAGGGGGACGAGGTCTACCAGCAGCGTCGCTGGCGGCGCCATTTCTGTTGTGACCAGGCGGCAATCCAGACCAAACCGGTTGAGCCAGGCGATCAAATGCTGCGCCAGTTCAGAGACTGGCGCCCGCACCAGAACGGCGGGTGTACCGGCAACGAACGCCGGGCAATCGTCCAGATTGCCCGGTACGCATTCCAGTGTGATTTGCAATGTGAAGCTGCTGCCCAGTCCGGGTTCGCTGACCACGTTCAACTGGCCGTGCATCAGCTCGCACAGCCATTTGCAGATGGCCAGACCCAGGCCCGCACCCGTGTGACGGTCGTCCTCGTTGACCTGATAGAAGGGGTCGAACAATTGTTGTTGCTGCGCCTGGGAAATACCCACGCCGGAGTCGCTGATCTGCCATTGCAGCTCGGCGCGGCCTGCGGTGTTGTGCACGACCTGGAGGCGCAAAACCACGCGACCGTTATCGGTAAACTTGATCGCGTTGCTCAGCAGGTTGTTGAGAATCTGTCGGATGCGCAGCGGGTCACCGCGCAGTCGATCCGGCAGTGTCGAATCGATGCAGGCGTACAGTTTCAGCCCTTTGGCGCGGGCAAAGGCGCCGTAGGTGCGCACGATGTCTTCGGTCAGTTCCAGCGGGCAGAAGGTCTGAAGCTCAAGGGTCATCTGCCCGGCCTCGATCTTCGACACGTCCAGCACATCGCTGATCAACTGAAACAACGTGGCGGAAGAGCGCTGGATGGTGCGCAGGTAATCCTGCTGACGCGGGGCGAGCGGGGTCAGGGCGAGCAGTTCCAGAGTGCCCAGTACGCCATACAAAGGCGTGCGAATCTCATGGCTCATGGTGGCAAGGAAGCGGCTTTTGGCCTGGTTGGCCGAGTCGGCGGCCTGGCGGGCCACTTCCAGCGCCGCTGCATCTTCAACATGTCGGGTCACATCATGCAGCGCACACAGCCAGGCGTCCTGTCCCTGATAACGGGTCGATACGAACGCGACGTGCAGATGGCGCCCGTCAATCTCCAGCTCGCCGTGACCCGTCGGCGCTTGTTGCTCCAGCAGCCCGATGAGTTCACGGGTGTCGTGCCATTGCTGGGCGCGCTGGTTTTCCAGCAGCACGCGATGGTCACTGCGACGGATCACACAGAGGCCGGTCGGGGCGGTATCGATGACGGCGCGGCTGAAGGCTTCGCTTTCGGCGATGCTGGCGTGTGCACTTTGCGCGGGCAGGATGACCTGGTTCGTATACCAGCGATTGAGCGCCCGGCCACAGCCGAGCACCGCCAGTACCAGCGCGAAAAGACATAGCAGCGGCCAGAGCGCGCGATCGAGAAAACGCTGCACACTGATGACATAGATCGCTGTCCACTGCTGTTCGCCGGAGCTGGTCAGCTTGAATACCAGACCGTCGCGGGTGAAATTCACCCCGTCATTCAGCGCCCGGGCGGTTCTGGGCACGCCGGTCAGCACTCTGTCGCCGGGTGTGATCAAGGTGAAGTCGTCGTAGATCGACCATTGCAGCAGCCGTTCGATATTGTTCACCTGGGACAGGTTCAGCAGCGAGGCCACCACCACCCAGGTGCTGGCTCCGTCGATGGTCAGTGCCGTCTCGGCCAGATTGATGTTGACGTAAGCCAGCAGGGTCGGCGCGGCTTTGTCATCCTGAGTGGAAGGGAAGGATTCCCAATGCACCTGATGAGCCGGGGAGGAGACGTTCTCCGTCCGCAGGCGCTGGTTGACCTGAGTCATCACCTCGACCAGCGCACCCACCTGCATCCCCATGGCGCCGCGCACGCGCCCGGCAGCCGGTACGGCCACATCGAAGTTGTCGGGGCCGTTGAGCAATATCACCTGCGGCGATTGATAATGGGACGCCGCCCAGAATGCGCTGTAGTAGGCGGCCAGGTAGGTGCCCAGCGCGAAGACTTTAGGGGACTGGCTGGCGGTAATCTTGTCTGGATCGATCTTCACACTGTACGGCAGGGAAAACGGCAGACCCCGGCCTTCATAAATGTTCGGCCCTTCGTCAGGCAAAGGCCTTTGCACATAGGTGGGCAGGACCGCCCAGGCCGGCTGACCGACCTTGGTGCTTTCCCGCGAGATGTCTCGCAGGAACACCTCCTGTTCGCGGATGTTTTCCATCAGCCGGGCGAAATGGAACTGCACGGTATCGTGCTGTTCCTCGATCATGCGCTGCACCCCCACGTAGCTGATGCCCAGCAGCAACAACACCAGGGCACCGAGCACCAGCAAACCTTTGTTCAGGCGCTGTGAGCTGCTGGCCAGTTTATCGAGCAAAGCATTGGGGTCCGGCATCACAACGCCTGGCCAGCAATGAAAGGAAAACCTTTGGACACAGTGACCTCGATGGCAAGTGACGCGTGTCAACGGCGGGTGGCGGATCAAAAAGCGTTCGCCGGCCCGTCATGGGTCAGCAACTGCTGGAATTGATCCGAAGACACGGCATGGGAGATCAGGAACCCCTGAACTTGAGTGCAGTCGATTTTACGCAACAGAGCAAGTTCCTGCGCAGTCTCTACGCCTTCGGCCACGACCGTCAGGCCCAATTGCCGACCGAGGCTGACAATGCTGGTCAGTGCCTGGGCCAGTTCCGCATTGGCGTTGCAGCCCTGCACCAGTGCGCGGTCGATCTTGAGTTCGGTGAAAGGTGCCGACACCAGATTCATGTAGGAGCTGTAGCCTTTGCCGAAATCGTCCTGGGACAAACCAAACCCCTTGATCCGCAAGCGACACGCGCCAGCGTAGAAGTTGCTGATGTCATCGGGCACGGAGCATTCCATCAATTCGAAACAGATCCGCGCCGGCAAACCTTGATGTTTCAGCACGAAGGCGAGGATGCGGTCGGGCAGGTCGTGGCTGTTGAGCAGGTGTGTCGGCAGGTTGATCGATACGGGAATGTCATAGCCCTGCTGGCGCCATGTGGCCTGGGCGGCCATCGCCTGTTCCAGCACCCGCCACAGCAGGGGTTCTTCGAGGTCGAAAGCGATCAGGGCGGGCAGAAACAGGCCGGGCAACAGCGTGCCGTGTTTGGGGTGAACCCAGCGCACCAGTGCTTCGGCGGCGACGATGCGGCCATTGTTAAGGGCTTTCTTGGGCTGGAACCAGGCCTGCAGTTCGCCCTTGTCCAGGGCCTGTAACAGACTCTGGCGGTCGATCCCGGCGTGAGCCTCGACCGGCACGGTCTGGCGCAGCGCCTGTAACTGGTCGATCAGGCAACCCAGGGCGGCGGCATTCACCGGTTTGGAAAGCAGGCCGATGACTTTCACTTGCAGGTTGCTCGCCACCAGGCTGGCGCCCATCAGCATGCGTCGTGAGGCGGCGCTCATGATCGCCAGTGCCGGGCGCGAGCGCTGCGCGGCGAGGCCCTGGATGAATTGCACACCGTCCATGCCCGGCATCAGCAGGTCGGTCAGCACCAGGTCGAAATCACGCCTGTTCAGACGAGCCAGGGCTTCTGCGCCGTCCCTGGCACATTCCAGGTCGAAGAGGCCCTGCTCGTTGAACAGGTTCTGCAGATACAGTTGCTGGAAAGGGTGGTCTTCGACAATCAGAATGCTAAAGGACTTCATGGGCGACTCGTTCGTAGGGAGCCAGCGCAACCGACAAGGCTCGCAGCGTAAAAGGTTTGACCAGGCATTGGTTCATGCCGGCGGCCAGGCACAGGGCGTCTTCGCCGCGCAGGGCGTTGGCGGTGGCGCCGATGATGGGAGTGGTGCAGCCCAGGACTCGCAAGGCCCTGGCCAGTTCATAGCCGTTGAGTCTGGGCATGTTGACGTCAGTGAGGACGAGATCGAAGGCGTCGTCGTGCCAGCGCGACAAGGCTTCCTCGCCATCGCTGGCCAGTGTCACCGTGCAGCCCAGTTCCTGCAGTTGGTCGCGCAGGATCAATTGGTTGATGGCATTGTCTTCGGCGACCAGGATATGCAGGTGCAATGGCGGCAATACCTGGGCCACTCCTTGCTCCTGGCGCCGGGAAGTCTGTCCGCCCTGAGCCTGGCGAACCGCTTGTTGGATGGCGGCCAGATCATTCAGGTTGGCTGTCCAGCCGCCAGCGGTGAACTGCGGTTCGCAGGCGCTATCATTGCTGGCCAGCACCCGCGGCCCCGACCAATGCACGTCCGCGCGCTGCTCCATGGGCGTCGGATACAGCTCAAGCAGCACGCCTGTGGCGGCAAGGTCCCCATGGGTTGGCGCGCCGATCTGTGGACGGGCGCCCCAGCGATGCAACCAGCCGCTCAAACTCTCGGCCAGTTCGCGCACCGGTGACACCACGTAGACGCTTTCGGCGGCCAGATCCATTGCGCCTTCAGGTAACTGGCGGCATGGACGTTGCTCAAGTGGCAAGGTGAGAGAGAAACTGCTGCCCAGCCCCGGTTCGCTGACCATGCGCAGGGTGCCGTTCATCAAGTGGGTCAGACGCAGGCAGATCGGCAGGCCCAGCCCGGTGCCCGCCACCACGTTGGTGTTGCCTTGGGTCTGATAGAACGGTTCGAAGATAAAGGCCTGATCGGCGTGGGCGATGCCTCGACCGGTATCCGAGACTTGCCATTGCAGGCAGACGCGTTCGCCTTCTCGGGACAGTGCCTTGACCCGCAATATCACGCGTCCGAAATCTGTGAATTTGACCGCGTTGCTCAACAGGTTGTTGAGAATCTGCCGTACGCGGCTGACGTCGCCGATCAGGTTGTCCGGCAACTGTGGATCGAAGCAGGCAAATAACTGCAGGCCCTTGCTCTGCGCCGCTGCCGCGTAACCCTGCACCACTTCCTGTACCAGCGTCACGACCGAAAACTCACTCAACTCCAGGGCCAGTTGCCCGGCTTCGATCTTCGACACATCCAGCACGTCGCAGATCAATTGCAGCAGAGTGGCGGACGACCCTTCGATCGCTCGCAGGTAGCTTTTCTGCTGGGTATCGAGCTGGGTTCGGGCGAGTAATTCCAGGGTGCCGAGCACGCCGTATAGCGGTGTACGGATTTCGTGGCTCATGGTGGCGAGAAACAGGGTTTTCGCCTCGTTGGCCGCGTCGGCCGATTGGCGTGCCTGCTCCAGCGCTGCTTCGATTTGCCGGCGCGCACTGATATCGCTGAAGGCACAGAGCAGAACGTCTTCACCTTTGTAGCGGGTGGGGGCGCAGCTCAGGTAAAGGTGACGGCCATCGGCAGTCTCGAAATAATCGGTAAGGCAAGGCGCGTTATCGGCAAACGCGTCACGAATCCAGCCAAGACCCAATAGCTCGCTGCACTGTCCCAGCCATTGTTGGGCGAGGGTGTTTTCCAGGACGATCCGGCCATCGGTGCGCCGCAGTACGCAGAGCGCCACCGGGGCCGTCTGTATTACGTCGCGGCTGAACAATTCACTGTCCACCAGCGCCTGAATCCGGTGCAGGGTCGGGGTGATGAAACGATGTTCCAGACGCCGGGTCAGCAGGCACACCAGGCTGATACTCAGCAAACAGAACACCAGCGCACCGAGCATTTGCGGCCAGAGTGCCCAGAGCACGGCCGGCAAGTCGATGGAATAGGTGAGTTGCCAGTCCGAGGACTTCAGTTGTTTGCGCAGCACCAACTGCTCGGGCAGCCAGCCAGTCCCGACAAACCCGAAGAAATCCTGTTGGCGCAATAGCGGCAGGTTCTGCCCGGGCGGTGGCTTCTGGCTGTTGCTGAACAGCGGCATTCCCTGGGAATTGAACATGGTGAACTCGCCCGCGCTGTGATCACTCAGGGCGATGGAGACTTCCCGGTCGTCCATTTCCAGGCCGAGCCAGCCGGAGTCGAGGTCGCGTTCATCCAGGCGAATGAAAATGTACAGTTGCGAATGCCCGCGCGAGGTATGGGTCAACCAGATTTCCTGCAGGGCGCTGGTGTTCTGGCGCTTGAGGTTTTCCAGGCGGTCGAGCATCGCCCGGGGGAAATTACCTGTCGCGGGGGCCGTGTTGTAGAGGCGCCATACCTGAGCCTCGGCGCCACTGCTGACGTAGAGCAGGTTCAACTTGTGGGCATTGAGGTAGTCACGCATGCGCTGGGTCAGCCAGATACTCCATTGCTTGCCCGGTGTCTTTCCCAGCAACAGGCGAATCTCTTCCTCGGAAAGCGGTGCGTCCAATGCCGTCTGCCGGGTGGCCGACAGACTGAGGCTTTCCAGTAGCGCTTCGCGAGTGGTGAAGAACGTGTGGGCCTCGGCAATGGCGCTGCTCATGTAGCTGCGCCGCTGGGAGATTTCGTTATTGAAGGTAAACAGCAGGAAGCTGTAGACGCCGCCGAGAATCCCCACCAGCAGCACCAGCGCAAAGATGCGCAACAGGCGACGCGCGGCATGGGGCGTGGACAGGAACGGGCTGATCTGGTGCAGGTAGTTCTTCAATCTCATCCCGGCACATTAGGGACGGCCAGGCACCGCGAACATCAGACGATCCTTAAAGGCTTCACAGGTAATTGACGATGAATGTCACTTCGGTGTTGGCGCTGCCAGCCTGGGGTTCCTCCTTCCCGAGGCGGTAGTACGCCGCCGTCAAGGGGATTTTGAAGCTCGTGCCGGTGGTGGTGAAGGCATTGAACGGGTAAGTGGTATTCAAGGCCATGGGCTGCCCGACGTCATTCATCAATTGCAGGCCGATGCCCTTGGCGGTGGAACTGTCGTTGAGTGCGACGATGCCTTTCGCCGCATCGATGACCGGGGTGTTGGCCTTGAGCGAGTAGGTCACTTTCTTGATGCCGGTCTGGCACTGGTTCAGGCCGATGTTGAAACGCACCGTGCGAGCGTGTGCGCCAGCTTCGCGAAACTCATTGAGTTGGTAGTCATCGCCCATGGCAACGGGCACGGAAGGGGTCTGGCAGGAGGCCGTATTCACCACCAGGGAGTTGGCAAGGTTGAATCGATTCAGAATCAGCTCGCCTGATTGCAGGGTCCCCAGGCTGCCGGCAGCAACCGTGACATTCGCAGCCAATGGGCCTGACTTGATGATTTCCAGGCGTACCGAGCCCGAGGCGATGCCGTAGCCTTTCGGGCTTATCGCAAACAGCGATGGCTCATAGCGATCCAGCATATCCATCCAGATCCGAAACGAGAGCCCTGTCTTGCCCAAGGGAAAGGTCGTGACGTAACTGGCCGGGGTGCCAAAGGCGGGATTGACCGCCACGCCATATTGCGAAGTCGCCGTGCACCTCCAGTAATGCCACGACGATTGTTGTGCGGTGTCCTGATAGACCACCGTGCCATCAGGCGTATCGGCGGGGATAGAGAGACCACCATTGGCCAGGCTTGCGCCGAAGGAAAGTGTTTGCGTGGAGGGACTGCCGTCGAATGTGCAGTTCGCCGCCAGGGCGTCCGCCGCGCAGGTCAGCAACGTCGCCGTGACCAAGGTGAGCAGGGGGCGTTGCAGTTTTAGACGCTTCATGAAGGGCTGTTCGTGTCGGCCAAAGAGCGCCGTACGTTAAACACGCCGCCTGCCGATGGACATCAGGCAATTCTGAGAAACCTTCTGCTGATCGGCTGATTACCAAGCCTGCTAACTATTCCATTTGACATTCGCTGCCTAGGCAGTAATATTTCGACATACATTCACTGCCTAGGCAGTTATTAGGTGCGCAAATGAAGCATTTCACCCCGGACGGATTCAAACATTGTCATCTCGGCCTGTTGCTGGGCCGGGCCGCGCTGCTCAAGGACAAGATCATCGACATCCACATGGAGCCCCACGGCATCACCGCCGCGCAGTTCAAGGTGTTGATCATCATGGCGCAGTACGGGGTCGATACCCCGGCCGAACTGTGTCGGCACCTGTCCCTGGACAGCGGTTCGATGACGCGCATGCTCGATCGTCTGGAGCAGAAAGACTTCCTGATTCGCCAACGCAGCGAAGGCGACCGCCGTCAGGTGCAGTTGAAGCTGACGGAGCAGGGCCAGCAACTGGCTGATCGCCTGCCGTACATCGGCGCCGACGCGATGAATGAACTGGCCGGTGCGATTACTCCGGACGAGTTGAAAACCCTGGAACACATTCTCAAGAAAATTTTGCTGGCGGCGGGTGACCCGATCACCCTTCTGCGGGTAGGTGAAAAATGAGCAGTAAAACCTTGCGCAGCAGCCTGACGCTGGTGCTGTCGGCGATGATGCTTGCCGGGTGCGCCAACTACAGCGGCCTCGACACCCAAGGCACAAACCTTGATGCCAAGACCCTCAAGACCGGGCAATCGCTCAACGGCGTGACCCTGTCCCCGGCGGCCTGGCCGAAAAGCGACTGGTGGACCAGCCTTGGCGATCCGCAACTCGACGGCCTGATCCGTGAAGCCCTGCGTGACAACCCGGACATGCAGATCGCCGATGCCCGTGCCCATCAGGCCAACGCGGCCGCGTACGCCGCCGATGCCGCGCGTTATCCGACCCTCGACGCCAGCGCCGGCATCAGCCGTTCGCGACTGGCCAAGGATCAGGATCCTCGCGGGCAGGGCGATGCTTACGCCACCGTGCGCAACGTCAGCGCCGGCTTCAATTACAACTTCGACCTCTGGGGCGGCCAGCGTGACGCCTGGGAAGCCGCACTTGGCCAGGCCCGCGCCGTTGAAGTCGACCGCCAGGCCGCGCAATTGACCCTCGCCGCCGACGTGGCCCGGGCCTACAGCGACCTCGGTGAAGCGCACATCGTCTATGACCTGGCCAATGAAGACCTCAAGCGTACCCGCCAGTTGCTCGACCTGAGCCAGCGCCGCTTGAGTTCCGGGATCGACAGCCAGTACCAGTTCCAGCAGACCGAAAGCCTGGAAGCCAGCTCCGAAGCCAGTCAGATCGACGCCGAAAAACGCCTGAACAGCGCGAAAATCGCCTTGGCTGTGTTGCTCGGCAAAGGCCCGGATCGCGGCAACGAAATCGCCCGGCCAAAAGTCCTGCAAGCCAGTGCCGTGGCGTTGCCAACGGTGTTGCCGGCGGAACTGTTGGGACGGCGTCCGGATCTGGTGGCGGCGCGCTGGCGCGTCGAGGCGGCGAGCAAGGACATTGCGGCGGCCAAGACCCAGTTCTATCCCAACCTGAACCTTACGGCGGCCGCCGGTGCCGAATCCTTGTTGGGTGACGCGATGTTCGGCTCGGCCAGTCGCTTCTTCAACATTGCCCCGACCATTTCGGTGCCGATCTTCGATGGTGGACGCCTGCGCGCCAACCTCGACTCGCGCGACGCCGATTACGATCTGGCGGTGGCGCAGTACAACAAAAGCCTGGTGAAAGCCCTCGGCGATGTCAGCGACACCATCAACCAGTTGCGTGACATCGGCCGCCAGATCGGCGCCCAGCAGCACGCGACCGACGTTGCCCAGGATTCCTACAACACCGTCGTCCAGCGTTACGGCTCCGGTATCGGCAACTACCTGGACGTGCTCAGCATCGAGCAGCAATTGCTTCAGGCCCAGCGCCAGTTGGCGACCCTGAATGCCGAGCAGATCGACCTGTCGATTCAACTGATGCAAGCGCTGGGCGGCGGATTCCAGGGGGAACCCCTGACCGCAGCCAACGCCAACCCAGCCACGCTGCACAACTAATTCAAGGTAATTGTCATGGCCACTGCCGAAAACACCCAAACCCAGGAAAACCCGCAAGACGCCGGCAATCCGCGTAAACGCAAAGTGATGCTGCTGGTGCTGGCCCTTGTTGTTGCTCTCGCCGGTGCTGGCGTCTGGGCGTATTACGAGTACATCGGACGCTGGGCCGAAAGCACCGACGACGCCTACGTCAATGGCAACGTGGTGGAGATCACACCGCTGGTCACCGGCACCGTCGTCAGCATTGGCGCCGATGATGGCGATCTGGTGCATGAAGGCCAGGTGCTGATCAACTTCGACCCGAACGACGCCGAAGTCGGTCTGCAGAGTGCCCAGGCCAAACTGGCGCGCACCGTGCGTCAGGTGCGCGGTCTGTACAGCAACGTCGACGGCATGAAGGCTCAGGTCAACGCCCAGCAGGCCGAAGTGCAGAAGGCTCAGGACAACTTCAACCGACGGAAAAATCTCGCCGCCGGCGGGGCGATTTCCCAAGAAGAACTGTCCCACGCCCGTGACGACCTGACCTCGGCGCAAAACGCCCTGGCCAATGCCAAACAACAATTGAAAACCACCAGCGCGCTGGTCGATGACACCGTGGTGTCGTCACACCCCGACGTGATGGCTGCCGCTGCGGAACTGCGTCAGGCGTACCTGAACAACGCTCGTAGCACGCTGATTGCACCGGTCACCGGTTATGTCGCCAAGCGCACCGTGCAACTCGGTCAGCGGGTGCAGCCGGGTACGGCGCTGATGGCAGTGATTCCGCTGGATCAGGTGTGGATCGATGCCAACTTCAAGGAAACCCAACTGCGTGACATGCGCATCGGCCAACCGGTGGACATCGAATCCGACATCTACGGCAGCGACGTGAAATTCCACGGCACCGTCGACAGCCTCGGCGCCGGCACCGGCAGCGCGTTTGCCTTGCTGCCCGCGCAGAACGCCACCGGCAACTGGATCAAGATCGTGCAACGGGTGCCGGTGCGGATTCACGTCAACGCCGAAGAACTGGCCAAACATCCGCTGCGTGTCGGTCTGTCGACCACCGTCGAAGTCAACCTGTATGACCAGAGCGGTCCGGTGCTGGCCCAGCAACCGCCGCAACAGGCCTCGTTCAGCACCAACGTCTACGACCGCCAACTGGCCGAAGCCGACGCCATGATCACCCAGTTGATCCACGACAACAGCGCTGCGGTCAGCAAGACCGCGCAACGCTGATTCGCCGATCCCTTCGCCGCGTACCGTGACGGACGCGGCGCCTGCCGAGTTCCAAAGGATTCGCGATGAGCAATAACGCCTCTTTTTCGCCGCCCAGCCTGGTGCTCAGCACCATCGGCCTGTCGCTGGCGACCTTCATGCAAGTGCTCGACACCACCATCGCCAACGTGGCGCTGCCGACCATTTCCGGCAACCTGGGGGTGAGTTCGGAGCAGGGCACCTGGGTCATCACTTCGTTTGCCGTAAGCAACGCCATCGCGCTGCCGCTGACCGGTTGGTTGAGCCGGCGGTTCGGTGAGGTGAAGCTGTTTCTCTGGGCAACGATCCTGTTCGTTCTGGCGTCGTTCCTGTGCGGCATTTCGACGTCGATGCCGGAACTGATCGGCTTCCGCGTCCTGCAAGGCCTGGTGGCCGGGCCGTTGTACCCGATGACCCAGACACTATTGATCGCGGTTTATCCCCCCGCCAGGCGCGGCATGGCCCTGGCGTTACTGGCGATGGTCACGGTGGTGGCGCCGATTGCCGGGCCGATTCTCGGCGGCTGGATCACCGACAGTTACAGTTGGCCGTGGATTTTCTTCATCAACGTGCCGATCGGGATCTTCGCGGTGATGGTCGTGCGTTCGCAGTTGGCGAAGCGCCCGGTGGTCACCAGTCGTCAACCGATGGACTACGTGGGCCTGATCACGCTGATCATCGGGGTCGGCGCGTTGCAGGTGATCCTCGACAAGGGCAATGACCTGGACTGGTTCGAATCGAACTTCATCCTCATCGGTGCGGCGATTTCGGCGATTGCCCTGGCGGTGTTCGTGATCTGGGAGATGACCGACCGGCATCCGGTGGTCAATCTGCGGCTGTTCGCTTACCGCAACTTCCGCATCGGCACTCTGGTGCTGGTGCTGGGGTATGCCGGATTCTTCGGCATCAACCTGATCCTGCCGCAGTGGTTGCAGACCCAGATGGGCTACACCGCGACCTGGGCCGGGCTGGCGGTGGCGCCGATCGGGATTCTGCCGGTGCTGCTGTCGCCGTTTGTCGGCAAGTACGCGCACAAGTTCGACCTGCGCCTGCTGGCCGGAATTGCATTCCTGGCGATTGGCCTGAGCTGTTTCATGCGCGGGGAATTCACCAACGAGGTGGACTTCCAGCATATCGCGCTGGTGCAACTGTTCATGGGCATCGGCGTGGCGCTGTTCTTCATGCCGACCCTGAGCATCCTGATGTCGGATCTGCCACCGCACCAGATCGCCGACGGCGCGGGCCTGGCAACCTTTCTGCGGACCCTGGGCGGCAGCTTTGCAGCGTCGCTGACCACCTGGATCTGGATCCGTCGGGCCGATCAGCACCACGCCTACATGAGCGAAAGCATCAGCACCTATGAACCGGCGACCCGCGAGGCGCTGAACCAGTTGGGCGGGGCGGGTAACCCCGCGTATGCGCAACTCGATCATGTGCTGACCAGTCAGGCGTACATGCTCTCCACCGTGGATTACTTCACGTTGCTGGGCTGGGGGTTCATGGGCTTGATTCTGATTGTGTGGCTGGCGAAACCGCCGTTTGCGGCGAAGGCGGGGCCGGCGGCGTCCGGGCATTAAGGTGGCAGAGCGCCAAAGCCCGCTCTCCCGGAGGGAGAGGGGGCTGACCCAGGTGTTCTTTCGACGTACGCCGACCTGAAAGTCCTCAGTCGAACTCAGGTTTGAAAAGCACAAGGCTCTGCTCCCTTTCTCACTCGCCCCCTTGGGCGAGAGGGCTGGGGTGAGTGGGGCTTCAGCCGTGCGGCAATCCCAACGGCGGCGCAAAATCAAACGGCGCCAACGCAAACCCGTTCTCATCCACCTGCAGCGCCCATCCCTGACGATCCCAATCCCCCAGCACAATCCGCTTGGCCGCTTGCTCGCCAAGCTGCAACTTGTGGATGGCCGGGCGATGGGTATGCCCGTGAATCAGGGTTTTCACCCCATATTCCTGCATGATCTGCGGAATTACCTCCGGCGTGACATCAACGATGTCATTGGCCTTCATCCGCGTCTGCGCGCGGCTCTCGCTGCGCAGTTTGCGCGCCAGTTTGTGCCGGGTGCGCAAGGGCAGGTGGCGCAGGATGAATAGGGTGATCGGGTTGCGCAGGTAGCGGCGCAGCTTCATATAGGCTTCGTCGCGGGTGCAGAGGCTGTCGCCGTGCATCAGCAGGACGGGCTCGTCGTAAAACTGCACGACACTCGGATCCTTCAGCAGGGTGCAACCGGCCTGTTTGCAGAAGGCCTGGCCCAGCATGAAGTCGCGATTGCCGTGCATCAGAAAAATCGCCGTGCCGCTGTCGCTCAGTTCGCGCAGGGCCTGGCAGATGGAACGCTGGAAAGGGGTCATGGCATCGTCGCCGATCCACGCCTCGAAAAAGTCGCCCAGGATGTACAGCGCACTCGCCGAGCGGGCGCGTCCGGCGAGCAAATCCAGAAACGCCCGGGTGATGTCCGGGCGCTCCTCTTCCAGATGCAAGTCTGAAATCAGCAGTATCACTCAATGATCTCGGCTTTCTCGATGATCACGTCGTCTTTTGGAACGTCCTGGTGGCCTGCCTTGGAAGTGGTGGAAACGCCTTCGATCTTGTCGACAACGTCGGTGCCTTCAACCACTTTGCCGAATACGGCGTAACCCCAGCCCTGGGCGGTCTTGGCGGTGTGGTTGAGGAAGCTGTTGTCGGAGGCGTTGATGAAGAACTGCGCCGATGCCGAATGCGGATCCATGGTACGGGCCATGGCGATGGTGTACTTGTCGTTCTTCAGGCCGTTGTCGGCTTCGTTCTGGATGCTCGGGCTCTTGTCTTTCTTTTCCTGCATGCCAGGCTCGAAACCGCCGCCCTGGATCATGAAGCCCTTGATCACACGGTGGAACACCACGTTCTCGTAATGACCTTTCTTAACGTACTCGATGAAGTTGGCCGCGGTGACCGGGGCTTTTTCAGCGTTCAGTTCGATGACGATGTCACCGTAGTTGGTGGTCAGTTTGACTTGGGTCATGATCGTGCTCTTTATAAGTGAAGCATTTATAAGGAATTCGTGGTTTTGGGACATTCGGCCCCGCAACCGGTTCAGCCTGTTTCGGCCAAGGTGCGCAGTTTAGCGTGACAGACGCGAAATTCGAGGCTGTTTTTCAAAACAGGTGCATTAAACGCACCTGATTTTGGGCCTGCTCTGTCAGCGGCTTGACAGCATCGGCTATGATAGCGGCTTTGTTTTGTCAGGCCCGTGTCCCGGCCGCGCACTGTACGTTCAAGGATCCTATGAGCAAGCCCACTGTCGACCCTACCTCGAATTCCAAGACCGGCCCTGTTACGCCGGTCAATTTCCTGCGCCCGATCATCCAGGCGGATCTGGACTCGGGTAAGCACACGCAGATCGTCACCCGTTTCCCGCCTGAGCCCAACGGCTACCTGCACATCGGCCACGCCAAGTCGATCTGTGTGAACTTCGGCCTGGCCCAGGAGTTCGGCGGCGTCACTCACCTGCGTTTCGACGACACCAACCCGGCCAAGGAAGACCAGGAATACATCGACGCGATCGAAAGCGACGTCAAGTGGCTGGGTTTCGAATGGTCCGGCGAAGTGCGCTACGCCTCGCAATACTTCGACCAGTTGCACGACTGGGCGGTGGAGCTGATCAAGGCCGGCAAGGCCTACGTCGACGACCTGACCCCCGAGCAGGCCAAGGAATACCGTGGCAGCCTGACCGAGCCGGGCAAGAACAGCCCGTTCCGCGACCGTTCGGTGGAAGAGAACCTGGACTGGTTCGCCCGCATGCGCGCCGGTGAGTTCCCGGACGGCGCCCGTGTGCTGCGCGCGAAGATCGACATGGCCTCGCCGAACATGAACCTGCGCGACCCGATCATGTACCGCATCCGCCACGCCCATCACCACCAGACGGGCGACAAATGGTGCATCTACCCGAACTACGACTTCACCCACGGTCAGTCGGACGCCATCGAAGGCATCACCCATTCGATCTGCACCCTGGAGTTCGAAAGCCATCGTCCGCTGTACGAGTGGTTCCTCGAGCACCTGCCGGTGCCGGCCAACCCGCGCCAGTACGAGTTCAGCCGCCTGAACCTGAACTACACCATCACCAGCAAGCGCAAGCTCAAGCAACTGGTTGACGAGAAACACGTCAATGGCTGGGACGACCCGCGCATGTCCACGCTGTCGGGCTTCCGTCGCCGTGGCTACACGCCTGTGTCGATCCGCAACTTCTGCGAGATGGTTGGCACCAACCGCTCCGATGGCGTGGTCGACTACGGCATGCTCGAATTCAGCATCCGCCAAGACCTCGACGCGAACGCCCCGCGCGCCATGTGCGTGCTGCGTCCGTTGAAAGTCGTGATCACCAACTACCCGGAAGACAAGGTCGACAACCTCGAACTGCCACGTCATCCGCAGAAAGAAGAACTCGGCGTGCGCAAACTGCCGTTCGCCCGGGAAATCTACATCGACCGCGACGACTTCATGGAAGAGCCGCCAAAAGGCTACAAGCGCCTGGAACCGGCCGGTGAAGTGCGTCTGCGTGGCAGCTACGTGATCCGTGCCGACGAAGCGATCAAGGACGCCGACGGCAATATCGTCGAGCTGCGTTGCTCCTATGACCCGGACACCCTGGGCAAGAACCCGGAAGGCCGCAAGGTCAAAGGCGTGATCCACTGGGTGCCGGCGGCTGCCAGCGTCGAGTGCGAAGTGCGCCTGTACGATCGCCTGTTCCGTTCTCCGAACCCGGAGAAGGCCGAAGACAGCGCCAGTTTCCTGGACAACATCAACCCTGACTCACTGCAAGTGCTGACCGGTTGTCGTGCCGAACCCTCGCTGGGCGACGCACAGCCGGAAGACCGTTTCCAGTTCGAGCGCGAAGGTTACTTCGTCGCGGATATCAAGGACTCGAAACCGGGCGCGCCGGTATTCAACCGTACCGTGACCCTGCGTGATTCGTGGGGCCAGTGATCAAGTCTCAAGGAAACAACGTGCTTACGATCTACAACACGCTCACCAAGAGCAAAGAAGTCTTCAAGCCGCTGGATGGCAACAAGGTGCGCATGTACGTGTGCGGCATGACCGTGTACGACTTCTGCCACCTCGGCCACGGCCGCAGCATGGTCGCGTTCGACCTGGTGACCCGCTGGTTGCGGTTCAGCGGTTATGACCTGACCTATGTGCGCAACATCACCGACATCGACGACAAGATCATCAACCGGGCCAACGAGAACGGTGAGTCGTTCGAAGCGTTGACCGAGCGCATGATCGCCGCGATGCACGAAGACGAAGCGCGCCTGAACATCCAGAAGCCGGACATGGAACCGCGCGCCACGGATCACATTCCGGGCATGCACGCAATGATCCAGACCCTGATCGACAAGGGCTACGCCTACGCACCGGGCAATGGCGACGTGTACTACCGCGTCGCGAAGTTCATGGGCTACGGCAAGCTGTCGCGCAAGAAGATCGAAGACCTGCGCATCGGTGCGCGGATCGAAGTCGACGAGTCGAAGCAGGATCCGCTGGACTTCGTCCTGTGGAAAGCCGCCAAGCCGGGCGAGCCGAGCTGGGAATCGCCGTGGGGCGCCGGGCGTCCGGGCTGGCACATCGAGTGCTCGGTGATGTCCACCTGCTGCCTCGGCGAGACGTTCGACATTCATGGCGGCGGCAGTGACCTGGAGTTCCCGCACCACGAGAACGAAATCGCCCAGAGCGAAGCGGCCACCGGCAAGACCTACGCCAATGCGTGGATGCATTGCGGCATGATCCGTATCAATGGCGAGAAGATGTCCAAGTCCTTGAACAACTTCTTCACCATTCGCGACGTGCTCGACAAGTACCACCCGGAAGTCGTGCGTTACCTGCTGGTGTCGAGCCACTACCGCAGCGCGATCAACTACTCGGAAGACAACCTCAAGGACGCCAAGGGCGCTCTGGAGCGTTTCTACCACGCGTTGAAAGGCCTGCCGAGTGTGGCGCCGGCCGGTGGCGAGGCGTTCGTCGAGCGTTTCACCACCGTCATGAACGACGACTTCGGTACGCCGGAAGCCTGTGCGGTGCTGTTCGAGATGGTGCGTGAGATCAACCGTCTGCGCGAGAGCGATCTCGATGCGGCGGCCGGTCTGGCGGCGCGTCTGAAAGAGCTGGCAAGCGTGCTGGGTGTGTTGCAACTCGAAGCCGACGACTTCCTGCAAGCGGGCGCCGAAGGGCGCGTCGATGCCGCCGAAGTGGACGCGCTGATTGCCGCGCGCCTGGCGGCACGTGCCGGCAAGGACTGGGCCGAATCCGACCGTATCCGCGACCAGCTCACCGCCATGGGCGTGGTGCTGGAAGACGGCAAGGGCGGGACGACCTGGCGTCTGGCTGACTGATTGCTTGTCTGGCCAAAAAACAAAACCCGCCTTTGTGCGGGTTTTGTTTTTTTCAAAGTCAAAAGTCCTTAACCCTCTCCCTCGGGAGGGGCTGGGCGGGCGGCGTTCCGATGAGGGGAAGGCGGTTCACTCGATCCCAAACTGCCGCAACCGCTTGTAAAGGGTATTGCGACTGACCCCCAACCGCCGTGCCAGATGGGAAATATTCCCCCCGGCCGCCTGCAACTCCCGGCTCAACGCCTCGGCATCATTCAGATCAATCCCCAGTGGTTCTGCCGTCTCCACCGGTTCCATCTCCAGGTCGACAAAAAAGTCATCCGGCAGATGCTCAGGCCGCACCGGCTGCTCTTCGGCCATCGCCAGCGCCACTTGCATCACGCTGCTGACCTGACGCAGATTCCCCGGCCACGGATGACGGCCGAACAACTCCAGCACCTCCCGACTCAGCCCCGCCCATTGCGCAGGTTCGCGATGCTGTTCCCACAGCCGTTTGAACAACGCTTCCTTGTCACTGCGCTCGCGCAGCGGCGGCAATTCCAGGGTGAGCCCGCCGATGCGGTAATACAGATCCTCACGAAACCGCCCCAGTTGTACCTGTTCGCGCAGCGAGCGATTGGTCGCCGAGATGATCCGCAGATCCACCGGGAACAACTCGCTGCTGCCCACCGGTTGCACGCAGCGCTCCTGCAATACCCGCAGCAGGCGGGCCTGGGTTGGCAGCGGCATGTCGCCGATTTCGTCGAGGAACAGCGTGCCTTTGTCCGCCTTGCGGATCAGTCCGATGCTGCCTTTCTGGTTGGCGCCGGTGAACGCGCCTTTCTCATAGCCGAACAGCTCGGACTCCACCAGTTCGGCGGGGATCGCCGCACAGTTCACCGCGATAAACGCCTGTTTGCTGCGGGAGCTGGCCTGATGCAGGGCTTTGACGAAGACTTCCTTGCCGACCCCGGTTTCGCCGTGGATCAGCAATGGAATGTCTTTCTCCAGCAAACGTTCGGCCTGGCGCACGGCTTTTTCCACGCGGCTGTCGCCAAAGTGCAGGGTATTGAGGCTGATCGCCGTCGAGGCCGGGGCTGTGGGCTCCGGAGCTTTTGGCTCCGTGAACACGCGTGCCTGGACCGGTGCCTGTTTCGGCCGTTTCAACAGGCATTGAAAGCGGTTGCGCCCGCAAGTCTGCAAGGCGAACGGCAGGCCGTCGGGCTGGTTGATCAACTCCAGCAACGACACTTTGAACAGACTCTCGATACTGACCCGCGAAAGGCGCACACCGAGCAGGTTGTCCGCGCGGCGGTTGGCGGACAGCACCTGGCCGCTTTCATCGAAGATCAGCAGCCCGGCCCACTGGCTGTCGAGGTTGTTCAATCCGGTGTTGAACGTCAGTTGAAAGTGCTGACCGTGGAACAGGTTGAGGATCAGCCGGTTCTCCACGGTCTGGCTCATCATCTTGACCATGCCGAGGGTGTGGGACGGTGGCAGGTAGCTGTCGCTGGACACGTCGAGCACGGCAATGACCTTGCGCTCGGCATCGAAAATCGGCGCGGCGGAACCGGTCATGAAGCGGTTGGCCTTGAGGAAGTGTTCATCGTGCTCGATATGCACCGCCTGCTCGCAGGCCAGTGCGGTGCCGATCGCGTTGGTGCCGCTGGAGCGCTCCATCCAGCTCGCCCCGGTCTTGAAGCCCCGCGCCAGGTTCGGCTCGATAAAGCGCTGGGTGCCCCATGACGTCAGCACTTGGCCCTGATTGTCGGCCAGCATGATCAGGCAATTGGAGTTGCTCAGGATGTTTTCGTAGTACGGCAGCACTTCCTGATGGGTGGTCTGCACCAGTGAGTGGTGGCTGTCGAGCAACCGCGCGATGCCGGCGGCGGGCAGTTGGTCGAATGACGGCGTGCTTTGGTGATTGAGGCCGAAGGCGCGGCAACGGGACCAGGAGTCCTGGACGATGGCGTCATGGGAAAGCGGCGGGACAGGATCGGCCATGGCAGTCAGCCTCTGAAACAGCATTTTTATTGTTGTTATGCGATCACTGGCGGGAGCGGGCCAGCGGATCCGTGCAAAAAAGCATCGCTAGAGTGTTGTTCACTATTGTTCATTGTCAATCGTTGACCTGTTCAATTGTGTTCAGCAATGAAGGTGCATTCACTGCGTTTTCAGCGCTTTTCACGACAAATCAACGGCTTGG
Organism: Pseudomonas sp. B2M1-30; assembly: GCF_025447575.1. NCBI lineage: Bacteria > Pseudomonadati > Pseudomonadota > Gammaproteobacteria > Pseudomonadales > Pseudomonadaceae > Pseudomonas > Pseudomonas sp. B2M1-30. The sequence goes on along the minus strand of NZ_JAOEJT010000013.1, from coordinate 123,736 downwards.
GATTTCTGGCACGAATGTCGCTCTGCTGAACACGTTGCTTGACTCCAATAATAAAAAGGCCGAGCCATGTCACTCACCCTGGAGCACGTCAGCCGTACCGTCGAGGGCCAGACCTGGATCGACGATGCGTGCCTGAAATTCGAACCCGGATCTTTCAACGTTTTGCTCGGGCGCACGCTGTCCGGCAAAACCAGTCTGATGCGCCTGATGGCCGGTCTGGACAAGCCCGACAGCGGCCGCGTCCTGATGAACGGCGTCGACGTCACCCAACACCCGGTGCGTTTGCGCAACGTGTCGATGGTCTATCAGCAGTTCATCAATTACCCGACCATGACGGTGTTCGAGAACATCGCCTCGCCACTGCGTCAGGCCGGGATCTCCAACGAGCAGATCCAGAGCAAGGTGCTGGAAACCGCGAAGATGCTGCGCATCGAGAAGTTCTTGAAGCGCTACCCGCTGGAACTGTCCGGCGGCCAGCAGCAGCGCACCGCCATGGCCCGGGCGCTGGTCAAGGACGCCGAGCTGATTTTGTTCGACGAGCCGCTGGTCAACCTCGACTACAAGCTGCGTGAAGAGCTGCGCCAGGAAATGCGCGAGCTGTTCAAGGCGCGCCACACCATCGCCATCTACGCCACCACCGAACCCAACGAAGCCCTGGCGCTGGGCGGCACCACGACCATCCTCCACGAAGGCCGGGTGATCCAGAGCGGTGTTTCGACCGAGGTCTACAACCAGCCGCAAACGGTGCTGGCGGCGGAGCTGTTCTCCGAGCCGCCAATCAACCTGATGCCCGGGCGGATTGCCGGCAACGAAGTGAGTTTCGCCAACTTCGTACACTTTCCGCTGAACGTCGACCTGCGTCCGGTGGGCGAGGGCGAGTTCCGCTTCGGCGTGCGTCCGAGCCACATCTCGCTGGTGCCGAGCAACGACGACGACCTGGAACTGGCGGTGACCGTCGAAGTGGCGGAGATCAGCGGTTCGGAAACCTTCCTGCATGTGCGCAACGAGCATTTCCTGCTGGTGCTGCATTTGCCCGGTGTTCACGAATACGACGTCGATGCGCCGATCCGCATTTACATCCCGACCCATAAACTGTTTGTGTTCGATGCGCAGGGCCGTCTGGTGCAGGCACCGGGCCGGCGTATCGCGAGGGTTGCCTGATGGCCGAAATCCGTTTGCAGCACCTCGCCCACAGCTATACCAGTACCCCGAGCGGGCCTGAGGATTATGCGATCCGCGAAATGGACCACATCTGGGAGCAGGGCGGCGCTTTCGCGCTGCTCGGGCCGTCGGGTTGTGGCAAGTCGACCTTGCTCAACATCATTTCCGGCCTGCTCAGCCCGTCCCAGGGCCATGTGCTGTTCGACGGCAAAGCGGTCAACGATCTGTCGCCGGAGCAGCGCAACATTGCCCAGGTTTTCCAGTTTCCGGTGGTCTACGACACCATGACCGTGTTCGACAACCTGGCCTTCCCCCTGCGCAATCAGGGCATGGCCGAGGCGAAGGTCCACAGCAAGGTGCAGGAAATCGCCGAAGTCCTCGACCTGCAGAATCTGCTGAGCAAGAAGGCGCGCAACCTCACCGCCGACGAAAAACAGAAAGTCTCCATGGGCCGTGGCCTGGTGCGCGACGACGTCTCGGCGATCCTCTTCGACGAACCGCTGACGGTGATCGACCCGCACCTGAAGTGGAAGCTGCGGCGCAAGCTCAAGCAGATCCACGAGCAGTTCAACATCACCATGGTCTACGTCACCCACGATCAACTGGAAGCCTCGACCTTCGCCGACAAGATCGCGGTGATGTACGGCGGCCAGATCGTTCAGTTCGGCACGCCACGGGAGTTGTTCGAGCGGCCGAGCCACACCTTCGTCGGCTACTTCATCGGCAGTCCCGGCATGAACCTGATCGACGTGGTGCCGCAACCGGGCGGGGTGGGTTTCGCCTCGACCCATTTGCCGTTGTCCGACGCCTTGCAGCGCCATATCGAACACGGCCAGTGGAAAAATCTGAAGGTCGGCATCCGCCCCGAGTTCATCCATGTGTGGGATGAACCCCTCGATGACGCCCTGCGCGCGCGGGTTGTCCATGTCGAAGACCTCGGCACCTACAAGATCATGACCCTGGATCTCGACGGCGCGGTGCTGAAAGTGCGTCTGGCCGAAGACAAACCGGTGCCCCAGGGCACGGCGTACATCAGTTTTCCGGCGCAGTGGCTGATGGTCTATGCCGATGAGTTCCTGCTCGATACCACCACCGACCCTGAGGAGCGGCCATGAACAAGGTGCAGAACAACAAGGCCTGGTGGCTGGTGTTGCCGGTGTTCCTGCTGGTGGCGTTCAGTGCGGTGATCCCGATGATGACCGTGGTCAACTATTCGGTGCAGGACATCTTCGACCAGTCCAGCCGCTACTTCGTCGGTGCCGACTGGTACAAGCAGGTGCTGCTCGATCCGCGTCTGCACGACTCGTTGCTGCGCCAGTTCATCTATTCGGCGTGTGTGCTGCTGATCGAAATCCCGCTGGGCATCGCCATTGCCCTGACCATGCCGACCAAGGGCCGCTGGTCGTCGGTGGTGCTGATCGTCCTGGCGATTCCGCTGCTGATTCCGTGGAACGTGGTCGGCACCATCTGGCAGATCTTCGGCCGCGCCGACATCGGGCTGCTCGGTTCGAGCCTCAATGCCCTGGGCATCAGCTACAACTACGCGGCCAACACCATGGACGCCTGGGTCACGGTGCTGGTGATGGACGTGTGGCACTGGACCTCGCTGGTGGCGCTGCTGTGTTTCTCCGGGCTGCGGGCGATTCCCGATGTGTATTACCAGGCGGCGCGGATCGACCGGGCCTCGAACTGGGCGGTGTTCCGCCACATTCAATTGCCCAAGCTCAAGAGCGTGTTGCTGATCGCGGTGATGCTGCGCTTCATGGACAGCTTCATGATCTACACCGAGCCGTTCGTGCTCACCGGCGGCGGGCCGGGCAACTCCACGACCTTCCTGAGTCAGACCCTGACCCAGATGGCCGTAGGCCAATTCGACCTGGGGCCGGCGGCGGCATTCTCGCTGGTGTACTTCCTGATCATCCTGCTGGTGTCGTGGCTGTTCTATACCGCCATGACCCACAACGATGCCAATCGCTGAGGCCCGGCCATGAACAAGAAAAAGCTGATTCTGCTGCTGGTCTACATCCTGTTCCTGCTGGTGCCGATCTACTGGCTGCTGAACATGTCCTTCAAGAGCAACACCGAAATCCTCGGCGGGCTGACGCTGTTTCCCCAGGACTTCACCTTGAAAAACTACAAGGTGATCTTCACCGATCCGAGCTGGTACACCGGTTATCTCAACTCGCTGTACTACGTCAGCCTGAACACGGTGATTTCCCTGAGCGTGGCGTTGCCGGCGGCCTACGCCTTTTCGCGCTATCGCTTTCTCGGTGACAAGCACCTGTTCTTCTGGCTGCTGACCAACCGCATGGCACCACCGGCGGTGTTCCTGCTGCCGTTCTTCCAGTTGTATTCGTCGATCGGCCTGTTCGACACGCACATCGCAGTGGCGTTGGCGCACTGCCTGTTCAACGTGCCGCTGGCGGTGTGGATTCTTGAAGGGTTCATGTCCGGCGTACCCAAGGAAATCGACGAAACCGCCTACATCGACGGCTACAGTTTTCCCAAGTTCTTCGTGAAGATTTTCATCCCGCTGATCGGCTCCGGCATCGGTGTGACGGCGTTCTTCTGCTTCATGTTTTCCTGGGTCGAACTGTTGCTGGCGCGCACGCTGACCTCGGTCAATGCCAAGCCGATCGCGGCGGTGATGACCCGCACGGTGTCGGCGTCCGGCATCGACTGGGGCGTGCTGGCGGCGGCGGGGGTGTTGACCATCCTGCCGGGCATGCTGGTGATCTGGTTTGTTCGCAACCATGTGGCCAAGGGCTTTGCCCTGGGCCGGGTATGAGGAACTGATGATGGAATGGATGAGCTGGACCGTCCCCACGGCCGCGTTTTTTGGTGTCATCGGTTTGATCCTGGTGGGCATGACCACCTGGGAACTGCGTTCGCCGAGCGTGTTGCGGCGAGGTTTTCTTCCGATTGCCACCACCCGTGGCGATCGCTTGTTTATCGGTCTTCTCGGCAGCGCCTACCTGCATTTGCTGGTAATCGGCGTCACCGACTGGAGCATCTGGGTTGCGTTCGCGTTGTCCCTGGTGTGGCTGTTGGCTGTGATGCGTTGGGGCTAGTCGAATCGCTCGGCAATCTTGCTCCGAAAACCTAACAGGAGGTCTCTATGTTCGATAAGAAAAATAAGCTGCGACATAGCATTTCATTGGCAGCCATGCTGGCACTCAGCGGTTTGAGCGCGTCCGCCTGGGCTGATGCCTACGAAGACGCCGCAAAAAAATGGATCGGCAGTGAATTCAAACCGTCGACCCTGACGGCCGATCAGCAGCTCGAAGAATTGAAGTGGTTCATCAAGGCCGCCGAACCGTTTCGCGGCATGGAAATCAAGGTCGTTTCCGAGACCCTGACCACCCACGAATACGAGTCGAAAGTGCTGGCCAAGGCCTTCACTGAAATCACCGGAATCAAGCTCACCCACGACCTGTTGCAGGAAGGCGACGTGGTGGAAAAGATGCAGACGGTGATGCAGTCGGACAAGAACATCTATGACGGCTGGGTCAATGACTCCGACTTGATCGGTACGCACTTTCGCTATGGCAAGACCGAGTCGATCACCGACCTGATGGCCAACGAAGGCAAGAACTTCACCTCGCCGACCCTGGACATCAAGGACTTCATCGGCATCTCGTTCACCACCGCGCCGGACGGCAAGATCTACCAGTTGCCCGACCAGCAGTTCGCCAACCTGTACTGGTTCCGCGCCGACTGGTTCGAGCGCGCCGACCTGAAAGCCAAGTTCAAGGAAAAGTACGGCTATGATCTGGGCGTCCCGGTGAACTGGTCGGCCTATGAAGACATCGCCAAGTTCTTCAGCGAAGACGTCAAGGAAATCGACGGCAAGCGTGTCTACGGGCACATGGACTACGGCAAGAAAGACCCATCCCTGGGCTGGCGCTTCACCGATGCCTGGTTCTCCATGGCCGGCGGCGGTGACAAAGGCTTGCCCAACGGCTTGCCGGTGGACGAGTGGGGCATTCGCGTCGAGGACTGCCATCCGGTCGGTTCCAGCGTGACCCGTGGTGGTGACACCAACGGCCCGGCGGCAGTCTTCGCCACACAGAAATACGTCGACTGGCTCAAGGCCTACGCGCCACCGGAAGCGGCGGGCATGACCTTCTCCGAATCCGGTCCGGTGCCGTCCCAGGGCAACATCGCCCAGCAGATATTCTGGTACACCGCGTTCACCGCCGACATGACCAAACCGGGGCTGCCGGTGGTCAATGCCGACGGCACGCCGAAATGGCGGATGGCGCCGTCGCCGCGTGGCCCGTACTGGGAAGAGGGGATGAAGCTCGGTTATCAGGACGTGGGTTCGTGGACGTTCATGAAGTCGACGCCTGAGAAACAGAAACTTGCGGCCTGGCTGTATGCGCAGTTCGTGACCTCGAAAACCGTGTCGCTGAAGAAAACCATCGTCGGCCTGACGCCGATTCGCGAGTCGGACATCAACTCGCAAGCCATGACCGACCTGGCGCCGAAACTCGGCGGGCTGGTCGAGTTCTACCGCAGCCCGGCCCGCGTGCAGTGGACGCCGACCGGCACCAACGTGCCGGACTATCCACGTCTGGCGCAGCTGTGGTGGAGCCACATCGCCGAGGCGGCCAGCGGCGAGAAGACTCCGCAGCAGGCCCTCGATGGCCTGGCCAAGGATCAGGACGCGATCATGACCCGTCTCGAGCGCTCCAAGGCCCAGGCCGTTTGCGCACCGAAAATGAACCCAGAACGCGATGCGCAATACTGGTTCGACCAACCGGGCGCGCCAAAACCGAAACTGGCCAACGAGAAGCCGAAAGGCGAGACCGTGAGCTACAACGAACTGCTCAAGTCGTGGGAGGCGGCGCGCAAGTAAGCGTTGATTGGGGATGATGAACGGCACCGTGAGGTGCCGTTTTTTTGTGCCTGTCTTGGCCGGCCCCTTCGCGAGCCAGTCCTTGAATAAACTTCTGCTGAACGACAAGCGCCGCATTACCTTGCCATCCTCAGCCGATAAAACTGAAACAACTCAGTCTGCCCCGGTCGCGCCGCGACGCTGGATTCCAGTCGCAGGCCGAGCCGGGCCGCCAGCCAGTTGACGGCAAGCAACACCGGGGAGTGACCAAACACAAGTACCGTCCCGCCTGGTTCGACACAACGGATCAGTGATTCAAAGATTGTGTGGGCCTGCTGCCGTGTCAGTACCTCGGCATTCAGAAAACGCAGTATCAGCACATCGCAACGAACACCACTGGCGTAGGCATCGCCGGCATCGAGCAGACGAAACTCGACTGGGGTTGCTGCATGCCAGTGCTTGGCATGTTCGATCATCGAAGCCGATCGGTCCGTGCCCAGAAAGCGGCAGTCGGGCAGTGAGTGGGCCAGATGAGCGATGAACCTGCCCGTCGAGCAGGCCGGGTCATAAATCAATGCGCCGGCTGCGACAGTTGTCTGCAACAACCCGGCGCAATGCTCGCGCAAGTGCTGTTCTTGCGCATCCAGTTGCACCGCGAGGCCGTCATGGCAGTGCCAGAACCGGGGCGGGCAAACGGCTTCCTGGCCATCGGCGTCCAGCAACGGAAAGGGAAACTGGATTTCACTGTCAGGCCCTGCCAGCGCGCTTGCGAAGAACGCTGCTTTTGCCTCGGGCGAAACAGGGCGAAAGCAGATCGACAGGCCTTCGTTACTCCACTGCGATTGAACATGCGGCCCCAGCAGCATTGTGGGTTTGAGCACGCTGCTCGCTTGCCAGCGCTGGTGTCGATCCAGTTGCAGGACTTTGCGGCCAACCCAGGTGCGCCCATCCATGCACAGAAAAAACAGGTGATGAAGACCATTGCCCGGTGGCTCGACAAAGTAGCCGAAAGTCCCGGCCGTAAGGATGTGGGGAGACAGGTCACGGGCCAGCGTCAGTTCCCGGAGGTGGTCGATTTCCATGAACGGCTGGCTCATGCGACGCTCCTCTGCAAACGGCGACCACGGGTCTGCGGGATGACCACGTTACCGCCAGAAACCACGAAGAAGCGTTCCAGTCCGGGGATCACCACGTTCAGCAGGGTTGTACCGAGTCGGGTTCGTTCCAGGATCGTCGCCCCCACTGTACGACCGTGACTCTGCACGTCTTGCAGCAGACGATAGACCTGCTCCTCCACCGGCAAGTCTTCGCTGCTATCGGGCAGTCTCACCTCATGTTGCGGGCACCGATCCAGCAAGACTCGCGGATCGAACCGGGCACAGCGCAGCAGGCGCGGGAATGGCTGCAGGTGGCGCAGGGCATTGTCCAGGGTTTGCCGATATTCCGGCTCTGCGGCAGCGAGCCGCAATTGCACCAGTTCGCTGAGCGCACGCCACGCTGCATGGCGCGCATCGAGGGAGCAACCGCTGCCGAACACCCTTGGATGAGCGCCAGAGGCTGCCGAGAACGCCAGAAAGGTGCGTGCCAGGAATTCGCTGCTGATATCCACCAGCACGATTTCGCTGCCGATTTCCTTCTCGGCGTCGGCCCACAATCGCCCCAGGCTGTCATCCTCATGCGGGCGCGCGACCCGTCGCAGGGGCGGGCGGTGTTCGTAGTAAAAATGCCTGAGCAGAAACAGCGACACGGCATCGCGCTCGATGCACTCGTTGGCCCCATGCAGCAGCGCTTCTTGGTAACTGGCGCCAATGGCGGTGCCGCTGTTGCTCGCGTAACGCTGCACGGCGCGATAGTCCACGGTGTCGTGTGGCAGGCGCGGGGGGGAACAGTTCGGCGCGATCAATGCCACCGGATAGGAAAAGATGTCGTGCCACAGCGGGCAGACGTAGGTTCGACAAGCGATGCGCGCGTCGGGCAGGACGGTCATCCGTTGCAGCAGCGAGTCGTCGGCAAACATCGGCGTGTCGGTGAAATAGTGTGCCGCCTCGTAGTGGATATCGCGCGTACACAACGAGTCTGCCCAATAGTGTTCGAGTGCTTCGTAAAGTGCGCCCAAACGTGCCTGACCTGCATAGCCTTTGCCGGAACCTCGGGCCAGTCGATTGTCGCTGCCGTGAAGGCTGGCTTGCACGGCTAGTACCTTGCTGCCGAGTGTGCGGGTCGTCGCCGTCAGACCGAGGCGCGAAAGCTCGGCGCGAATCCGTTGCTCGGCCTGATGTGCCGTCAGCTCGCGCTCGGCGATCCTTGTCTTGTCCATGAGTCCCTTCCTGTAAAGCCAACGGGGGCGCGAGGCCCCCGTTGTGCTTGTCACTCGACGGTCAGTTCCGCCAGCTCTTCCTCACTCAGTTGCAGCGCTTCGATCTGCTCGGACGAGGGGATTTCCTGTTCGTCGAGGTCATCGAGGTGGTTACCGTTCCAGCTACCCATGTATCCCATTGGTGCGTTCCTTCTAGATGGTTGTTGGTGTGCGCCGTTTTCAGCACGAGCCGAATCTAAAAGCGCTGCGTCGTCGGGGTCAAAAGTGTCCGGAGGTTTCCGCACGCGGCTTTTGCCTATGTCGAAATACGTACTGGCAAACCGTGAATTGACGATCTCGAACAGCCGGGTGCGCTTGCTCGCGATCAGGCTGAACACCGCATGAAAAGCGCTTTTCAGGGGAGTGATGAAGAGCAGAGGTATCAGCCGGGATGCGGCCCGATCGCCACTCGCTGGAGCGGAACGATTAACCGCAGGCCGGGTTTTGTTTCCCCGGCGCGTCAGATATTTCAGCAGAAGGTTGCCGCACAATCGCACCGATGGACTTGTTCACTCTCCATCGGAGCCATTGCGCGGTGACTTTTCCTATAACGATCAAGCACTCGCTACGCCGTGTTTTCAGGTTTTAGGGAAGGCCAGTCTGAACACGGTCATCTCGCCCGGCTGACTTTCAACCTGCGCGACACCTTTGTGCAGGCTCATGATCGAACGGACGATGGCCAGCCCCAGCCCGGTGCTGCCTTGCGAACGGGTACGGCTGCTGTCGACCCGGTAGAAGCGGTCGAACAGATGTGGCAGGTGCTGCGCCTCGATACCGACGCCGGGATTGCTGACAAACAGTGAAACCTGGGTGGCTCCGGATTCGATTATCAGCGACACCGTATTCCCCGGAGGACAGTGGCGCAGGGCATTGGACAGCAGGTTCGAGATCGCCCGCTGGATCATCAGACGATCCCCGGACACCTGCGCGCTGCCGACCACACTCAGACGGATCTGCTTGTCCTGTGCCGACAGGGCGAACAGCTCGACCACTTTCAATACTTCATCTTCCAGGGTAATCGACTCGAAAGGCGCATGGGCCGTCGGGTGGCTGGCCTGGGCCAGAAACAGCATGTCCGAGACGATTCGCGCGACCCGCTCAAGCTCTTCGATGCACGACACCAGTACGTTTTTGTATTCCTCGGTCGTGCGCTCCCGGGACAGCGTCACCTGCGCCTTGCCCATCAGGTTGTTGATCGGCGTGCGCAGTTCATGGGCCAGGTCGTCGGAGAACTGCGACAGTTGCTGCACCCCCGCATCGAGGCGATGCAGCATGACGTTGATGCCCAGCGCCAGTTCGCTGAGTTCCTGAGGCATGTTCACCGCTGACAGGCGATGGTCGAGGTCCTGGGTGGTGACCCGCGCTGCAACTTTGCGGAATTCGCGCAGCGGCGCCAATCCTCGCTGCACGGCGCCCCAGGCACTGAGGCCGATGAAGATCAGCAGCAACGGCAGCGCCAGCAGGGTTGAGCGCAGATAGGCGCTGAGCAGTGCCTGATCGTGGGCATTGTCGGTCGACAGCAGCACCGGCACGCGGGTCCCGTCCTTGAGACGGATCAGTCTCGACGCGGTGAGGAATTTCGTGCCCTCGGTGTCGGTGTTGCTGGTGTAGGCCAGTTGTTCGGTGGTCGCCCGTATGGCTTTCAGTTCCAGACGCGGGTCACTCATGCCCGCGCCGGACTTGAGCAGCGGCGTGCGCAAATTGTCCTGGTCGTAAATGGTCAGCGTGAGGTTGTCGTGGCCCATGACCTGATCGAGCAGAATGTGCGGTTTGGTGCGGATTTCACTGGCATCGGCGTACAGCTTCAGGCTGTGTTCGACCTGCTCGATCTTCTTCTCAAGGCTGTCTCTGGAGAGTGCGTTCAGCTCATGAGTCAGGGCGAAATAAGCGAGGATCGCCACGAACACCACCAGCAACGCGCCGAGAATGCTCACCGTCAGACCCAGGCGCAGGGACAGGCTGGCCGGCTTCATTCCCGTGCCTCCAGCACATAACCGACGCCGCGCAGGGTGTGGATCAGTTTGTGCTCGAACGGGTCGTCGATCTTGGCCCGCAGACGCCGGATCGAGACTTCGACCACGTTGGTGTCGCAGTCGAAGTTCATGTCCCATACCAGCGAGATGATCTGGGTGCGGGTCAGCACCTCGCCGGACTGGCGCATCAGCAGGTGCAGCAGAGCGAATTCCTTGGTGGTCAGGTCGATGCGTTGCTCGCCGCGAAACGCCCGGTGCCGCCCAGGATCAAGCTCCAGATCGGCGACCTTGAGCACCTGCGGCACCGGTATGTTTTCGCTGCGGCGCATCAGTGTGCGCACCCGCGCCAGCAGTTCCGGAAACTCGAACGGCTTGACCAGATAATCGTCGGCGCCCAGATCCAGACCACGGATCTTGTCGGCCAGACGCCCGCGTGCGGTGAGCATCATGACCCGGGTCGAGTGGGTACGGCGCAACTGTTCCAGCACGGCCCAGCCGTCCAGTTCCGGCAGGTTCACGTCGAGGATGATCAGGTCATAGACCTGCTGGCGGGCCAGATGCAGGCCATCGGCACCGGTTGCCGCGCGGTCAACGATATAACCACTTTCCGTCAATCCCTGATGCAAGTATTCGGCAGTTTTAAGCTCGTCCTCAACGACAAGGATTCGCATGATTTATCACCACTTTATTTAATAGTTACGTAATTAAGAGGGGCGGAAAAGTTGTTGGTTTTGTAAGGTCTTCCGGAGGTTATTCAATAACTGGCAAGCGATTTTAAAGTTGCCGGATCATGTAGGTTCTTCACTTGGGTGACATGCACGGTAAAGGCTGTAGTGGCTACAGAGTCAAACGAATACTCGAAATGAGAGGCTCTAAACTGGCTTTCTGCGACAGCCTGTCGCAGAAAGCCATGCGTATGATTTTCAACTTCACGGCCGCTCGGTTGGGGCAAGTGCTGTTCGGCAGATAATCCCGAGTATTTGTTTCGATGTATTACGGAAATTGCTCGAGCACTTCGAATGCTAGAGCAAAACAACTTGCTGTAACCGTGGATAACGGATTTGTAATGTTCCAGTCACCTTGTCGATAAGTTCAAAACCCTACCGTGGCGCAATCGACATTTCTTGATTTAAAAAGGAAGTATTCAATTGCCCGGTCCAAGAGAACTGACGGCACGATCACGCCTGAAAAACATACTGCGGATGCTGAGCACCACGGGGCTTTTGTGGTGCACTGGTTCTGCTTTTGCCGCCGCCCCGCCAACCTCGGTGGCGACACTGAGCCTCGAACAGGCGCTGCAAACGGCGTTTGCCGGCAACCCCGAACTCGCGGCCGCGCAATGGGAAATCGGCATTGCCGAGGGGGAGCGAAAACAGGCCGGTCTGATGCCCAACCCCGAGGTGTCCTGGGAGGCGGAAGACACCCGGCGCGATTCACGCACCACCACGCTGACGCTCAGCCAGCCGATCGAGCTGGGTGGCAAGCGCGGAGCGCGGATTGATGTCGCCAGTCGCGGACAGGATGCCGCCGCGATCGAACTGGAGCGCAAGCGCAATGCCTTGCGCGCGGACGTGATTCAGGCGTTCTCCAGCGCCCAAACGGCGCAGCAACGGTTGTTGTTGTCACGCCAGTCGCAGGCCCTGGCCGAACAGGGTGTGCGGGTGGCGCAGGGGCGTATCGAGGCGGGCAAGTCGTCGCCGGTCGAAGGCACGCGGGCGCAGGTGCAGCTATCGGAGGTGCGTCTGGAGCTGAGCCGGGCCGAGCGCGATCAGGCCAATGCCTATCAGCAACTGGCACAGGTCATGGGGGCGCCGCTGTCGACCTCGGTCAATGTGCAAAGCGCCGCGCAAGGTTTGCCGGCGGTGCCGCCTTCAAACCGTTTGCTTGAGCGGCTGAGTGACACCGCCGAGCTGCGTCTGGCGAAGCTGCAGATCGATCAGCGTGAGGCTTCGCTGGGCCTGGAGAAGGCGCAGCGGATTCCCGATCTCACCGTGAGCGTCGGCAGCCAGTACAGCGAAACCGAGCGCGAGCGGGTCAATGTGGTCGGGCTGTCGATGCCGATTCCGTTGTTCAACCGCAATCAGGGCAATGTACTGGCCGCCGCCCGCCGTACCGATCAGGCGCGGGATCTGCGCAACGCCACCGAGCTGCGTTTGCGCACGGAAACCCAGACCGCCCTGGCGCAATGGCAGACCGCCAACGGCGAAGCCGAAGCGTTCAACCGGACCATCCTGCCCGCCGCGCAACGTGCGGTCGACAGCGCCATCCGTGGTTTCGAAATGGGCAAGTTCGGCTTCCTCGATGTACTCGACGCCCAGCGCACCTTGATCAGCGCGCGCACCCAATACATTCAGGCGGTTGCCGAGGCGACCGACGCGCGAGCGCGCATCGAACGTATTTTCGGCGACCTCGCCGTCCGCCCTTGAACCCTGTTTTTTCAATCACTGCGCGATGGCTCGGCGCAGAGGAGTTCCCATGGATAAAAAATTGATGGTTGTCGCCGTGGCGACGTTGGCGTTGGGTATTGGCATCGGTTCGATGTGGACGGCGGACTCGTCCATCGACGCCCACGCCGATGAAGCGGCGGAGCACGCCGACCATGCCGAGCACGCCGAAGAAGGCGCCGCTCAGGAAGAACACGCCGAAGAAGGGCAGGTGACCCTGAGCGCCGAACAGATCGCGGTGGCGGGTATCCAGTTGGCCGAAGCGCGGGCGCAGAGCATCAGTCTCGGTCTGCCGTTCCCCGGTGAAGTGCGTTTCGACGAGGATCGCACCGCCCATGTGGTGCCGCGGGTGCCCGGTGTGGTCGAGTCGGTGCCGGTCAATCTCGGGCAGTCGGTGAAGAAGGGCCAGTTGCTGGCGGTGATCGCCAGCCAGCAGATTTCCGATCAGCGCAGCGAACAGGCGGCCGCACAACGGCGTCTGGCTCTTGCCCGAACCACTTATGAACGCGAGAAAAAACTGTGGCAGGACAAGATTTCCGCCGAGCAGGATTTCCTCCAGGCCCGCCAGGCTCTGGAAGAAGCGGAAATTGCTGTGAGCAACGCCCGGCAAAAGATCAGCGTGCTCAGCGGCAGCGTGGTCGCCACCGGTGGCAATCGCTATGAACTGCGCGCGCCGTTCGACGGCGTGGTGGTGGAGAAGCACCTGACGCCGGGGGAAGTGGTCGATGAAACCAGCAATGCCTTCACCCTTTCGGATCTGTCCAGGGTGTGGGTGACCTTCGGTGTTTCGCCCAAGGACCTGACCCGGGTGCAGGTGGGCAAACCGGTGACGATCAGTGCCCCGGAACTGAACGCCGAGGTTGTCGGCAGCGTGGCTTACGTTGGCAGTCTGCTCGGTGAGCAGACGCGTACCGCCACCGTGCGCGTGACCCTGGAAAATCCGCAAGGCGCCTGGCGCCCGGGGTTGTTCGTCACCGCGCTGGTTGCCACTGACAACCGCCAGGCCAGGGTCGCCGTGCCGGAAACCGCGATCCAGACCGTCGAGGACAAGCCGACGGTTTTCGTGCGCACCGAGGGCGGCTTCAAGGCGCAGGCGGTGGAGTTGGGCAGTCGTGCGGCAGGGCAGGTGGAAGTCACCCAGGGGCTGGAGGCGGGCGTGCAAGTCGCCACGGCCGGCAGCTTCGTTCTCAAATCGGAATTGGGCAAGGCCTCGGCCGAACATGCGCATTAAAAGACGCCCACCGATCCGCCCCTCGACGAGAAAATCCTCATGTTCGAACGCCTGATCCAGTTTGCCATCGAGCAGCGCATCATCGTGCTGCTCGCCGTTTTGCTCATGGCCGGCCTCGGTATCGCCAGCTATCAAAAGCTGCCGATCGACGCTGTGCCCGATATCACCAACGTCCAGGTGCAGATCAACACCGGTGCCGCCGGGTTCTCGCCGCTGGAAACCGAGCAGCGCATCACTTTCCCGATCGAAACCGCCATGGCCGGCCTGCCGGCGCTGGAGCAGACCCGTTCGCTGTCGCGTTCGGGGCTGTCCCAGGTCACGGTGATCTTCAAGGACGGCACCGACCTGTTCTTCGCCCGGCAATTGGTCAACGAGCGCTTGCAGATCGCCAGGGAACAATTGCCCGAAGGCGCGGAAGCGGTGATGGGGCCGATTTCCACCGGGCTCGGGGAAATTTTCCTGTGGACCGTGGAAGCCCGGGACGGTGCGCTCAAGGATGACGGCACGGCTTACACACCGACCGATCTGCGGGTGATTCAGGACTGGATCATCAAGCCGCAATTGCGCAACGTCCCCGGTGTGGCCGAGATCAACACCATTGGCGGTTTCGCCAAGGAATACCAGATTGCCCCCGATCCGAAAAAACTCGCCGCTTACAAACTGACTCTTACTGATCTGGTGACGGCGCTGGAGCGCAACAACGCCAACGTCGGCGCCGGTTACATCGAGCGCAGCGGCGAGCAGTTACTGATCCGCGCGCCGGGCCAGGTGGCGAGTACCGAGGACATCGCCAATATCGTCATGGCCAACGTCGATGGCACGCCGATCCGGATCAAGAACGTCGCGAGTGTCGACGTCGGTCGTGAACTGCGCAGCGGCGCGGCCACGGAAAACGGTCGCGAAGTGGTGCTCGGCACGGTGTTCATGCTGATCGGCGAGAACAGCCGCACGGTTTCCCAGGCGGTGGCGGCCAGACTGGAACAGATCAACCGCTCGTTGCCCAAAGGCGTGGTCGCCGTGGCGGTGTACGACCGCACGCATCTGGTGGACAAGGCCATCGCCACGGTGAAGAAGAACCTGGTCGAAGGCGCGATCCTGGTGATCGCGATTCTGTTCCTGTTCCTCGGCAACATCCGCGCGGCACTGATTACCGCGATGGTGATTCCGCTGTCGATGCTGTTCACTTTCACCGGCATGTTCAGCAATAAGGTCAGCGCCAACCTGATGAGCCTTGGTGCGCTCGATTTCGGCATCATCGTCGACGGCGCGGTGGTGATCGTCGAAAACACCCTGCGCCGACTGGCCCATGCGCAACAGCATCACGGGCGACTGCTGACCCGCTCCGAGCGTTTCCATGAAGTGTTTGCGGCGGCCAAAGAGGCGCGGCGACCCCTGATTTTCGGCCAGTTGATCATCATGGTCGTGTACTTGCCGATCTTCGCCCTGACCGGCGTTGAGGGAAAAATGTTCCATCCGATGGCCTTCACCGTGGTGATCGCATTGCTCGGCGCCATGCTGTTGTCGGTGACGTTCGTGCCGGCGGCCATCGCGCTGTTCGTGACCGGCAAGGTCAAGGAAGAGGAGGGCGCGGTCATGCGTGGCGCGCGTCGGGTGTATGCGCCGGCACTGGCCTGGGTGATGAGCCATCGCACCCTGGCGGTGGGCATGGCGCTGGGCGTGGTGGCGCTCAGCGGGGTGCTGACCAGCCGCATGGGCAGCGAATTTGTGCCGAGCCTCAGCGAGGGCGACTTTGCCCTGCAAGCCCTGCGCGTGCCGGGCGCCAGCCTGTCGCAATCGGTGGATATGCAGCAACGCCTGGAAGCCCTGATCCTCGGCAAAGTGCCGGAGGTCGAGCGGGTGTTTGCTCGTACCGGCACCGCCGAAATCGCGTCCGACCCGATGCCGCCGAACATCTCCGACAGCTACGTGATGCTCAAGCCGAAGGAGCAATGGCCGGATCCTGGCAAATCACGCGAGACCCTGATGGCCGAACTGCAACAGGCCGCTGCGACGCTGCCAGGCAGCAACTATGAACTGTCGCAACCGATCCAGTTGCGCTTCAACGAACTGATCTCCGGTGTGCGCAGTGATGTGGCGGTCAAGGTGTTTGGCGACGACATGGATGTGCTCAATGCCACCGCGGCGGAGATCGCCACGGCCCTGCAAAAGGTCAACGGTGCTTCCGAAGTGAAGGTCGAGCAGACCACTGGCCTGCCGGTGCTGACCATCAACATCGACCGCGACAAGGCGGCGCGTTACGGACTCAACGTCGGCGATGTGCAGGACACCATCGCCGTCGCGGTGGGTGGTCGCCAGGCGGGGACGATGTACGAGGGCGACCGGCGTTTCGACATGGTGGTACGCCTCTCCGATGCCATGCGCAAGGACATCGAAGGCCTGTCGGCGCTGCTGATTCCGGTGCCGGCGCCACTCAATGGCAATGCCGGGCAAATCGGTTTTATCGCCCTCAAGGAAGTCGCCAGCCTCGACCTGGTACTGGGGCCGAATCAGGTCAGTCGGGAGAACGGCAAGCGTCTGGTGATCGTCAGCGCCAATGTGCGCGGGCGGGACATCGGCTCGTTTGTCGCCGAGGCGGGCGAGATAATCGAGCGTGATGTGCAGGTGCCAGCGGGTTACTGGACCAGTTGGGGCGGGCAGTTCGAGCAACTGCAATCGGCGGCCAAGCGCTTGCAGATTGTGGTGCCGGTAGCGCTGCTGCTGGTGTTCGGCCTGCTGTTCATGATGTTCAACAACATGAAGGACGGCTTGCTGGTGTTCACCGGGATTCCGTTTGCGCTGACCGGCGGGGTCATGGCGTTGTGGTTGCGCGATATCCCATTGTCGATTTCGGCGGGCGTCGGCTTTATTGCGCTGTCCGGCGTGGCGGTGCTCAACGGCCTGGTGATGATCGCGTTCATCCGCAATCTGCGCGAGGAGGGGCGTTCACTGACGGAGGCGATCAATGTCGGGGCGTTGACCCGGTTGCGGCCGGTGTTGATGACCGCACTGGTGGCGTCGCTGGGCTTTATTCCGATGGCCCTGGCGACCGGCACCGGCGCTGAGGTGCAGCGACCGCTGGCGACGGTGGTGATTGGCGGGATCCTGTCCTCGACCATCCTCACGTTGCTGATACTGCCGGCGCTGTATCAACTGGCGCATCGCCGGGACGAGCAATCGCCCACTGTTGGCTAGTCACTTTTTGCCTCAACAACAGGCCCGCCATTGCGGGCCTTTCTACATAACGGATATGTAATTTCGGCGCCACCGTCACGAAAGGTTCGGATTGTTACCTTGATCCCGTCAGTTACTTAAACGAGGAATCAAAGATGAAATTTGCACAGATGGGTGCGTTTGCCGTGGCGCTGGTGATGTCTTCCCTGGTGTTGGCCGAAGGCGGTGGTGACCGCACTTTCGACAGAATGATGGCCGCCAACGACCGCTCGATGGAGGTGTTTGCCGCCAGGGAAAAGGCCAGTGATCCCGTCGTCGTGAACGACAAGAAGGACGACAAGACCCAAGACTTGTAAGTGTGTTGCCACGAATGAGCCCGTCATCGCGCATCGATGGTGGGCTTTTTTTTGAGTCGTGTTTGAAGGGAATGGGTATGAAACTTCTAAAGTTGATGGTCTTTACCGGTGTCATGGCAATGTCTTTGAATGCGTTGGCCGAGGGCGGCGGCGACAAGACGTTTGACCGGGCGTTCAGCGCCAACGCCAAAGCCATGGCGCAGTACGCCGCCAACCAGGGCAAAGCGGTGCCGGTGGTCAAGGAATACACCTACGGAATGAAACTGGATGTGGTGAAAGTGGTGAGCGTTGTCCGGCCGAAAAATGAATGCGCTGTCGTGCCGGCTGCAATGACTTATGAAGACTCGCAAGGGCAGCTCAATACCGTCACGTACAGCGTGATGGGGAACTGTCGCCAGCAGGGTGGATAAGGGGAGTCCTGGCTGACGCGCCCGGTTCACGTTCAGTGAGTCGGGCTTTTTTCATGCATAAAAAAGGCGCCCCGAAGGACGCCAAAGGATTCACCTCTTACCAAAGGAGCAAGGAGCTTCTAAAGGTGAATTTGCATCAACCGTCTCATCAGAGAATGGCCAGCGGATACTCGACAATCACCCGAACCTCATCCAGATCCGACTCGAACGCCGTGGCCCGGGTGGTGGCCTGGCGCAGGCGCAGGGACAGGTCTTTCAGCGAACCGCTCTGCACCACGTATTTGACTTCGATATCCCGCTCCCAGCGCTTCTGGTCGGTCAGCGGATTGCCGGCGGCATCGCGGCGCATGTACACAGCGTTGGCGTTGGAATAGTCGGCATCGGTGCCTCGGGCATAACGGGTCATGAACGACAGACCGGGCACGCCATAGCTGCTCATGTCGAGGTCATAACGCACCATCCACGAACGTTCCTTGGGTGAGTTGAAATCGCTGTACTGGATCGAGTTGTCGAGGAAGATCGAGTCGGACTGGCGCAGGTAATCGAAGTCGTCATTGCCGTTGTTGCGCTGGTGGGAGAGGGCGACCGAGTGTGCGCCGAACTTCACGCCAACCCGGCCGCTCCAGATGTTGTTGTCGAACTCGCCGAGCAATTGTTTGCCTTCGTCGACCGCCTTGTAGTAATTCAGGCCGCCGAACAGTGACAGGTCATCGGCCAGCGGATAGGTCCACGCGGTGCCGGCGTAGTACTGGTTCCAGGCATCCTTCAAGCGACTGGAGTACAGGCTGAAACTGAGATTCTTGTTCAACGCATAGTCGCCACCGCCATAAGCGATCCAAGGCGAGTTGACCGGGCCGGCGTAGAAGGTCGCGAAGTTTTCGCGCATGTCGCTGGACACCGGTTGGCTCATCGCGTGCAGCCGACCGCCCTGGAGCGACAGACCGTCGATGCTGGTGTTGCTCGCCGTCACACCGCGAAAGCTTTCCGGCAGTAATCGGGAATCGCCGGCCGCCACTACCGGATTGGCCGGGAACACGTCGCCGACCTTGATCACCGTATCGAACGCCCGCACTTTGGCGGCGCCACCGACTTTGGTGTATTCGTCCCGCGCCTGGCCGTCGCCGTTGACCGGCAGCACATCGAACGAACTGCGACCGCCGTTGCGACCGTCACCGGTGTCGAGTTTCAAGCCGATCATCGCAAACGCATCGACCCCGACGCCGACGGTGCCCTGGGTAAATCCGGATTCGAACTTGCCGATCACCCCGTGAGCCCAGGCTTCGGAATAACCATTGCCGGTAGGGCTGGACTGGCCGTTGCGGTGATCACGATTGAAATAGAAGTTGCGGTTGAGCACCGTCAGGCTGCTGCCTTCGATAAACCCTTCGGGTTTTTCTTCTGCAAACACCATGGACGGCCCGGAGCCGACAACCACTGCTAAAGCGGCCATCGACATTTTTTTGTTGTTAACCATCAATCACTCCTTGGGTTCGGCAGAACGGGAACGTGCTTCGGCGTGGTTTTATTGTTCGACAGGCAGAGGCCCGCCGGCATGGTCGCCGGATGACATCGTTGCAGGCGGCGGATAACGCCAAGGTGATGGGGGAATTACAATTTCGTCATATGGATGGAGTGGAACCGGTGAAGGGGAAACAATGAAACGGTTAATTCATGGGCTGCTTTTGCTGAGCCTTTCGCTACTCTCGATGGGAGCAAGGGCAGAGTTCGTCTGCGAGGATTTCCTCGCGAAGATCGGTGCCAAACCTGAGTTCGTGAAGTTTGTGCAGTGCTCTCAAGATACCGAGCGGCAGGGAAAACCTTTGGTCGCCCTCTACCACGTGCCCGGTCCCGACGCTGCCAATGCCGAGCACTACCTGAACCAGCGTTTTGGCCTGCCTCCACTCAAGCGCTACTGCTGTATCTGGGAGTCTTCATCCTTCTTTTATCGAGACCGGAAAACGGGCGTCGGATACGAGTTGGCTATGGCTTCCGAGGAAACCCTTGTACATGAACGCGAATCGTGGCCAGCCATCGGGTCTTTCTACATCAATGTGTTGGTTTATACCGAGGAGCCTTGATAGAGCGGAGGCATGGACGTTTGTCTGTTTTGGCGTCGACTCGCTGTCTGCGCGTTTTTCTCAAAGTATTGCGGACGACTATTCCCATAAAAACAAAAACGGCACCCGAAGGTGCCGTTTCTGTTT
This sequence comes from Pseudomonas sp. B2M1-30, assembly GCF_025447575.1. Classification (NCBI taxonomy): domain Bacteria; kingdom Pseudomonadati; phylum Pseudomonadota; class Gammaproteobacteria; order Pseudomonadales; family Pseudomonadaceae; genus Pseudomonas; species Pseudomonas sp. B2M1-30. The sequence continues at coordinate 103,590 of NZ_JAOEJT010000013.1, read as the reverse complement.
GTAGCCGAATGTCGCTGTGCGATCAGCCTGCCAGGCCCGACTGCTGGACCAGGGTCAGCAGCGGTTGTGGGTAGACGCCGAGGAAGAACGCGACCACCGCAATCGCCAGCAGCATCACGCCGCCGGCCTTCTGTTCCCAGTGCAGCTGGGCGTCGTGGCGGCGCAGGTTCGGTTCGATCAGGTACAGGGTGACCATCACGCGCAGGTAGTAGAACACGCCGATGGCGCTGCCCAGGACCAGCGAGCCGACCAGCCACCATTGGTGCGATTCGACACCGGTGGCGATGATGTAGAACTTGCCGATGAAGCCGGCGGTCAGCGGGATGCCGGCCAGGGACAGCATCATCACGGTCAGTACGGCGGTCAGGTACGGACGGCGCCAGAACAGGCCGCGATACTCGTACAGGGCGTCCGCGTCACGGCCGTTGTACGGCGAGGACATCAGAGTGATCACGCCGAAGGCGCCGAGGCTGGTGATCACGTAGGTGACCAGGTACACGCCGATGGCTTCCACCGCCAGACCCTTGCTCGCCACCAGCGCGATCAGCAGGTAGCCGAAGTGCGCGATGGACGAGTAACCGAGCAGACGCTTGAGGTTGCTCTGGGTCAGGGCCAGCAGGTTACCGAACAGGATCGAGGCAATGGCGATGATGGTCAGCACGTTGCTCAGCACGCCACTGCTGGCGGCAGGGGAGATCTGGAACAGACGCACCATCACGGCAAACACGGCGACTTTCGAAGCGGTGGCGAGGAACGCGGCGACTGGCGCCGGAGCACCTTCGTACACGTCCGGCGTCCACAGGTGGAACGGCACCAGCGACAGTTTGAACGCCAGACCGATCAGCATCATGCCCAGGCCCAGTTGTGCCAGCGAGCTTGGCAGGCCGGTGGCCGCCAGGGCCTGGCCGATGCCGACGAAGCTCAGCGAACCGGCGTCTGCGTACAGCAGGGCCATACCGAACAGCAGGAACGCGGAACCGGCCGCCGACAGCACCATGTACTTGATGCCGGCTTCCAGCGAACGCTTGTTGAAGAAGGCGTAGGCCACCAGACCGTAGACCGGCACCGACAGCAGTTCCAGACCGATGAACAAACCGGCCAGGTGCTGCGCGCTGACCAGAACCAGGCCACCGGCGGCGGCCATCAGGATCAGCAGGTACAGTTCTTCACGGTTGCCCGGGTAACCCGAACCGCCATCACCCAGATAGGCGTGGGCGAGGGTGACGCAGGCGAGGGTGGCGACCAGGATCAGCGCCATGTACAGGCAGGCGAAGGTGTCGATCTGCAGCAGCGGAGTCACGGCCAGAGGCGCGACTTTCAGTGCCGGCAGGATCGACAGCAAGGCCAGGTTCAGACCTGCCACCGAAATCAGGAAGGTCTGCGAGTGGTTGCGGCGCCAGGCGATTGCCAGCATCACCACGATAATGGTGAGGCTGGTGATCAACAGTGGCGCAAGCGCAATAAAGTGTTGGATCGTGAATTCCATAGCGCTCTTACCGGGCCGAAGCGAGTTGAGTGAAGGCGGTGCCGAGCCACTGCTGCACGCCATGCATCGTGGCGGCAGAGGTGTCGAGGAACGGTTGCGGGTAGACGCCGAGGTAAATCAGCAGGCCCGCGAGGCCCAGCACCATGATCAGTTCGCGACCGTCCATGCCGTGCAGGATCGAATCCGATTTGGACGGACCGAAGTAGGCGCGGTGGATCATGATCAGCGAGTAGACCGAACCGAACACCAGGCCGGAAGTCGCGATAGCGGTGATCCATGGCGCGCTGGCGAAGGTGCCGATCAGGATCAGGAACTCGCCGACGAAGTTACCGGTGCCCGGCAGACCCAGGGAAGCGGCTGCGAAGAACAGGCTGATGGCCGGCAGGTAAGCGATGCGCGACCACAGACCGCCCATCTCACGCATGTCACGGGTGTGCAGACGCTCGTACAACTGACCGCTGAGGATAAACAGTGCCGCCGCCGACAGACCGTGAGCCAGCATCTGGATCACTGCACCTTGCAGCGCCAGTTGGCTGCCGGAGTAGATGCCGATCAACACGAAGCCCATGTGGGAAACAGAAGAGAAGGCGATCAGACGCTTGATGTCGGTTTGCGCGAACGCCAGGAACGCACCGTAGAAGATCCCGACCAGACCCAGGGTCATGGCGATCGGCGCGAATTCGGCCGACGCGTTCGGGAACAGCGGCAGGGCGAAACGCAGCAGACCGTAGGCCGCAGTTTTCAGCAGGATACCGGCGAGGTCGACGGAACCGGCGGTCGGCGCCTGGGCGTGAGCGTCAGGCAGCCACGAGTGGAATGGCACCACCGGCAGCTTGACCGCGAAGGCGATGAAGAAACCGAGCATCAGGATGTACTCGGTGGTCGTCGACATCTTGGTCTTCAGCAGGTCGGCGTAGTTGAAGGTGATCACGCCGGTGCTGTTGTAGTTGACCAGCACCAGACCGAGGATCGCCACCAGCATGATCAGGCCGGAAGCCTGAGTGAAGATGAAGAACTTGGTCGCTGCGTAGATCCGGGTTTTCTTGCCGTCCGAAGAACTGTGACCCCAGAGCGCGATGAGGAAGTACATCGGCACCAGCATCATTTCCCAGAAGAAGAAGAACATGAACAGGTCGAGGGCGAGGAACACGCCGACGACACCGCCCAGGATCCACATCAGGTTCAGGTGGAAGAAGCCGACGTGACGCTGGATCTCTTTCCACGAGCAGAGTACCGAGAGGATACCCAGCAGGCCGGTCAGCAGGATCATCAGCAACGACAGGCCGTCGAGGGCCAGGTGCACGTTGATGCCGAAACGCTGGATCCAGACGTGCTTGAACTCAAGCGCCCAGGTCGGATCGGCGCCAGGCGCCGGAGCAAATGAATAGTCACCGTGGGCCCACAGCCAGAGGCCGAGAGCGAGTTCCAGGGTCATGGTCAACAGCGCAATCCAGCGGGGGAGGGTGGCGCCGAAGCGCTCACCCATCCAGCACAGCAGGCCGCCGATGAAGGGGATCAGGATTAGCCAAGGCAGAATCATGACGGGCTCGTTTCCTTTCGCAAATTCGCAAGGTTCATATCAGACCGCTACCAGCACGACAGCGCCGATTACCAACACGGCACCGGCAGCCATCGAGGCGGCGTACCAACGCAGTTGACCGGTTTCGGTACGGCTCAGGGCAGTGTGACCACCCTTGGCCATGCGCGGGATCAGACCGATGGTCTGGTCGAGCGGGTCTCTGCGCAGTACATGGCTGATCGCAAGGTACGGCTTGACGAACAGTTTGTCGTAGATCCAGTCGAAGCCCCAGGCGGCGAACCACCAGGCCGAAAGGAAACGGCCGATGCCGCTGTGGGCGATCGCGGTCACGAAGCGACGCTTGCCAAGGAACAGCAGGGCCGCCAGCAGGATACCGGCCAGGGCGATGGCGCCCGAAGCGATTTCCAGACTGTGCTTGGCTTCGCCGCCAGCGTGACCAACGCTTTCCGGCAGTACGCCGTGCAGCGGTGGAACGATCATGGCGCCGACGAAGGTCGACAGCACGATCAGCACCGACAGTGGCAGCCAGTGAGCGATGCCGTGGCCGGCGTGGGCTTCGGTCTTGGCTTCACCGTGGAACGCGATGAAGATCAGGCGGAAGGTGTACAGCGAAGTCATGAATGCACCGACCAGACCGGCATAGAGCAGACCGTGGTTACCGCTGGCGAACGCTTCCCAGAGGATTTCATCCTTGGAGTAGAAGCCTGCGGTCACCAGCGGCAGGGCGGCCAGGGCGGCACCACCGACGATGAAGCTGGCGTAGGCCAGCGGCAGTTTCTTCCACAGGCCGCCCATCTTGAAGATGTTCTGCTCGTGGTGGCAGGCAACGATCACCGCACCCGAAGCAAGGAACAGCAGAGCCTTGAAGAAGGCGTGGGTCATCAGGTGGAAGATCGCGCCTTCCCAGGCACCAACGCCCAGAGCCAGGAACATGTAGCCGATCTGGCTCATGGTCGAGTAGGCGAGGATACGTTTGATGTCGGTTTGTACCAGGGCTGCGAAACCGGCCAGCACCAGGGTCACACCGCCGACGATGCCGACCAGGTGCAGGATGTCCGGCGCCAGGGCGAACAGGCCGTGGGTACGGGCGATCAGGTAAACACCGGCGGTCACCATGGTCGCGGCGTGGATCAGTGCCGAAACCGGAGTCGGGCCGGCCATCGCGTCCGCGAGCCAGGTCTGCAGCGGCAGTTGAGCCGATTTACCGACCGCGCCACCCAGCAGCATCAGGGTTGCCAGCACGATCCAGAAATCGCCGACCTTGAAGTGCTCAGGCGCCTTCACCAGCAGTTCCTGGACGTTCAGCGTGCCCAGTTGCTGGAACAGGATGAACAGGCCGATGGCCATGAACACGTCGCCGATACGGGTGACGATGAAGGCTTTGAGTGCGGCGTTACCGTTGTTGCGGTTGCTGTAGTAGAAACCGATCAACAGGTACGAGCACAGGCCCACGCCTTCCCAACCGAAGTAGATGAACAGCAGGTTGTCGCCCAGGATCAGGAACAGCATGCTGGCGATGAACAGGTTGGTGTACGAGAAGAAGCGCGAGTAACCGGCTTCACCGCGCATGTACCAGGACGCGAACAGGTGGATCAGGAAGCCCACGCCGACGACCACACCAAGCATGGTCACGGACAGACCATCCAGGTACAGGGCGAAGTTAGGCTGGAAGCCTTCCACCGACATCCATTTCCACAAAACGTGGACGTACACGCCACCTTCCGGTGGAGCAACGTTGAACTGCCAGATCACGTAGGCCGCGACGATGGCAGACAGGCCGATGGAGCCGACACCGATCAGCGCCGACAGGTTTTCCGAGAGGCGGCCGCGCGAGAACGACAGCAGCAGGAACCCGATCAGAGGGAATACGAAAGTCAGAAAGAGTAGGTTCATCCGCGCATCTCACTGGCAGCGTCGATATCGAGCGTGTGGAAGCGGCGATACAGTTGCAGCAGGATTGCCAGGCCAATACTGGCTTCGGCGGCTGCCAGGCTGATCACCAGGATGAACATGATCTGTCCATCCGGTTGCGCCCAGCGGGCGCCCGCGACGATGAAGGCCAGTGCAGAGGCGTTCATCATCACTTCCAGACTCATCAACACGAACAAAATGTTGCGGCGGACCATCAGGCCGACCAGACCAAGGCAGAACAGGATGCCGGCAACGGCCAATCCATGCTCGAGAGGGATAGCAGGCATGTCTTACTCCTTCGCCTCGTTACGGCCCAAATGGAACGCCGTGACGGCTGCGGCAAGCAGCAGCATCGAGGCGAGTTCGACCACCAGCAGATACGGGCCGAACAGGCTGACGCCCACGGCTTTTGCATCGACGGTGGTGTGACCGATGGCCTGGCCGCTCTGGTGAGCGAACAGCACATACAGCAGTTCGGCCAGCAGCAGCGCGGCAAGAATCACCGGGCCGGCCCAGATGCCGGGACGCAGCCAGGTGCGTTCCTGCTGAACCGAGGCCGGGCCAAGGTTGAGCATCATCACCACGAACACGAACAGCACCATGATGGCGCCGGCGTAGGCGATCACTTCCAGCACACCGGCGAACGGCGCGCCGAGAGCGAAGAAGGTCATGGCCACGGCGATCAGCGAAATGATCAGGTAGAGCAGGGCGTGCACAGGATTGGTGTTGGTGACCACACGCAGCGTGGACACAACAGCGATACCCGATGCGAAATAGAAAGCGAATTCCATCGTTCTTCCTTAAGGCAGCAAGCTCTTCACGTTGATCGGCTCGGCTTCGTTTTGTGCGGCGCCTTTCGGCTTACCGGCAACGGCCATACCTGCAACACGATAGAAGTTGTAATCAGGGTTTTTGCCGGGGCCGGAGATCAAAAGATCTTCTTTCTCGTACACCAGGTCCTGACGTTTGAACTCGGCCATCTCGAAATCCGGTGTCAGCTGGATCGCGGTGGTCGGGCAGGCTTCCTCGCAGAGACCGCAGAAAATGCAGCGCGAGAAGTTGATGCGGAAGAAGTCCGGATACCAGCGACCGTCTTCGGTTTCAGCTTTCTGCAACGAGATGCAACCCACCGGGCACGCCACGGCGCACAGGTTGCAGGCCACGCAGCGTTCTTCGCCATCGGGGTCGCGGGTCAGGACGATGCGGCCACGGTAACGCGGCGGCAGGTAGACCGGCTCTTCCGGGTATTGCAGGGTGTCGCGCTTGCGAAAGCCATGACCGAAGATCATGACCAGGCTGCGCAACTGGGTACCAGTACCCTTAATGATGTCGCCAATATATTTGAACATGGGTCAAATCCTCACTGAACCGCAACCGCAGGCGTGTTCCACAACACGATTGCAGCGGTCACCAGCAAATTGATCAGGGTCAGTGGCAGGCAGAACTTCCAGCTGAAGTCCATCACCTGGTCATAACGCGGACGCGGGATGGAAGCGCGCAGCAGGATGAACAGCATGATGAAGAACGCGGTCTTCAGTGCGAACCAGACGAAGGACAGTTGCGGCAGGATGCCGAACGGACCGTGCCAGCCACCGAAGAACAGGGTGACCAGCAGCGCCGAGATCAGGATGATGCCGATGTATTCACCGACGAAGAACATGCCCCATTTCATGCCGGCGTATTCGATGTGGTAGCCGTCAGCCAGTTCCTGTTCCGCTTCCGGCTGGTCGAACGGGTGACGGTGAGTCACGGCCACGCCAGCGATGAAGAAGGTACAGAAGCCGAAGAACTGCGGAATGATGAACCACAGGTTCTGCGCCTGGTACTCGACGATGTCGCGCATGTTGAACGAGCCGACCTGTACCACGATGCCCATCAGGGCCAGGCCCATGAACACTTCGTAGGACACGGTCTGCGCCGAGGCACGCAAGCTGCCCAGAAGGGCGAACTTGTTGTTGCTCGACCAGCCGGCGAACAGCACCGCGTAGACCGACAGACCGGCCATGGCGAAGAAGAACAGCAGGCCGATGTTCAGATCCGCCACGCCCCAGGTCGGGGTGATCGGGATGATCGCGAAGGCGATCAGCAGGGCGGACATGGCCACCACCGGCGCCAGGGTGAAGATCACCTTGTCGGCGAACGGCGGGGTCCAGTCTTCCTTGAAGAACATCTTCAGCATGTCGGCGGCGATCTGGAACATGCCGAACGGGCCGACGCGGTTCGGACCGTAACGGTCCTGCCACCAGCCCAGCAGGCGACGTTCGACAAAGCTGAGCAACGCACCGGCGACCACCACGGCCAGCAGGATGACGATGGCTTTGATGACCGTCAGGATCACATCGATCACTTCAGGGGTGAACCAGGTCATTGTGCTGCCTCCTGCAGACCGTCGACGGATGCGCCGGCGAATGCCGGTGGAATGCCGGCGATGCCCGCAGGCAAGGCCACCAGGCCTGCGCCCAGTTCTTCATTGATGCGCAGCGGCAGACGCAGGGTCTGGCCGGCGACATTCAGGCTCAGCATCGCGCCGTCGTTGACACCCAGGCGATCCGCTTCGGACTTGGCCAGCGCGACGTAGGCGGCCGGGATGCGTTCCTGTACCGGAGCGGCTTTCGAAGAGTTCTCTTCGCTGCCGAACAGGTGATGGAACGGCACGGCTTGCCAGGTGCCCTGGGCCGGGTTGAACGCGCGTGGAACGGCGGCGAACCAGTTCAGCGAATCACCGCTGCTTTCGATCAGGCGGGTGCCCGGATCGCCAGCGCGCAGATGACCACCGACTTCGTCCTGGAACTTGTTCCAGGCTTGCGGTGAGTTCCAGCCCGGCGACCAGGCGAACGGCACTTGCGAGCGCGGTTCGGCGGAACCCGAGTAACCTTCCATGGAGAAGGCGAACGCGGTGTCCTTGTCTTGCGGGGTGCGCGGTTCGTGAACGCTGATGTTGGCGCGCATCGCGGTGCGGCCGGAGTAACGCAGCGGCTCGCGAGCCAGTTTCATGCCCTTGATACGGAACGCGGCGGACGGCGCGGCGTCGACGATGCCGGCCAGTTGCGCGGTGCTCGAGGCAACGGCAGAGGTGACGTGGTCGAGCTGGGTCCAGTCGATCGGCTGGTTCAGCAGGGTTGCGCGCAGGGCGTGCAGCCAGCGCCAGCCCTCGTGAACCAGAATGCCGGCGTCCATGTACTGCGGATCGAAAACCTGGAAGAAACGCTGGGCGCGGCCTTCCTGGCTGACCAGCGTACCGTCGCCTTCAGCGAAGCTGGCGGCTGGCAGAACCAGGTGCGCGCGGTCGCTGGTGGCCGTCTTCTGATGGTCAGCGACGATCACCACTTTCGCGGCGTTCAGCGCAGCATCGACCTTGGCTTTGGCGGTGCGGGTGTACAGATCGTTTTCCAGCACGACGATGGCGTCTGCTTTACCGTCGATCACTGCTTGCAGCGCGTCATCCACCGACTCGCCACCGAGCATGGCCAGGCCGAGGCTGTTGGCTTCCGGCACGACCAGGCTGATCGAGCCGTTCTTGTCGCGCAGCTTCAGGGCCTTGGCGATGTTCGCCGCAGCCTCGATCAGCGCTTTGGAACCCAGCGAAGTACCGGCGATGATCAGCGGACGCTTGGCCGCGAGCAGGGCATCGGCGATGCGCTTGGCCAGTTGCTGCGCTTCGGCATCCAGGCCTTCGACGGCCGGGGCGCTGGCGTCCAGGGCGTGGGCAACGGCGAAACCGATGCGCGCCAGGTCGTCGGGAGCGGCGTGTACACACTCTTCGGCGACGTCGTCGAGCTTGGTTTCCGCCAGGCTGGCGATGAACAGCGGGTTCAGTTCGTGCTGGCCGATGTTTTTCACGGCAGCGTCGAGCCAAGGCTGAACGCGCATGGCTTCAGCCATGTCTTCGGCCTTGCCCTTGACCGACTGACGCAGGGCCAGCGCCATGCGCGCGGCGGTCTGGGTCAGGTCTTCACCGAGGACGAACACGGCGTCGTGGTCTTCGATGTCGCGCATGTTCGGCACTGGCAGCGGGCTGTCTTTGAGCACTTGCAGCACCAGACGGATGCGCTCCAGTTCGGAGGCTTCGATACCGGAGTAGAAGTGCTCGGCGCCGACCAGTTCACGCAACGCGTAGTTGCTTTCCAGGCTGGCACGTGGCGAACCGATACCGACGATGTTGCGACCGCGTAGCAGGTCGGCGGCTTTATCCAGCGCGTCGTCCAGCCCAAGCTTGGTGCCGTCGGCCAGCAGCGGCTGACGCGGACGGTCGGTGCGGTTGACGTAGCCGTAGCCGAAACGGCCACGGTCGCACAGGAAGTACTGGTTCACCGAACCGTTGTAACGGTTTTCGATGCGACGCAGTTCGCCGTAACGCTCGCCCGGGGAGATGTTGCAACCGCTGGAGCAGCCATGGCAGATGCTCGGCGAGAACTGCATGTCCCACTTGCGGTTGTAGCGCTCGGAGTGAGTCTTGTCGGTGAACACACCGGTCGGGCAGACCTCGGTGAGGTTGCCGGAGAACTCGCTTTCCAGGGTGCCGTCTTCAACGCGACCGAAGTACACGTTGTCGTGGGCGCCGTACACGCCCAGGTCGGTGCCGCCCGCGTAGTCTTTATAGAAACGCACGCAGCGGTAGCAGGCGATGCAGCGGTTCATTTCGTGGGAAATGAACGGACCCAGTTGCTGGTTCTGGTGGGTGCGTTTGGTGAAGCGATAACGGCGCTCGTTGTGGCCGGTCATCACGGTCATGTCTTGCAGGTGGCAGTGACCGCCTTCCTCGCAGACCGGGCAGTCGTGCGGGTGGTTGGTCATCAGCCATTCGACGACACTGGCGCGGAATGCCTTGGATTCTTCATCGTCGATGGAGATCCAGGTGTTGTCGGTGGCCGGGGTCATGCAGGACATGACGATACGACCACGGGTGTCGTTCTCGTCGGTGTACTGCTTGACCGCGCACTGGCGGCAGGCCCCGACGCTACCAAGCGCGGGGTGCCAGCAGAAATAAGGGATGTCGAGGCCCAGCGACAGACATGCCTGTAACAGGTTGTCTGCCCCGTCGACTTCGAGCGCTTTGCCGTCTACGTGGATAGTGGCCATGGTTCAAAGTTCTTCGTTGGCCCGGTGTCAGCGGGCGTGGCTAATGGAATCTTGTTATCCGTCCGAATCCAAACAGCCCCGAAAGGCGTCATCGGACGAAAGGCGAAGGGCACGGACCCTTCGCCTTTTTAAGCGTTTACGCGCCGACTACGATCGGCTTTGCCAGAGGCGGGGCGACATTGCCAGGAGCAATGCCGGCTTCGAACTCCGGACGGAAGTATTTGATGGCGCTGCCCAGCGGCTCCACGGCACCCGGTGCGTGAGCACAGAAGGTCTTGCCTGGGCCGAGGAAACCGACCAGACCGAGCAGGGTTTCGATATCCCCCTCGCGGCCCTGACCGTTTTCGATGGCGCGCAGCAGCTTCACGCTCCATGGCAGACCGTCGCGGCAAGGGGTGCAGAAACCGCACGACTCACGAGCGAAGAACTCTTCCATGTTGCGCAGCAGGGACACCATGTTGATGCTGTCGTCCACCGCCATTGCCAAGCCAGTACCCATGCGGGTGCCGACCTTGGCGATGCCGCCGGCATACATTTGTGCATCGAGGTGTTCCGGCAACAGGAAACCCGTACCGGCGCCGCCTGGTTGCCAGGCCTTGAGCTTGTAACCGTCGCGCATGCCGCCGGCGTAGTCTTCGAACAGCTCGCGTGCGGTCACGCCGAAAGGCAGCTCCCACAGACCCGGGTTCTTGACCTTGCCGGAGAAGCCCATGAGCTTGGTGCCCATGTCTTCGCTGCCGTCGCGGGCCAGTGATTTGTACCAGTCCACGCCGTCGGCGATGATCGCCGGCACGTTGCACAGGGTTTCCACGTTGTTCACGCAAGTCGGCTTGCCCCACACGCCCACGGCGGCAGGGAAGGGCGGCTTGGAGCGCGGGTTGGCGCGGCGGCCTTCGAGGGAGTTGATCAGTGCGGTTTCTTCACCGCAGATGTAACGCCCGGCGCCGGTGTGGACGAACAGCTCGAAATCGAAGCCGCTGCCCAGGATGTTCTTGCCCAGCAGGCCTGCTGCCTTGGCTTCTTCCACCGCACGGTTGAGGTGCTTGGCGGCGGTGGTGTACTCGCCACGCAGGAAGATGTAGCCACGGTAGGTTTTCAGCGCGCGGGCGCTGATCAGCATGCCTTCGATCAGCAGATGGGGCAGTTGCTCCATCAGCATGCGGTCTTTCCAGGTGTTCGGCTCCATTTCATCCGCGTTGCACAGCAGGTAGCGGATGTTGATGGATTCGTCCTTGGGCATCAGGCCCCATTTCACGCCGGTCGGGAAACCCGCGCCGCCGCGACCCTTGAGGCCGGCGTCCTTCACCGTCTGGACGATGCCGTCCTGATCCATTTCGGCGAAGGCTTTACGCGCGGCGGCGTAACCGTTCTTGGCCTGGTACTCGTCGAGCCACACGGCTTCGCCGTCGTCACGCAGGCGCCAGGTCAGCGGATGAGTCTCGGCCGAACGCTTGATGCGGTTGGCAGGACCGAAAGAAGTCAGGGTCATACGTAGCCCTCGAGCAGTTTGGCGACGCCGGCAGGCTGTACGTCGCCAAAGGTGTCGTCATCGATCATCAGTGCCGGCGCCTTGTCGCAGTTGCCGAGGCAGCAGACCGGCAGCAGGGTGAAACGACCGTCGGCGGTGGTCTGACCCAGGCCGATACCCAGATTGTTCTGGATTTCACTGACCACCGACTCGTGGCCGCCGATGTAGCAGACCATGCTGTCGCAGACGCGAATGATGTGACGGCCCACTGGCTGACGGAAAATCTGGCTGTAGAACGTGGCCACGCCTTCAACGTCGCTGGCCGGGATGCCGAGGATTTCGCCGATGGCGTACAAGGCGCCGTCCGGCACCCAGCCGCGTTCCTTCTGAACGATCTTCAGGGCTTCGATCGACGCCGCGCGCGGGTCTTCGTAGTGATGCAGCTCGTGCTCGATGGCCGAGCGCTCGGTTTCACTCAAGGTGAAACGGTCTGTCTGGATAAGCGTGCTGTTCATGCTTAGCGGTCCACGTCGGCCATAACGAAATCGATACTACCCAGGTACGCAATCATGTCCGCGACCATGCTGCCTTTGATCACCGAAGGGATCTGCTGCAGGTGGGCGAAGCTCGGAGTACGGATCCGGGTACGGTAGCTCATGGTGCCGCCGTCGCTCGTCAGGTAATAACTGTTGATGCCCTTGGTCGCTTCGATCATCTGGAAGGATTCGTTGGCCGGCATGACCGGACCCCACGAAACCTGCAGGAAGTGCGTGATCAGGGTTTCGATGTGCTGCAGCGTGCGCTCTTTCGGCGGTGGCGTAGTCAGCGGGTGATCCGCCTTGTACGGGCCTTCCGGCATGTTGCGCAGGCACTGCTCGATGATCTTGACGCTCTGGCGCATCTCTTCGACGCGCACCATGCAGCGGTCATAGGCGTCGCCGTTGGCGGCCAGCGGCACTTCGAACTCGAAGTTCTCGTAGCCGGAGTACGGACGCGCCTTGCGCAGGTCGAAGTCGCAACCGGTGGAACGCAGGCCGGCACCGGTGACGCCCCATTCCAGGGCTTCTTTGGTGTTGTACTGGGCAACGCCGATGGTCCGGCCCTTGAGGATGCTGTTCTGCAGGGCGGCCTTGGTGTATTCGTCGAGGCGTTTTGGCAGCCATTCGACGAAGTCGCGAACCAGTTTGTCCCAGCCGCGCGGCAGGTCGTGGGCGACACCGCCGATGCGATACCAGGCCGGGTGCAGGCGGAAACCGGTGATGGCTTCGATCACCGTGTACGCCTTCTGGCGGTCGGTGAAGGTGAAGAACACCGGGGTCATCGCGCCGACGTCCTGGATGTATGTACCCAGGAACAGCAGGTGGCTGGTGATCCGGAAGAACTCGGCCATCATGATGCGGATGACGTCGACCTTCTCCGGCACCTTGATGCCGGCCAGCTTCTCGACCGAGAGCACATACGGCAGGTTGTTCATCACGCCGCCGAGGTAGTCGATACGGTCGGTGTACGGGATGAAACTGTGCCAGGACTGACGCTCGGCCATCTTCTCGGCACCACGGTGGTGGTAACCGATGTCCGGCACGCAGTCGACGATCTCTTCGCCGTCCAGTTGCAGGATGATACGGAAGGCACCGTGGGCCGAAGGGTGGTTCGGGCCGAGGTTGAGGAACATGTAGTCCTCGTTCGGGCCGGAACGCTTCATGCCCCAGTCTTCAGGACGGAAGCGCGCGGCTTCTTCCTCGAGCTGTTGCTTGGCCAGGTTGAGGCTGAACGGATCGAATTCGGTGGCGCGCGCCGGGAAGTCCTTGCGCAGCGGGTGACCTTCCCAGGTCGGCGGCATCATGATGCGCGACAGGTGAGGGTGGCCTTTGAAGTCGATGCCGTACATGTCCCAGACTTCGCGCTCGTACCAGTTGGCGTTCGGCCAGATGCTGGTGACGCTTGGCAAGCTGAGGTCGCTCTCGGACAAGGCAACCTTGATCATCACGTCACTATTACGCTCCAGCGACATGAGGTGATAGAACACGGTGAATTCGGCGTCGCTCGGCAGCCCTTGACGCTTGGTGCGCAGACGCTCGTCCACGCCGTGCAGGTCATAGAGCATGACGTACGGCTTGGGCAGGTTGCGCAGGAAAGTCAGGACTTCAACGAGCCTGGCGCGTGCCACCCACAGCACCGGCATGCCGGTGCGGGTCGGCTGAGCGGTGAACGCTTCGGCGCCAAAACGGTTGTTCAGTTCGACGACCACATCCTGGTCGTCTGCCTTATAAGGCGGGATGTACAGAGCACTGCCTGTAGTCATGGTTATTTTTTCGCTTTCGGTCAACGTAAAGAATGAAGCCAGCTTCTCGTTTCTTTGTAAGAACAGATCTGGATCAGACTTCGTCAGGGCTGCGCAGGTTGGTTACCTGAATACGCTGTTCGCGACGCTGTTCCTTTTGCGAAGGCATGTCGGCGCGATAAACGCCTTGATCACCAACGACCCAGGAAAGAGGGCGACGCTCCTGGCCAATCGATTCCTGCAACAGCATCAAGCCTTGCAGAAATGCTTCTGGACGGGGCGGGCAGCCAGGTACGTAGACGTCAACGGGCAGGAACTTGTCCACCCCCTGAACCACGGAGTAGATGTCGTACATGCCGCCGGAGTTGGCGCACGAACCCATCGAGATCACCCACTTGGGCTCGAGCATCTGCTCGTACAGACGCTGGATGATCGGGGCCATCTTGATGAAGCAGGTGCCGGCGATAACCATGAAGTCGGCCTGGCGCGGCGATGCCCGGATAACCTCGGCGCCGAAGCGCGCGATGTCGTGGGGCGCCGTGAAGGCGGTGGTCATTTCCACGTAGCAGCACGAAAGGCCGAAGTTGTACGGCCACAGGGAGTTTTTACGCCCCCAGTTGACCGCGCCACTCAGCACGTCTTCGAGCTTGCCCATGAAAATGTTTTTGTGGACCTGATCCTCTAGCGGATCGGAAACGGTTTCCCGCTGGCCGATCGGATACTGCTCGTTAGGAGCATCAGGGTCGATTCTGGTGAGATTGTATTGCATTGCCAAAGCCTCATTGTTTCAGCTTCGCCTGCCGCTTGCGACGAGCTTCCGGAGCCCAGTCAAGGGCGCCCACTCGGAACAGGTAGACAAGACCTGCCAACAGAATTGCTATGAAAACGAGAGCTTCGACGAATCCGGTCCAGCCGCTTTCGCGGACGGACACAGACCATGCAAAGAGAAAGAGGGCTTCGATATCGAAGATCACGAACAGCATCGCGACCAGATAGAATTTGGCTGAGAGCCGCAAGCGGGCGCCACCGGTAGGTAGCATGCCGGACTCGAACGGTTCGTTTTTGCTGCGGCCCCAGGCTTTTGACCCGAGGAGGCTGGAAACACCGAGCATGAAGGCGCACAGGCCGACGACACCCAGAAGGAAAATGGCAAAGCCCCAGTTGTGGGCCATGAGTCCTGTCGCTTCGGGCATGCTGGTAATCCTTAACAGAGAGCAAAGGTCTCTGAGCTTGATAAAGAAATAAGGCAGTGACGATATGTCGCAGCAATCAATCGCGCTGATTTTATGGCTAAACACCCTGCAAGTAAAATTCCTATAGCGAAATTATTTATTGGAATAAGGACATAGCGCACCTCGAAAGCCCCGCAGCCCATGCGTTGCGGGCATTAGCCGGAATTCTGTGAATGATGTTTTGTAAGAATCGTAACAAGCATAGTTGTTGCTAAATGATAATTAATATCGTTTGGGCTGGTTTTGTTACTTTTATTCGAGCCGGGTGTTGGGAAGTTGTCTTACTTGCACGTTACTGCAAGTAGCGGCGGCGCTCGTTTTAGCGGATTTTTTTGCTGCCTGCCTTGTGCTGGATCAATGTTGTGGTCCGGGCTGACAGAGAATCCAGGAGAGGGCTGCTGAGCAGCAGGCAAAAAAAACGCCCCGAACCAGTCGGGGCGTCAGTTGTGCGGCAGTGCGGTTAGCTTTCTATCCGGTCCGCAAAGGCCGTTTGCTCAGGCGAAGTCGATCAGTGGAACTGTTCTTCTTCGGTGGAACCGGTCAGTGCGGTAACCGAGGACGAGCCACCCTGGATCACGGTGGTCATGTCGTCGAAGTAGCCGGTGCCCACTTCCTGCTGGTGAGCCACGAAGGTGTAGCCCTTGGCGGCGTCAGCGAATTCCTGCTCTTGCAGCTTCACGTAGGCGGTCATGTCGTTGCGGGCGTAGTCGTGCGCCAGGTTGAACATGCTGTGCCACATGTTGTGAATGCCGGCCAGGGTGATGAACTGGTGCTTGTAACCCATGGCGGACAGTTCGCGCTGGAACTTGGCGATGGTCGCGTCGTCCAGGTTTTTCTTCCAGTTGAAGGAAGGCGAGCAGTTGTACGACAGGATCTGGTCCGGGTATTCCTTCTTGATCGCTTCGGCGAAGCGACGGGCTTCGTCCAGGTCCGGCTTGGCGGTTTCGCACCAGATCAGATCGGCGTACGGCGCGTAGGCCAGGCCACGGGCGATGGCTTGATCCAGGCCGGCACGAACCTTGTAGAAACCTTCCTGGGTGCGGGTGCCGGTCACGAACGGCTGGTCGTACGGGTCGCAGTCGGAGGTCAGCAGGTCGGCGGCGTTGGCGTCGGTACGGGCCAGGATGATGGTCGGTACGCCGGCAACGTCGGCCGCCAGACGGGCAGCGGTCAGCTTCTGCACGGCTTCCTGGGTTGGAACCAGTACCTTGCCGCCCATGTGGCCGCATTTCTTCACGGAAGCCAGTTGGTCTTCGAAGTGAACGCCGGCGGCGCCTGCTTCGATCATGCTCTTCATCAGCTCGTAAGCGTTCAGGACGCCGCCGAAACCGGCTTCGGCGTCAGCCACGATCGGAGCGAAGTAGTCGATGTAACCGTCATCGCCCGGGTTCTTGCCGGCTTTCCACTGGATCTGGTCGGCACGACGGAACGAGTTGTTGATGCGCTTGACCACGGTTGGAACCGAGTCCACCGGGTACAGCGACTGGTCCGGGTACATCGATTCGGCGGAGTTGTTGTCCGCTGCAACCTGCCAGCCGGACAGGTAGATCGCCTGGATACCGGCCTTGACTTGTTGCACGGCTTGGCCGCCGGTCAGGGCGCCCATGCAGTTGACGAAATCTTTCTCTGGGCGGAAGGACGGCTTGGCACCCTGGGTCACCAGATTCCACAGCTTCTCGGCGCCCATTTTTGCCAGGGTGTGCTCTGGTTGAACCGAGCCACGCAGACGAACGACGTCAGCAGCGGAGTAGGTGCGAGTCACGCCTTTCCAGCGCGGGTTTTCAGCCCAGTCTTTTTCAAGGGCTGCAATTTGCTGTTCGCGTGTCAGTGCCATGGAGATAAACCTCGTCGCGTCTTTATGAAAAGTTGTTCTGCGGTGGAAAATTCCTGCGCTCGCTGACCAGAAGCTTGGGTGGTCAAGTCGGATTCGAACGGGGTAGGCGACGGGATGAACGATGGGCTCGAGGGGAAGTGAGCAGGTAAGGGCGAAACTGACGGGCGCATGCGGGTGTCGTGGACCGTTGTGCGAACAGCAGTGTGATGCCGGGTTACCTAATTACGCTTCCGTCCCTCGGGACAACTTCGTTCCAGTCGGCAACCTCGTCAAACACACCTTGTGGGCGGTACAGACACGAAGCGGTTCGCGGGGTAGGTGCGAACATCGCTTCGAAGGCCCTTGCCAGGGCCTCTGATTAGCGGGAGCGAGGCCATCATGCCTTCGCTTTTTTTTCGCGTCAAACGTTTTGTAGTGCTTTTTTTCAAGCACTACATCTTTCGTCTAATACGACTAATCAGTCAGTTTTTGGTGCTTTAGTCCAAGGTGTCGACTTTCACCCGCAAGGTCATGTCATCCCGGCCTTGAGTCGAGTAGCTGCGGGCCAGGCCCTGTTTGTCGGCCTGGGTCTGGCGATTGACGCCGGCAAGGGTGATCCATTCGCCCAGGCGCCCGGTGACGGTTGTGTCGGTACTTTGTACGTTCACTACATCGGGACGTTCCTGGCTCATGCGGTCACGGTTGGTACTGATCGACAGATGAACGGTCTCTCCGGTGACGCTGGCGGTGACATAGAAACCCTGGGTCACGTTGCGATATTGAGTCTGGCTGGCGTAGTTGCCGTAGGAGTCGCTCTGGCTGCTGGTGATCGGCACGCTCTGGCCGACCTGAATCAGTGCCGGCGCGCCTTCGCTGGCCTGCACTTGCTGGATGCCGCCGTCGCGACTGGCGGTGCTGCGGCTGATGATGCGGGTCTGGGCGCCATTGACCGAGTAGCCGTCGTCGCCGCGACCGTTGTTTTCGTTGGTGTCGACCGTGATCAGCAAGCGTTTGGGCGCGGTGTCGAGTTGTGACAGCAGCGCCTTGAGTTCCTCGATCTTGTCCGGTTCTGCCTTGACGATCAGTTGATTGCCGTAGGCGCTGACCTGGCCGTCCTTGCCGATGAAGTCCTGTGCCACCGGCAGCATGTCGGCGCTGGTGCGGTACTTGAGGGGCACGATTTCTGTGGCTGCCATCACCGAAAGACTGCAGCCGAGCAGCAGGGTGGTGAGCAGGGTGCGTAGGGACATGTCCGTTATCTCCGCTTTCGAAAGGCTTGATATTGCCAGTTTGTCGGCCCGGGGTGGGGCAAGTTGAATCGTAGACAGCAAAACGCCCCGGCATCCGAGAATGGCGGGGCGTTTTGTGGTGCTCTTGAGGCTCTCTTCGCGAGCAGGGCCGCGCCTCGGTATCAGGCCGAATGACGAACCATGTCGACATGTGGAATCCCGGCTTCCAGGAATTCCTCGCTGACCAGGTTGAAGCCCAGGCGTTCGTAAAACGCCGTGGCCTGTACCTGGGCGCTGAGCATCTGCTGCTTCAGGCCGCGCGCTTCGGCTTCGGCGATCACCGCCTGCATCAGCGCGTCGCCGACTTTCAGTCCGCGCCAGTCCTTGAGTACCGAAACCCGGCCGACATGCCCGTCGGGCAGCAGGCGGGCGGTGCCGATCGGAAAGTCGCCTTCCAGTGCCAGAAAATGTACGGCGGTCGCGTCATCGGCGTCCCATTCCAGCTCGGGTGGAACCGATTGTTCGGCGATGAACACCGCTTCACGAATGCGCCGGATCTCGGCGTTGTCCTTTTGCCAGTCTGCGACACGTACGCGAATTTTATTCATCGGCAAACCCCAGGCTGCCCTGCTTGACCAGCTCGCACAGCAGGCCGCGACCATCCTCGTCGCTCAGCCATTCGCCGAGGTTGTCGATGTGCAGCGCGTCGGCGGCGCAGATCATCTTCAGCAGTTCGCGCAGCTTGCCCGGCAGATAACGGCTCTGGCCGCTGGCGAACAGCAGCAGATCGTCATCGACTTCCGACCAGGCCAGGCGTGCGCTCGGATTGCGGATCAGGATGGCACCGTCTTCCAGAGCGGCGATGAAGTCTTCTTCGCCGACTTCTTCCGGGCCAACCACCAGTTCCGGGTAGCGCGGTTCGGTCATGTACTGGCCGAACCAGGTCAGCAGCAGGCGTTCATCGCTCATGTGCTCGGCCAGCAGGCTTTTCAGGCGATCCAGCGCATCGTGTTGAATCTGGTGCGGATCGGCTGCCGGGATGGCATCGGCGTCGGTGTAGCGCTCTTCGTCAGTCAGGAACTGGCTGAGGAAGTCGGTGAAGTGGGTCAGCACCTCGGAGGCGCTTGGCGCGCGGAAGCCGACCGAGTAGGTCATGCAGTCGTCCACGGCCACACCGCAGTGGGCCAGGCGCGGCGGCAGGTAGAGCATGTCGCCGGGCTCCAGTACCCACTCGGCGGTCTCTTCGAATTCAGCGAGGATGCGCAGGTCGGCGTGTTGCAGCAGCGGGCTCTCGGAGTCGCACATCTGGCCGATTTTCCAGTTGCGCTTGCCGTGGCCTTGCAGCAGGAACACGTCGTAGTTGTCGAAGTGCGGGCCGACGCTGCCGCCCGGAGCGGCAAAGCTGATCATCACGTCGTCGACGCGCCAGCTCGGCAGGAAGCGGAAGTTTTCCAGCAGTTCGCTGACTTCCGGCACGAACTGGTCGACAGCCTGTACCAGCAGGGTCCACTCGCGTTCCGGCAGTTTGCTGAATTCGTCTTCGGCGAACGGGCCGCGACGCAGTTCCCAGGGGCGCTCGCCGTGTTCGATTACCAGGCGCGATTCGACTTCTTCTTCCAGGGCCAGGCCGGCCAGTTCGTCGGGGTCGATCGGGCTTTCGAAGTCAGGAATCGCCTGACGGATCAGCAGTGGTTTTTTCTGCCAGTAGTCGCGCAGGAACTCGCGCGCCGTGAGACCGCCCAGAAGTTGAAGAGGAGTATCGGAATTCATATGTAACCTATTGAAAAAAAGCACTTTTCACACGGGAATAAAAACGCCCGGCGCGGCCGGGCGTCTTAAACGGGTCAAACGGTCGATCAGATGCGTTTGGCTTGTGCCACAGCGTTGCCGATGTAGTTGGCTGGCGTCAGTTGCTTCAACTCGGCTTTCGCTTCGGCTGGCATGTCCAGGCCGTCGATGAAAGTCTGCAGCGCTTCAGGGCTGATGCCCTTGCCGCGAGTCAGCTCTTTCAGCTTCTCGTAAGGGTTTTCGATGTTGTAGCGACGCATCACGGTCTGGATCGGCTCGGCCAGGACTTCCCAGCAGGCGTCCAGATCGGCAGCAATCTTGTCGGCGTTGAGTTCGAGCTTGCTGATGCCTTTGAGGCTTGCTTCATACGCGATCACGCTGTGGGCGAAGCCGACACCGAGGTTGCGCAGTACGGTGGAGTCGGTCAGGTCACGCTGCCAGCGGGAAATCGGCAGCTTGCTCGCCAGGTGCTGGAACAGTGCGTTGGCGATGCCCAAGTTGCCTTCGGAGTTTTCGAAGTCGATCGGGTTGACCTTGTGCGGCATGGTCGACGAACCGATTTCGCCGGCGATGGTGCGCTGCTTGAAGTAACCCAGGGAGATGTAGCCCCAGATGTCACGGTCGAAGTCGATCAGGATGGTGTTGAAGCGCGCGATCGCGTCGAACAGCTCGGCGATGTAGTCGTGCGGTTCGATCTGCGTGGTGTACGGGTTGAAGCCCAGGCCCAGTTCGTCTTCGATGAAGGCGCGGGCGTTGGCTTCCCAGTCGATCTGCGGGTAGGCCGACAGGTGAGCGTTGTAGTTGCCGACAGCGCCGTTGATCTTGCCCAGCAGCGGAACGGCAGCGACCTGAGCGATCTGGCGCTCGAGACGGTAAACCACGTTCGCCAGTTCCTTGCCCAGGGTGGTCGGCGAAGCCGGTTGACCGTGGGTGCGCGACAGCATAGGCACGTCGGCGAAGCGGATGGCCAGTTCGCGGATGGCGTTGGCGGTCTGGCGCATCAGCGGCAGCATCACGTCGTCACGGCCTTCGCGCAGCATCAGGGCGTGGGACAGGTTGTTGATGTCTTCGCTGGTGCAGGCAAAGTGGATGAACTCGCTGACCTTGGCCAGTTCCGGCAGCTTGGCCGCCTGCTCCTTGAGCAGGTATTCGATCGCCTTGACGTCGTGGTTGGTGGTGCGCTCGATCTCTTTGACGCGCTCGGCGTGCTCCAGCGAGAAGTTTTCAGCCAGTTCATTCAGAACGGCGTTGGCCTCGGCGGAGAAGGCTGGCACTTCCGGGATACCGGCGTGAGCGGCCAGGCGCTGGAGCCAGCGCACTTCAACCAGGACGCGGGCACGGATCAGGCCGTACTCGCTGAAAATAGGGCGCAGGGCCTGGGTTTTGCCGGCGTAGCGGCCGTCAACAGGGGAAACCGCAGTGAGCGAAGAGAGCTGCATGGGGTGTTCTCGGACAGTCGGGCAACGAAATGGGGCGCGTATCATACATGAAAAAATCCGCCGATCCGTTGCCAACTGACCGGCGTATTACGCGTTACTGACTTGAAGCGGTGTTGCAGGCGCGGTTCAGCTGCTGCGCATCAGCGGATAAAGCTCTTTGAGCAACTTGCGACGGCTGATCACCAGCTGCCAGCGATGGCCGCCAAGCTGTCGCCACAAGCGGGCCGAACGGATACCGGCGAGCAGCAGGGCGCGGATCTTCGAGGCGTTGCTCGGCTGTTGCAGGTTGCGCATGTCGCCATGCACCTGAATACGCTGGCGCAAGGTGCTCAAGGTGTCCTGGTACAGCGCGCCACAAGCGGCGACCACGTTTTCGTGGGCCGGGCCGAAGTGCTCGACCTGTGACTGGATCTGCGGCAGACGCTTGCCGATCACGTCCAGCATGTCGCCGCGTTTGGCCAGTTGCCGCTCCAGGCCCAGCATCGACAGGGCGTAGCGCAGCGGTTCGCGTTGCAGGGCGCTCGGATCGCGTTCGAGGGCGCCGATCAGTGCGCGGTAGCCGTCGCGCAGATTGATGTCGTCGCCGCCGTACACATCCAGAGTGTCCTTCGGGTCGCGGACCAGCAGGCTGCCGAGCATGCAGCTCAGGCCGGCTTCGTTGGTCTGCCCGGTCTTGGCGATCCGGTCGACCAGCACGGCGGCAAGAAACACGCCGCCCAGCGCCGTCAGTTGTTCCTGAATCGGGCTCATGCCTGGCCGCTCCACGGCTCGGCGACTTCGATCACGCCGCCGCCGAGGCAGATTTCACCGTCGTAGAACACCACCGACTGGCCTGGCGTGACCGCGCGCTGCGGCTCGTCGAAGACGGCACGGTAACCGGTCGCGGTCTGTTCCAGGGTGCAGGCCTGATCGCTCTGGCGATAGCGAACCTTGGCGGTCAGGCGCCGTGGCTGGCTCAGGTCGATCGGGTTGACCCAATAGATTTCCGAGGCGAGCAGGGCGCTGGAGAACAGCCACGGGTGGTTGTTGCCCTGGCCGACAATCAGTTCGTTGTGTTCCAGATCCTTGCGCAGTACGTACCAAGGCTCGTCGCCAGCGTCTTTCAGGCCGCCGATGCCCAGGCCCTGGCGCTGGCCGATGGTGTGGTACATCAGGCCGTGGTGGCGGCCGATGATTTCACCTTCGGTGGTCTTGATCTCACCCGGTTGCGCCGGCAGGTACTGCTTGAGGAAGTCGCTGAAACGACGCTCGCCGATGAAGCAGATGCCGGTGGAATCCTTCTTCTTGGCGGTCGCCAGCTCGTACTTCTCGGCAATGGCGCGTACTTCGGGCTTTTCCAGTTCGCCGACCGGGAACAGGGTCTTGGCGATCTGCTCACCGCCGACGGCGTGCAGGAAGTAGCTCTGATCCTTGTTCGGATCCAGGCCCTTGAGCAGTTCGGTGCGGCCATCGATGTCGCGGCGGCGCACATAGTGGCCGGTGGCGATCAGGTCGGCACCGAGCATCATGGCGTAGTCGAGGAACGCCTTGAACTTGATCTCGCGGTTGCACAGGATGTCCGGGTTCGGCGTGCGTCCGGCCTTGTATTCGGCGAGGAAGTGCTCGAACACGTTGTCCCAGTACTCGGCGGCGAAGTTGGCGGTATGCAGCTTGATGCCGATCTTGTCGCACACGGCCTGGGCATCCGCCAGGTCGTCCATGGCGGTGCAGTATTCCGTTCCGTCGTCTTCTTCCCAGTTCTTCATGAACAGGCCTTCCACCTCATAACCCTGCTCGATCAGCAGGAGGGCGGAAACGGAAGAGTCCACGCCGCCGGACATGCCGACAATGACGCGCTTCTTGGATGTGTCAGAAGGGGCTGGATCACGCATAGGGATTCAATGAGTGTCTTGAAAAAGGACGCGATTCTATCAGGCTCACGGCCTCAAGGCTAAAGGGAAGGGCGGATCAATTCGAGGCCGAAGCGATTACCGGCCAGATAGTCGTCGATGCAGCGGATGATCAGCTCGCTGCGCCAGTTGTCGCGCTGCTCGATTAATTCGTCGCGGGTCAACCACTTGGCGCCGACGATGCCGTCGTCCAGTTGGTAGTCCGGGTGGTGTTTCACAGGTTTGGCGCTGAAGCAGACGCGCTGGTAAGTCACGCCGTTGCTCGGGGCGGTGTACAGGTAAATGCCGATGACGGCGGTGGGTTCGACGTCCCAGCCGGTTTCCTCGAGGGTTTCGCGGATGGCGGCGTCGATCAGGGTTTCGTCCGGGTCGAGATGGCCGGCGGGCTGGTTGAGCACGTTGCGGCCGCCCTTGGACTCTTCGACCATCAGGAAGCGACCATTGTCCTCGACGATGGTGGCGACGGTGATGTGGGGTTGCCAATCCATGAGGTGTCCTCGGTTCAAAGGTTGAATTGCAAAGTGTGGGAGCTGCAGGTCGATGTGTGAAGCCCAAAACAGAAACCCCGGCGCTGGGCCGGGGCTTCTTTACATCTTTACCGCTTAAACCAGCGCGGCGATGGCCGCGTTGAGCGTGGCGCTCGGACGCATGGCCTTGCTGATCAGTTCGGCATTGGCGTGGTAGTAACCGCCGATGTCCACTGGTTTGCCCTGAACGGCGTTGAGCTCGGCGACGATGGTCGCTTCGTTCTCGGTCAGGGTCTTGGCCAGAGGTGCGAACTGCGCTTGCAGTGCAGCGTCTTCGGTCTGGGCGGCCAGGGCCTGAGCCCAGTACAGCGCCAGATAGAAGTGGCTGCCACGGTTGTCGATGTTGCCGACTTTGCGCGATGGCGACTTGTTGTTGTCCAGGAACTGGCCGGTGGCCTGGTCGAGGGTCTTGGACAGAACCAGTGCTTTCGGGTTGTTGTAGTTGACACCCAGGTGCTCGAGAGAAGCGGCCAGGGCCAGGAACTCGCCCAGCGAATCCCAGCGCAGGAAGTTCTCTTCCAGCAGCTGCTGCACGTGCTTCGGAGCCGAACCGCCGGCGCCGGTTTCGAACAGGCCACCGCCGTTCATCAGCGGCACGATCGACAGCATCTTGGCGCTGGTGCCCAGTTCCATGATCGGGAACAGGTCGGTCAGGTAGTCACGCAGTACGTTGCCGGTCACCGAAATGGTGTCCTTGCCTTCGCGGGTGCGCTGCAGGGTGTACTTCATCGCTTCGACTGGCGCCATGATCTGGATGTCCAGACCGGCGGTGTCGTGATCCTTCAGGTAAGCCTGAACTTTCTCGATGACCACACCGTCGTGAGCGCGCATTGGGTCCAGCCAGAAGATCGCCGGAGTGCTGCTTGCGCGAGCACGGTTGACGGCCAGTTTGACCCAGTCCTGGATCGGCGCGTCTTTGGTCTGGCACATGCGGAAGATGTCGCCGGCTTCGACAGCCTGCTCCATCAGCAGGGTGCCTTTGCTGTCGGTCACGCGAACCACGCCGTCAACCTTGATCTGGAAGGTCTTGTCGTGGGAGCCGTACTCTTCGGCTTTCTTGGCCATCAGGCCAACGTTCGGCACGCTGCCCATGGTGGTCGGATCGAACGCGCCATTGGCCTTGCAGTCTTCGATCACTGCCTGGTAGATGGTGGCGTAGCAGCGGTCCGGGATCACGGCCTTGGTGTCGTGCAGTTGACCGTCGGTGCCCCACATCTTGCCGGAGTCACGGATCATTGCCGGCATCGAGGCGTCGACGATGACGTCGCTCGGTACGTGCAGGTTGGTGATGCCCTTGTCGGAGTTGACCATCGCCAGCGCCGGACGAGCGGCGTAGACCGCCTGGATGTCAGCTTCGATAGCGGCTTGCTGCTCGGCCGGCAGGGATTTGATGCGGGCGTACAGGTCGCCGATGCCGTTGTTCAGATTGAAGCCGATCTGTGCCAGCACGTCGGCGTGCTTGGTCAGGGCGTCTTTGTAGAACTCAGCAACGATCTGGCCGAACATGATCGGGTCGGAGACTTTCATCATGGTGGCTTTCAGGTGAACCGACAGCAGCACGCCTTGTGCCTTGGCGCTTTCGATTTCAGCGGCGATGAAGGCGCGCAGAGCGTTTTTGCTCATGACGGCGCAATCGAGGATCTCGCCAGCCTGAACGCTGGTTTTTTCTTTCAGGACGGTAGCGGTGCCGTCTTGTGCGATCAGCTCGATCTTCACGGCGTCAGCGGCGTCGATCAGGGCGGCTTTTTCGCTGCCGTAGAAATCGCCGGTGCTCATGTGTGCAACGTGAGACTTGGAGTCCTTGGCCCAGGCGCCCATTTTGTGCGGGTGCTTGCGCGCATAGTTCTTGACCGACAGCGGAGCGCGACGGTCGGAGTTGCCTTCACGCAGAACCGGGTTCACGGCGCTGCCCTTGACCTTGTCGTAACGCGCCTTGGCGTCTTTGTCGGCGTCGCTGGTCACGGTCTCCGGGTAGTCCGGCAGGTTGTAGCCCTGGGCTTGCAACTCTTTGATCGCGGCCTGCAGCTGTGGAACCGAAGCACTGATGTTCGGCAGCTTGATGATGTTGGCTTCAGGCGTAACGGCCAGGTCGCCCAGTTCGGCGAGGTGGTCGGCTACGGCTTTGTCGCCCAGTTGCTCGGGGAAGCTGGCCAGAATGCGCCCTGCAAGAGAGATATCGCGGGTTTCCACGGCGATATCGGCCGAGGCGGTGTAAGCCTCGATGATTGGCAGCAGGGAATAGGTGGCGAGGGCTGGAGCTTCGTCGGTGAAGGTATAGATGATCTTCGAGCGGGTGGGCATATTCGGATTAACTCTCTCTTCTTTGCTAAAGCGTGCGCAGAAACTCGAGGGGCGCCGGGTAAGCGCGTTCGTTCAAAGTCATCCATGAACCGAGTGTCGAGATTTCTTCGCGGTGATGTTGGGTGCATCAGTAGAGCGTCAAGCGGTCGGACTGCGGTAACAGCCGGACTTAATCAGGCGGAAAGTCTCATCGTAGAGAGGTCGGCCGTTGTGACCCTGTGGTCAGCGGGCGGCATTATACATAGGTAGCTGGCAATCTGCCGATGGTTCATATGCAACGTTTGTCGTCCATTGGTCTAAAGGTCGCAGGGCAGGGTGGGGTATAGAGTCGTCGCGAATGCTTGAGTTTGGCGCTTTTCCCTTTGCTTTCAGGCTTGTACGCCGCGAGATGTGCGGTGGGCCGGAACATAGGGTTTGCGTGTTGATTCAAGTGGGTTACGCTCGAACCAAGCCAGATGTTCAATCCAATCAGTGGAGTTCAGCATGGGTTACAAGAAGATTCAGGTTCCAGCCGTCGGCGACAAAATCACCGTCAACGCAGACCATTCTCTCAATGTCCCTGATAACCCGATCATCCCCTTCATCGAAGGTGACGGGATTGGCGTCGACGTCAGTCCGGTGATGATCAAAGTGGTTGATGCTGCCGTAGCCAAAGCCTACGGGGGCAAGCGCAAGATTTCCTGGATGGAGGTCTACGCTGGCGAGAAGGCGACCCAGGTCTACGATCAGGACACCTGGCTGCCCCAGGAAACCCTGGACGCCGTGAAAGATTACGTCGTTTCCATCAAGGGGCCGCTGACCACTCCGGTCGGCGGTGGTATCCGCTCCCTCAACGTTGCCCTGCGCCAACAGCTCGATCTGTATGTCTGCCTGCGGCCGGTGGTGTGGTTCGAAGGCGTGCCGAGCCCGGTGAAAAAGCCTGGCGATGTCGACATGGTCATCTTCCGCGAGAACTCCGAAGACATTTATGCCGGTATCGAGTGGAAGGCCGGCTCCGCTGAGGCCACCAAAGTCATCAAGTTCCTGAAAGAGGAAATGGGCGTCACCAAGATCCGTTTCGACCAGGATTGCGGTATCGGCATCAAGCCTGTTTCCAAGGAAGGCACCAAGCGTCTGGTGCGCAAGGCCCTGCAATATGTCGTGGACAACGATCGCAAGTCGCTGACCATCGTGCACAAGGGCAACATCATGAAATTCACCGAAGGCGCCTTCAAGGACTGGGGCTACGAGGTGGCGAAGGAAGAGTTCGGCGCCGAACTGCTCGATGGCGGCCCGTGGATGAAATTCAAGAACCCGAAAACCGGCCGCGAAGTCATCGTCAAGGATGCCATCGCCGACGCCATGCTCCAGCAGATCCTGCTGCGTCCGGCCGAGTATGACGTGATCGCCACGCTGAACCTGAACGGTGACTACCTTTCCGACGCCCTGGCGGCGGAAGTGGGCGGTATCGGTATCGCGCCGGGCGCCAACCTGTCCGACACTGTGGCCATGTTCGAGGCGACCCATGGCACCGCGCCGAAGTATGCCGGCAAGGACCAGGTCAACCCGGGTTCGGTGATCCTGTCGGCGGAGATGATGCTGCGTCATCTGGGCTGGACCGAGGCGGCTGACCTGATCATCAAAGGCACCAACGGCGCGATCAAGGCCAAGACCGTGACCTATGACTTCGAACGCCTGATGGAAGGCGCCAAGCTGGTATCGTCGTCCGGTTTCGGTGATGCACTGATTTCGCACATGTAAGCGAAACAACGGGCAGCAAAAATCGCCCGGCTCGAGTGATCGAGCCGGGCGATTTTTTATGGCTGAGCGTCCTGAAAAGTGCCGGTCAGCTCAGGGCTCTGGCCTGCGCGCCGATGGCGCTGGCGGCCGCTGCCGCATCAACGGCCGATTTGTCCTTGATGGCGACGGCATGCAGCCCCTTCGGGCCTTGAATGATGTTGAAAACCACCGCCTGACCCGCCTTCAAGGTTTTATAGCCATCCATTTCGATGGCCGAGAAGTGGGCGAACAGATCTTCGGTCTTGTCATCCTCGTTTATGAATCCGTAGCCCTTGGCATTGTTGAACCATTTCACCTTGCCGACAGCCATGCTCAAATCCCTCTGCAACAGACTCCAACGCTGGAGTATCATCCAATTCATCCGCCATCCAATCCGTTAAAAAGATTGACGCCGCGGATCTTTTTTACCCACTGTGGGTTCTATTGGTTGTAACACCGTTTTCCCGATAGTCAAGGTGACCGGGCAGTCGGAGTTGAAAACGTGTCAAGCCGCCCCCACCACTGTATTTGCACAACTGACGAACCTTTCTTTCCATGCATGCAATCAGCCAGATTCGACTAACATTCAATCAGGATCGCCCTGATTTACACGACGACGATTCAGCGGGTATTGCTGTTCAGGAAGCAAAGCCTGCGTTACAGGCGCCGCCGATGTACAAGGTGGTTTTGTTTAATGATGACTACACACCGATGGATTTCGTCGTCGAAGTGCTCGAGGTGTTTTTTAACCTGAATCGCGAGCTGGCGACCAAGGTCATGCTGGCCGTTCATACAGAAGGACGGGCAGTATGTGGAGTGTTTACCCGCGACATCGCCGAGACAAAGGCCATGCAGGTCAACCAGTACGCCAGGGAAAGCCAGCATCCGCTACTCTGTGAAATCGAGAAGGACGGTTAATCGCCGACCACTTGGGTATGAGGTGAAGCTATGTTAAACCGCGAGCTCGAAGTCACCCTCAATCTTGCCTTCAAGGAGGCTCGTTCGAAGCGTCATGAGTTCATGACCGTCGAACACCTGCTGCTGGCCTTATTGGACAATGAGGCTGCCGCCACCGTTTTGCGTGCCTGCGGCGCAAACCTCGACAAACTCAAGCATGATCTGCAGGAGTTCATCGACTCCACCACGCCATTGATCCCCGTCCATGACGAAGATCGTGAAACCCAGCCAACCCTGGGCTTCCAGCGTGTACTGCAACGTGCTGTCTTTCATGTACAGAGCTCGGGCAAACGCGAAGTGACTGGCGCCAACGTGCTGGTTGCGATCTTCAGTGAGCAAGAGAGTCAGGCGGTGTTCCTGCTTAAACAGCAGAGCGTTGCCCGCATTGATGTCGTCAACTATATCGCCCACGGTATTTCCAAGGTGCCGGGGCATGGCGATCACTCTGAAGGTGAGCAAGATATGCAGGACGACGAGGGCGGTGAGTCTTCTTCTTCAGGCAATCCTCTGGATGCTTATGCCAGCAACCTCAACGAACTCGCACGCCAGGGCCGGATCGATCCGCTGGTAGGGCGTGAAATGGAGGTTGAGCGTGTCGCGCAGATCCTGGCGCGCCGGCGCAAGAACAATCCGCTGCTGGTGGGCGAGGCGGGCGTGGGTAAAACCGCGATTGCCGAAGGCCTGGCCAAGCGCATTGTCGACAATCAGGTGCCGGATCTGCTGGCGAACAGTGTTGTTTATTCCCTCGATCTGGGCGCGCTGCTCGCAGGCACCAAGTATCGCGGCGATTTCGAGAAGCGCTTCAAGGCGCTGCTCAATGAACTGAAAAAACGTCCGCAGGCGATCCTGTTCATCGACGAAATCCACACCATCATTGGTGCGGGTGCTGCGTCCGGTGGGGTGATGGACGCCTCGAACCTGCTCAAGCCGCTGCTGTCGTCGGGTGATATCCGTTGCATCGGTTCGACCACGTTCCAGGAGTTTCGCGGCATCTTCGAGAAAGACCGTGCCCTGGCGCGGCGCTTCCAGAAGGTCGACGTCGTCGAGCCGTCGGTGGAAGACACCATCGGTATCCTGCGCGGCCTGAAAGGACGCTTCGAACAGCATCACAACATCGAGTACAGCGATGAGTCGCTGCGTGCCGCCGCTGAGCTGGCGTCGCGCTACATCAATGACCGGCATATGCCGGACAAGGCCATCGATGTGATCGACGAGGCGGGTGCCTACCAGCGTCTGCAACCGGTCGATGTGCGCGTGAAGCGCATTGAAGTGCCGCAGGTCGAAGACATTGTCGCCAAGATCGCGCGGATTCCGCCGAAGCACGTCACCAGTTCCGACAAGGAATTGCTGCGTAACCTGGAGCGCGACCTGAAACTCACCGTGTTTGGTCAGGATGCGGCGATCGATTCGTTGTCGACGGCTATCAAGTTGTCCCGTGCCGGGCTGAAATCGCCTGACAAGCCGGTCGGTTCCTTCCTGTTCGCCGGTCCTACCGGTGTCGGCAAGACCGAAGCGGCGCGCCAGTTGGCTAAAGCGCTGGGCATTGAACTGGTGCGCTTCGACATGTCCGAGTACATGGAGCGCCACACCGTATCGCGTCTGATCGGTGCGCCTCCGGGATATGTCGGGTTCGACCAGGGCGGTCTGTTGACCGAGGCAATCACCAAACAACCGCATTGCGTGTTGCTGCTCGATGAAATCGAGAAGGCGCACCCGGAAGTCTTCAACCTGCTGTTGCAGGTGATGGACCACGGCACGCTGACCGACAACAACGGGCGCAAGGCGGACTTCCGCAACGTGATTGTCATCATGACCACCAACGCCGGTGCCGAAACGGCGGCACGCGCTTCGATCGGTTTCACCCATCAGGATCATTCGTCCGATGCGATGGAAGTGATCAAGAAGAGCTTCACGCCGGAATTCCGCAACCGCCTGGATACCATCATTCAGTTTGGTCGCCTCAGTCATGAGGTCATCAAAAGTGTGGTGGACAAGTTCCTCACCGAACTTCAGGCGCAGCTGGAAGACAAGCGCGTGCTGCTGGAGGTCACCGACGCGGCGCGCAGCTGGCTGGCGGCCGGTGGTTACGATTCGGCAATGGGTGCCCGGCCGATGGCGCGCCTGATCCAGGACAAGATCAAGCGTCCGCTGGCGGAGGAGATCTTGTTTGGCGAACTGGCCGAGCATGGCGGTGTGGTTCACATCGACATCAAGGACGGCGAGCTGACCTTCGACTTCGAGACTACTGCTGAAATGGCCTGACGGCTGGTTGTGAGCGAAAGGCGCCTTTGGGCGCCTTTTTGCTGTCTGGTGGTTTTTGGGTTTTGGGTGAATATCCGTTGCTTCGGGTGTTGCGGCTGGCGGTTTCGCCTTGGCTCGCCGTAAGGGCGAAACCATAAGACGCCGTTACCGCAGCAGCGGATATTCACCCAAAATCCCAAGCTCCAAGCGCTCAAAACCCAAATCCCGGACAAACAAAAACGCCCGGCATTAGCCGGGCGTCTTGTATTGACTTGATTAACGAGCGCGGTAAGTGATGCGCCCTTTGCTCAAGTCATAGGGCGTCAGCTCGACGCGCACTTTGTCACCGGTAAGAATACGAATGTAGTTCTTGCGCATCTTGCCGGAGATGTGCGCGGTTACGACGTGCCCATTTTCCAACTCCACACGAAACATGGTGTTGGGCAGGGTGTCGACGACAGTGCCTTCCATTTCGAAGCTGTCTTCTTTCGACATGCAGTAAAGCCCTCGGTATCCAATGAATGGCCCGGTGCAACTGCGCCAGGCAAAAGCGGCGTGCATTGTGCCCGAAAAATGGGGTTTACGCCAAGGGGTTTAGGGCTTGCGTTTAGTTCAGGATGACCCAGCGCTGATTAATCAGTAGTTCAATGGGGCGATACTGGGTCTTGTAGTTCATCTTTTTGCAGTTCTTGATCCAGTAACCCAGGTAGACCGCTTCGAGCCCCAAACGCTGGGCTTCGGCAATTTGCCAGAGGATCGCATAACGCCCCAGGCTACGGCGTTCTTCGTCCGGTTCGTAGAAGGTGTAGACCGCCGACAAGCCATTGGGCAGCAGGTCGGTCACCGCTACGGCCACCAACCGTCCGTCGAGCCGGAACTCGTAAAAACGCGAGAAGGGCAGGTCTCTTACCAGAAAAGTCGAGAATTGGTCGCGGCTTGGCGGGTACATATCGCCGTCGGCGTGGCGTTGCTCGATGTAGCGCTGGTAGAGGTCGAAGTACTCTTCACTGAACCCTGGCTTGACCGGGCGAACCTGCAGATCGGCGTTGCGTTTGAAAATCCGCTTCTGCTGCCGGTTGGGGTTGAACTGCGCCACCGGGATGCGCGCAGGCACGCAGGCATTGCAGTTCTGGCAATGCGGGCGGTACAGGTGATCGCCGCTGCGACGAAAGCCCATTTCCGACAGATCTGCGTAGACATGCACATCCATGGGCTGGCTCGGATCGAGGAACAGGGTCGTAGCCTGCTCCTCGGGCAGATAACTGCAAGAGTGAGGCTGAGTGGCATAAAACTTCAAACGCGCCAACTCGGTCATGATCAACCCTCGGGATAAGCTGGTGAATTAAGTGTAAGCCACGCGCGGCAAAGTCGCTCAGCAAACCCAGGTGGCGCGACTGGGTTGATCCAGGTGGCGGGCCAGGTAGTCAGCGAATGCGGGGCGGGAGATGGCTCGGGCACCAAGACTGTGCAGATGGTCGGTCGGCATCTGACAGTCGATCAACACGAAACCCGATTCTTTCAGATGCCGTACCAGGGTCGCAAAGCCATATTTCGAGGCGTTGTCGGCGCGGCTGAACATCGATTCGCCAAAAAACAGTTGGCCCATCGCCAGGCCGTACAGCCCGCCGACCAGTTCGCCCTGGTCCCAGACTTCCACTGAATGGGCAAAGCCGCGTCGGTGCAGTTCAACGTAGGCGTCCTGCATGGCTTGAGTGATCCAGGTGCCGTCGGCGTAATCCCGTGGCGCGGCGCAGGCGCGGATGACCGCGTGAAAATCCTGATCGAAGGTCACCTGATAGCGCTGTTTGCGCAACAGTTTGCCCAGGCTGCGGGACACATGCAGCTCGTCAGGAAACAGGACCGTGCGTGGGTCCGGCGACCACCAGAGAATCGGCTGGCCTTCGGAAAACCACGGAAAGCAGCCATGGCGATACGCCTGAATCAGACGATCGGCAGACAGATCACCGCCGGCGGCCAACAACCCGTTGGGGTCGCGCATGGCCTTTTCCAGGGGCGGAAAACTCAGTGTGTTGCGTTGTAACCAGGTCAGCATGGCATCCGGGCTTGCAGAAGGGGAGGGCGGTGGGCGTCTCGGCCCGCCATGAAGTGTGCCGTTAAATGACAGGAATGTCGTGTCGATCCTGCTCGGCATCGGCAAGGTTGCAACTTGGCGCCGTGGATGCGGTCGTAAGCGAGCGTTGCGACCTGTCTGCGTCCGGCCTGACAGGCATCCGGTGCTCGTCGGGGAGGCAGGTTCGGTAATGCTTCGCTACGTTCATCAAATACACCTCATAAGCCTTTGTCACAAAAGACAATGCATGCTCAAATTGAGCCGCACGTCGCGCGGGGCCGACTATGCTTGAACATGGGGTTTGAAGCATGGCATCGGACGTACAAACCCGTACAATGCCGGGCTGTTACAGAATATTCGCCGCGCGCCCGGTTTATAAAAACCGGGGCGCAGTGTTAAAAGTAGTCTCAGTTGCGCCCGTCAACTTTTTTACCTGCCTGGATTGGGCAGTTTTTATCGTCATTCAATAGATGGACGCGCCGCTGGCGCAGGAAAAGAAGCGTTTTGAAGAAATCCACCGAAGCACCAAAAACAGTCGTTCCGCTCTGGCGTCAGCAGTTGCACTACCGACTCAAGGAAGGTGCACTGATCGCCATCGGCGCCTTGTGCCTGTTCCTGATGATGGCGTTGCTGACTTACGGCAAGGATGATCCGGGCTGGAGCCACAACAGCAAGATCGACGACGTGCAGAACTTCGGCGGCCCGGCCGGCTCCTACAGCGCCGACATCCTGTTCATGGTGCTGGGTTACTTCGCGTACATCTTCCCGTTGCTGCTGGCGATCAAGGCTTACCAGATCTTCCGTCAGCGCCACGAACCCTGGCAGTGGAGCGGCTGGCTGTTCTCCTGGCGCCTGATCGGCCTGGTGTTTCTGGTGCTGTCCGGTGCCGCTCTGGCGCACATTCATTTCCACGCTGCCACCGGTCTGCCGGCTGGCGCCGGTGGTGCGCTGGGTGAAAGCCTCGGCGATCTGGCCCGCAACGCCCTGAACATCCAGGGCAGCACGCTGCTGTTCATTGCGCTGTTCCTGTTTGGCCTGACGGTGTTTACCGACCTGTCGTGGTTCAAGGTGATGGACGTCACCGGCAAGATCACCCTCGATCTGTTCGAACTGTTTCAGGGCGCGGTCAATCGCTGGTGGACGGCACGCACCGAGCGTAAGCAACTGGTCGCGCAATTGCGCGAAGTCGACGACCGTGTACACGACGTCGTCGCACCGACCGTCACCGACAAGCGCGAGCAGGCCAAGGTCAAGGAGCGCCTGATCGAGCGCGAGCAGGCCCTGAGCAAACACATGTCCGAGCGTGAGAAACAGGTGCCGCCGGTCATCGCTCCAGCGCCGGTCAAGGCCCCCGAGCCAAGCAAACGCGTGCAGAAAGAGAAGCAGGTGCCGCTGTTCGTCGACAGTGCAGTGGAAGGCACCTTGCCGCCGATTTCCATTCTCGACCCGGCGGAAAAGAAACAACTCAATTACTCGCCGGAATCCCTGGCTGCGGTCGGCCACTTGCTGGAAATCAAGCTCAAGGAGTTCGGCGTCGAGGTCGCGGTGGATTCGATCCATCCCGGCCCCGTCATTACCCGTTACGAAATCCAGCCGGCCGCGGGGGTGAAGGTCAGCCGTATCGCCAACCTGGCAAAAGACCTTGCGCGTTCCCTGGCCGTGACCAGTGTGCGGGTGGTTGAAGTGATTCCGGGCAAGACCACGGTCGGTATCGAGATTCCCAACGAAGACCGGCAGATCGTGCGTTTCTCCGAAGTGCTGTCGACCCCCGAGTACGACAACTTCAAGTCGCCGGTCACTCTGGCCCTGGGCCACGATATCGGTGGCAAACCGGTCATCACCGACCTGGCGAAGATGCCGCACCTGCTGGTGGCCGGTACGACCGGTTCCGGTAAGTCGGTGGGTGTGAACGCGATGATCCTGTCGATCCTGTTCAAGTCCGGCCCGGACGACGCCAAGCTGATCATGATCGACCCGAAAATGCTTGAACTGTCGATCTACGAAGGCATCCCGCACCTGCTGTGCCCGGTGGTCACCGACATGAAGGACGCGGCCAACGCCCTGCGCTGGAGCGTTGCCGAGATGGAGCGGCGCTACAAGCTGATGGCGAAGATGGGTGTGCGCAACCTGTCCGGCTTCAATGCCAAGGTCAAGGAAGCCATCGAAGCCGGCGAGCCGTTGAGCGATCCGCTGTACAAGCGCGAAAGCATCCACGACGAAGCGCCGTTGCTGCAGAAGCTGCCGACCATCGTGGTGGTGGTCGACGAATTCGCCGACATGATGATGATCGTCGGCAAGAAGGTCGAAGAACTGATCGCCCGTATCGCGCAGAAGGCGCGTGCGGCGGGTATCCATCTGATCCTGGCGACCCAGCGGCCGTCGGTGGACGTGATCACCGGTCTGATCAAGGCCAACATCCCGACGCGGATGGCGTTCCAGGTGTCGAGCAAGATCGACTCGCGGACCATCATCGACCAGGGCGGTGCCGAACAACTGCTGGGCCACGGTGACATGCTCTACATGCCGCCGGGCACCAGCCTGCCGATCCGGGTTCACGGCGCTTTCGTTTCCGACGATGAAGTTCATCGCGTGGTCGAAGCCTGGAAACTGCGGGGCGCGCCGGAGTACAACGACGACATCCTCAACGGTGTCGAAGAAGCGGGTAGTGGTTTCGAGGGCAGCAGCGGCGGTGGTGACGGCGATGATCCGGAAGCCGACGCGCTGTACGACGAAGCCGTACAGTTCGTTCTCGAAAGCCGCCGGGCGTCGATTTCCGCCGTGCAGCGCAAGCTGAAGATCGGCTACAACCGCGCCGCGCGCATGATCGAAGCCATGGAAATGGCTGGCGTCGTCACGGCCATGAACACCAACGGTTCTCGTGAAGTCCTGGCCCCCGGCCCGATGCGCGACTGATTCGAAACCCCGGATTTACCAAGTAAGGGATGGCGCAATGACGCGCCGTCCGCTCTCCCACGAGTATTCAAGAGGACTCCCATGCGTCTTATCCGCATGCTGCTGCCGGTACTGGCTCTGACCACTCTCTCGGCCCACGCCGATGACAAGGACGTGGCACGCCTGACCCAATTGCTGGAAACATCCAAGACCCTGACCGCGAACTTTTCCCAGCTGACCCTCGACGGCAGCGGCACCCAGTTGCAGGAAACGTCCGGCGAGATGACGCTGCAGCGTCCGGGCCTGTTCTACTGGCACACCAATGCGCCCGCCGAGCAGACCATGGTGTCCGATGGCAAGAAAGTCACTCTGTGGGACCCGGATCTCGAGCAGGCCACCATCAAGAAGCTGGATGAGCGCCTGACCCAGACGCCGGCCCTGTTGCTGTCCGGCGATGTGTCGAAGATCAGCCAGAGCTTCGACATCACCGCGAAAGAGGCGGGCGGCGTGATCGACTTCACCCTCAAGCCGAAAACCAAGGACACCCTGTTCGACAGCCTGCGCCTGTCGTTCCGCAACGGTCTGGTCAATGACATGCAACTGATCGACAGCGTCGGCCAGCGCACCAACATCCTGTTCACCGGGGTGAAGGCCAACGAAGCGGTGCCGGCCTCGAAGTTCAAGTTCGACATCCCCAAGGGTGCCGACGTCATCCAGGAATAACCCCACAGGGTCAAGCAGAGGTTTCAACGGTACGTGATGGATCTGTTTCGCAGTGCGCCGATTGCCCAGCCCCTGGCCGCCCGTTTGCGCGCGACCAACCTGGATGAGTACGTCGGTCAGGAACACGTGCTCGCTCGCGGCAAGCCTTTGCGTGAGGCGCTGGAGCAGGGTGCCCTGCATTCGATGATCTTCTGGGGGCCGCCGGGCGTGGGTAAAACCACGCTGGCGCGGCTGCTGGCGGAAGTCTCGGACGCGCACTTCGAAACGGTCTCGGCTGTACTCGCCGGGGTGAAGGAAATCCGTCAGGCGGTGGAAATCGCCAAGCAGCAGGCCGGCCAGTACGGCAAACGCACGATCCTGTTCGTCGATGAAGTGCATCGCTTCAACAAGTCCCAACAGGATGCCTTCCTGCCGTACGTCGAGGACGGCACGCTGATTTTCATCGGCGCCACCACCGAAAACCCTTCGTTCGAATTGAATAACGCGCTGTTGTCGCGGGCGCGGGTCTACGTGCTCAAGAGTCTGGACGAAACAGCGTTGCGCAAACTGGTGCATCGCGCGCTGACCGAAGAGCGAGGCCTGGGCAAACGCAATCTGACCCTCAGCGATGAAGGGTTCCAGATGCTGCTGTCGGCCGCCGACGGTGATGGCCGACGCCTGCTCAATCTGCTGGAGAACGCTTCGGACCTGGCCGAAGACAACAGCGAGATGGGCACCGAGCTGCTGCAAAGTCTGCTCGGCGACACCCGCCGACGTTTCGACAAGGGTGGCGAAGCCTTCTACGACCAGATTTCCGCGCTGCACAAATCGGTGCGCGGCTCCAATCCCGATGGCGCGCTGTACTGGTTCGCGCGGATGATCGACGGCGGCTGCGATCCGCTGTACCTGGCCCGGCGTGTGGTGCGCATGGCCAGCGAAGACATCGGCAACGCCGACCCCCGTGCCCTGAGCCTGTGCCTGGCGGCGTGGGAAGTGCAGGAGCGTCTCGGCAGTCCCGAAGGCGAACTGGCGGTGGCGCAGGCCATCACCTATCTGGCCTGCGCGCCGAAAAGCAACGCGGTTTACATGGGCTTCAAGACCGCACTGCGTGCCGCCGCCGAATACGGCTCGCTGGAAGTGCCGCTGCACCTGCGCAACGCCCCGACCAAGCTGATGAAGCAGCTGGGTTACGGCGACGAATACCGTTACGCCCACGATGAGCCGGACGCCTATGCCGCCGGCGAAGACTATTTCCCGGAAGAACTCGATCCGATTCCGTTCTACCAACCGGTGCCCCGTGGCCTGGAGTTGAAGATCGGCGAGAAGCTCAACCACCTCGCCCAACTTGACCGTCTAAGCCCCCGGCAGCGGAGAAAATCGTGATTCCATTGATTGTTGCCGTCTCGGTCGGCGGCATTGCCGGCACCTTGTTGCGCTTCGCCACCGGCAATTGGGTCAACGCCAATTGGCCACGGCACTTCTATACCGCGACGCTCGCCGTTAATATCGTGGGCTGTCTGCTGATCGGTGTGTTGTACGGTCTGTTTTTGATACGCCCGGAGGTGCCGATCGAGGTGCGCGCCGGGTTGATGGTCGGCTTCCTCGGGGGGCTGACGACTTTTTCATCCTTTTCACTGGATACGGTGCGCTTGCTGGAAAGCGGGCAAGTGCCGCTGGCCCTGGGCTATGCGGCCATCAGCGTATTCGGCGGGCTGCTCGCCACTTGGGCCGGCCTGTCCCTGACCAAACTTTGATAACGAGAAACCGACATGCTCGATTCCAAACTGTTACGTAGCAACCTTCAGGACGTAGCGGATCGCCTGGCTTCCCGTGGCTTTGCCCTGGATGTCGCGCGCATCGAAGCGCTGGAAGAACAGCGCAAGACCGTCCAGACCCGCACCGAAGCATTGCAGGCTGAGCGTAACGCGCGTTCCAAATCCATCGGTCAGGCCAAACAGCGCGGCGAAGACATCGCGCCGCTGATGGCCGACGTCGAGCGCATGGCGGGCGAGTTGAGCGCAGGCAAGGTCGAGCTGGATGCGATCCAGACCGAACTGGACGCCATCGTTCTGGGCATCCCGAACCTGCCGCACGAATCGGTGCCGGTCGGTGCCGACGAAGACGGCAACGTCGAAGTCCGCCGCTGGGGCACGCCGACCGCGTTCGACTTCCCGGTTCAGGATCACGTCGCCCTGGGCGAGAAGTTCGGCTGGCTCGACTTCGAAACCGCCGCCAAGCTGTCCGGCGCACGTTTCGCTCTGCTGCGCGGCCCGATTGCCCGCCTGCACCGCGCCCTGGCGCAGTTCATGATCAACCTGCACGTCACCGAGCACGGCTACGAAGAGACTTACACGCCTTATCTGGTTCAGGCGCCGGCCCTGCAAGGCACCGGTCAACTGCCGAAATTCGAAGAGGACTTGTTCAAGATCGCTCGCGAAGGCGAAGCCGATCTGTACCTGATTCCGACCGCCGAAGTGTCGCTGACCAACATTGTGGCCGGTGAAATCGTCGATGCGAAATTGCTGCCGATCAAGTTTGTCGCTCACACGCCGTGCTTCCGCAGCGAAGCCGGTGCGTCGGGTCGTGACACGCGCGGCATGATCCGCCAGCACCAGTTCGACAAGGTCGAGATGGTGCAGATCGTCGAGCCGTCGAAATCGATGGACGCGCTGGAAAGCCTGACCGCCAACGCCGAAAAAGTCCTGCAACTGCTGGAGCTGCCATACCGCACCCTGGCGCTGTGCACCGGCGACATGGGCTTCAGCGCGGTCAAGACCTACGACCTGGAAGTGTGGATTCCGAGCCAGGACAAATACCGCGAAATCTCCTCGTGCTCCAACTGCGGCGACTTCCAGGCCCGCCGCATGCAGGCGCGGTTCCGCAACCCGGAAACCGGCAAGCCTGAATTGGTCCATACCTTGAACGGCTCCGGCCTGGCCGTCGGTCGTACCCTGGTGGCGGTGCTGGAAAACTGCCAGCAGGCCGACGGTTCGATCCGCGTACCGGAAGTCCTCAAGCCGTACATGGGTGGCCTCGAGGTCATCGGCTAAATGAAATATCTGCCGCTGTTTCACAACCTGCGCGGCAGTCGTGTGTTGGTCGTCGGTGGGGGGGAAATTGCCTTGCGCAAATCCCGCCTGCTGGCCGACGCCGGTGCGCTGCTGCGGGTGGTCGCACCTGAAATCGAAACGCAACTGCGCGAGCTGGTCGCTGCCAGCAAGGGCGAATGCCTGCTGCGCGGTTACCTCGAAACGGATCTGGACGGTTGCGGGCTGATCATCGCCGCCACCGACGATGAAACACTCAATGCCCAAGTGTCCGCCGATGCCCATCGGCGTGGCGTGCCGGTCAACGTGGTGGATGCGCCTGCGCTGTGCAGCGTGATCTTTCCGGCCATTGTTGATCGGTCGCCGCTGATTATCGCCGTGTCCAGTGGCGGCGATGCGCCGGTGCTGGCGCGGCTGATCCGCGCCAAGATCGAAACCTGGATTCCTTCGACCTACGGCCATCTGGCCGGCCTCGCCGCGCGCTTCCGTCATCAGGTGAAAAACCTGTTTCCGGATGTGAATCAGCGTCGTGGTTTCTGGGAAGACGTGTTTCAAGGCCCGATTGCCGACCGGCAACTGGCCGGGCAGGGCGCCGAGGCCGAGCGTCTGTTACAGGCGAAAATCGACGGCGATGCCGCTATCACGACCGGTGAGGTGTATCTGGTGGGTGCCGGGCCGGGTGATCCGGACCTGCTGACCTTCCGCGCGCTGCGTCTGATGCAGCAAGCCGATGTGGTGCTGTACGACCGTCTGGTGGCGCCGGCGATTCTTGAACTGTGCCGGCGTGATGCCGAGCGCGTTTACGTCGGCAAGCGCCGCGCCGATCATGCGGTGCCGCAGGATCAGATCAACCAGCAACTGGTGGAGTTGGCGAAAGCCGGCAAGCGCGTGGTGCGGTTGAAGGGTGGCGATCCGTTCATCTTCGGCCGTGGCGGCGAGGAGATCGAAGAACTGGCGGCCCATGGCATCCCGTTCCAGGTCGTGCCGGGCATCACGGCGGCCAGCGGATGTGCGGCTTATGCCGGGATTCCGCTGACCCACCGTGATTACGCGCAGTCGGTGCGCTTCGTCACCGGGCATCTGAAGGACGGCTCCACCGATCTGCCTTGGGCCGACCTCGTCGCGCCCGCGCAGACTCTGGTGTTCTACATGGGCCTGGTGGGCCTGCCGGTCATCTGCGAGCAGTTGATCAGGCACGGTCGCGGGGCGGATACCCCGGCGGCACTGATCCAGCAGGGCACCACGGTCAATCAGCGGGTATTCACCGGCACTTTGGCCGATTTGCCGAAACTGGTGGCGGAGCATGAAGTGCATGCGCCGACCCTGGTGATCGTTGGCGAAGTGGTGCAACTGCGCGAGAAACTGGCGTGGTTCGAAGGGGCTCAGGGCCAGGTCTGACAGATCGCGTTGTCCCTTCGCGAGCAAGCCCGCTCCCACATCAGATCGAGTCGAACTCAGATCACATGTGGGAGCGGGCTTGCTCGCGAAAGGGCGTTCAATTCAACGCAATATTCAACCCCGCTTCCAGACCCCTTTTCCGCTCAAGCGCGCCCGGTCATGGGCCACACTGAAGTCCTGCTCCGGCCCCTTCGGCACCACGCCCGTCGGGTTGATGGTCCTGTGGCTGGCGTAGTAGTGGTGCTTGATGTGGGTGAAGTCCACGGTCTGCGCGACGCCCGGCACCTGATACATCTCACGCAGCCAGTTCGACAGGTTCGGATAATCGGCAATCCGTCGCAGGTTGCACTTGAAGTGCCCGTGATACACCGCGTCGAAGCGAATCAGGGTGGTGAACAGGCGAACGTCCGCCTCGGTCAGGTACTCGCCGGTCAGGTAACGATTGGCACCCAGAAGCTGTTCGAGGTGATCCAGTTCGGCGAACACATCATCGAACGCCGCTTCATAGGCATTCTGTGAGGTGGCGAACCCGGCGCGATAAACGCCGTTGTTGACCGCCGGGTAGATCCGCTCGTTCAGCGCATCGATCTCGCTGCGCAGGGGGGCCGGGTAGAAGTCCAGGTCGTTACCGGTCAGGTCGTTGAAGGCGCTGTTGAACATGCGGATGATTTCCGCCGATTCATTGCTGACGATGCGCTTGAGCTGCTTGTCCCACAGCACCGGCACGGTCACGCGCCCGGTGTAATCGGCGGTGTCGGCGGTGTAGCGCTGGTGCATGAATTCGAAATCGTCGAGTTTGTCGCCAGTGGAACCGAGCGTCTTGTCGAACGTCCAGCCGTTTTCCAGCATCAGCCAACTGACCACCGAGACATCGATCAGCCCTTCCAGGCCCTTGAGTTTGCGCAGGATCAGCGTGCGATGCGCCCACGGACAGGCCAATGACACATAGAGGTGATAGCGCCCGGCCTCGGCGGTAAATCCGCCGTCCCCGCTCGGGCCGGGTTGGCCGTCAACGGTGACCCAGTTGCGCCGCTGCGCCTGTTCGCGCTGGAAGGCGCCGTCCTTGCTGCTTTCGTACCACTTGTCCTGCCAGTGGCCATCGACGAGTAAACCCATGATCAAGACTCCAGAAACCAATAATCCGTTGGAGTGGAGTCTATTCCGATGAGTTCGAACAAAAAGCGCAAAGATCGGGCGCAAATGATCGACTAGATCGATGTGTTCCGTGCAGCCCAGTATTTTTCGGCGGTTTCGAAGGCCTGTTCACGGGGTTGTCCCAAACCGCGCAGCGCCAGGGCCATGGTCGAAATCAGTGCCATTTGCGGATAGCTGTCGACCACCTCACCCCGCCACACCGCTTTCAAATGCTCGACGTCCAGCGAGGCCGGTTTGACGTGGCGCTGGGCGGATAACTGTGGCCATTCCTCGTCCCAGCTCACGCCGCCCGTGGTGCCGTACAGGTGGCTGTCGGCGTCCGGGTTGATCTCGATTTCGCCGCCGTCGCCCTTGACCACAATCGCCGTGTCGCCGAGCAAGCCGCTGGCTTCGCGATGCACCGCCTGATAGCCAGGGTGGAAAATGCTTTGCAGGCCGCAGCGTGCGCCGAGTGGGTTGAGAATCCGTGCCAGGGAGTGGATCGGCGAACGCAAACCGAGGGTGTTGCGCAGGTCGATCATCTTTTGCAGTTGCGGTGCCCAGTCCACTAGTGGCATGAACGCCAGTCCACCGTTGTCCAGCGCGCTGCCGACCTGTTGCCAGTCGCGGCACAGCGGGATGTTCAAGTCCGTGAGCAGTTGTTCGGAGTACAGACGTCCGGCGGTGTGGGCGCCGCCGCCGTGCATGAAGATGCGCACGCCGTTCTGCGCCAGGCACTTGGCAGCCAGCAGATACCACGGCAGATGGCGTTTTTTGCCGGCGTAGGTCGGCCAGTCCAGATCGACCTTCAACGCTGGCGCCTGCAAACGCTCGCGCAGGGCTTCGGTAAAACCGGCCATTTCCTCGGCGCTTTCTTCCTTGTGCCGCAGCAGCATCAGAAAGGCGCCGAGCTGGGTGTCCTCGACCGCGTCGTCCAGCACCATGCCCATGGCTTGCCGGGCTTCTTCACGGGTCAGGTCGCGGGCGCCGCGCTTGCCCTTGCCGAGGATCCGCACGAACTGGGCGAAGGGATGTTCGGCGGGTGTTTCGAGGGTCAGGGCTGGAGAGTCGGTCATAAGCAATTCGTCGGTTTGGGCAGGCCCGCCAGTTTCGCGGCGAGTTTGGCAGGGGTGCCTTTGAACAATCGGTTCAGGTGCAGGCTGTTGCCTTTGTCCGGGCCGAGCTTCAGTGCGGTGTACTTGATCAGCGGCCGGGTCGCCGGAGACAGCTGAAACTCTGTATAGAAGCTGCGCAGCAGTTCGAGGACTTCCCAGTGCTCGGGGGTCAGTTCGATGTCCTCGACAGCGGCGAGGGCGCTGGCGA
Organism: Pseudomonas sp. B2M1-30; assembly: GCF_025447575.1. Taxonomy (NCBI): domain Bacteria; kingdom Pseudomonadati; phylum Pseudomonadota; class Gammaproteobacteria; order Pseudomonadales; family Pseudomonadaceae; genus Pseudomonas; species Pseudomonas sp. B2M1-30. The sequence goes on along the minus strand of NZ_JAOEJT010000013.1, from coordinate 60,084 downwards.
CCTCTGCCGACCAGTCATCGAGGTCGACCAGAAAGCCGTCCTTGTCCAGTTCGATGGCGCGGGCGCCGACGGTCAGCGCATTCATAGCCAGGTGTTGACCTTGTCGTGATGGATCGACAGTTCGACGAAGGCCGGGTAGTCCACGGCTTCGGCCCAGTCCGGCACGTGAACGGCACGCGCCTCGGCATCTTCGGTGAGTACGAACAACTTCACCCGGCGTGCATTCAGCGCTTCGAACGGCGCGGTGCCTGCTTGCAAGGCGTAGGTGGCGTCGCCACACAACAGCAACGCATCGGCCGTGCCAAGCAGGCGCAGGCAACTGGTCAGGCGTTCGTCACCGAACGGCGAGTGAGACAACACATGCAAAGTCGACATCAGAGGGTGATCACCTGGTCGTAACGGTCAATAAGGGCGGTGATGTGTTCGGCGGCGAGCGGTTGTGCCTCGTCCAGCGACAGATTCGCCAGACCACGCTGGCTGGCACTGTCGGCGCAGTAGAACAACTCTTCGACGCCGAACATCGGCAGCGCTTGCAGGTTGGCGCTCAGGTCTTTCTGCTGCAGGGACTTGGCGTTTTGCCCGGCGGCCAGTTGCAACACACCGTCGTCGAGAAACAGCAGGCCGATCGGCAGATCGAACGCGCCACCGGCCAGCACGATGTCCAGCGCCTCGCGGGCGCCCGGGCCTGACCACGGCGACTGGCGGCTGATAATCAACAGGGATTTGGCCATTTCATGCGCCTCCGAAACAGATCAGACGGTCGGCGTCCTGTACCGCATCGTGCAACTGCCCGAGCCCGGATAACTCCCACGGCGCGCTGACTGCCACCGCTTCACGCTGATAACGCTTGGCTTCTTCATCATTCAGAACACCGCGACGCAGGGCGGCGGCGATGCACACCACGCCGTCCAGTTGTTGCTCGGTGATGAACGCGCGCCATTGCTTGGGCAGATCCCGTTCGTCCTGCGGGGTGACCACCGCGTCGGACGCGTTGTAGACGCCGTCCTGATAGAAAAACAGCCGGACGATTTCATGCCCGCCGGCCAACGCGGCCTGAGCGAACAGCAGGGCGCGGCGCGAGGAGGGCGCATGAGCGGCGGAAAACAGCGCGATGGCGAACTTCATGACGGACTCGATCAGCAAAACTGCGGCCATGATAAAGCTTTATCGGCGGGGCGGCTAAGTCGATGTTGCTTGCCCGCGAAAGCGCCCGCTCAGGCGATAACGATGCCGCATCTGCAAACCTCAGCGCGGCATGTACCCCAACTGCCAGCGCCGGGGAATCGCCAGCGACACCACCCCGAGCAGTCCTGCCAGCAAACCGCTGACGAACAACGCCTTCAGCCCCAGGTGATGTTCCAGCACTGCCCCTAAAATCGCGCCGATGAACATCCCGCTCCACGGCACCAGTTGCACCCGCCAGCCATTGCGTCGTTCGCCGAGCATCCAGCGCCCGAGCCCGCGCCCGAACCGGGACAACGCGCCGGTGACATACGTCAGCCCGACGGCCAGGCCGTTCACTTCTTCCACGGCGGCATTGAGCATGCCCATGGCAATGATCGCCGCCAGCAGTGCCGGCAGTTGCGCCTCGAACGGCCAGACCGCCGCCGCGCAGAGCAGCGTGGCGATACACAGCAGCAGCGGCAGCGCCCGTCGCCCACCCAGGCGCCCGACCACTACGCCCAGGGCGTTACCAACAATGAATGTGACGACAAGGATGACCAGTCGCAACGTCAGACTCATATCGCCAACGCTGATCGCCACCGCCAGTCGCGTGGTGTTGCCGCTCATGAACGACACGAAATCGCCGCTGGCCATGAAACCGATGGCATCGGTCATCCCGGCCAGCACCGAGAGCGCGGCAACCAGCGCCAGGCCCACACGCCCGCGCCACTTTTGTGTGTGCAGATGACCGGGACTGGCGCGGTGAGTCGAGGCTGACGGCAGCATTGATAAGGAGGTCCTTGAGCGGCAATTACGGTTCTATGCCATACAGATCGCAGTATTCCAGCCAGCTCATGCCGGCCATTTCCGCGACTTCGCGATGCACTTCAAGGCGTTGTGCCTGATAGTCCTCGGGCGTGGCGCTGGTCAATTGCAAAGTGAGTTCCCAGGCGAACAGACCAAGGCTTTCGGCCTCGGCTTCGAAGGCTTCGTGCAGGCGTTCTTCGCGGTATTGCGCCTGAGTCTCGCCCTTGGCCTGGGCCAGCAGCGGGTTGAGGTGATCGAGGGTTTCGCGCAGTTCCGGGCGTGCATCGAGAAACAGTTTCAGGGCCTGTTCGTGTCGCTGGTCGGTGGCCGCCATGGGGATTCCTTGTTGGGCTGGTTGACCATAGGGTGCAGGAGTCGGCGTAGCGTGTCGCGTCATAAATGCAGTAAAGCAGAACGATTTCCTGCGCTGCGATGATACAGTCCGCTTTTTTCCGAATGAGCGAATGCAATGCGAATTCTGATGGTAGCGCTGGCGGCCACCGTGCTGGCCGGTTGCGCGGGTTCGGTGATGGACGATGCCCGCACCAAGGCCCCTTACAAGACCCTGACTTCGGAAAAGCCGGAGAAAGACGTGGCCCAGTGTGTACAGTTCGCCTGGCAGGACGAAGCGGTGTTCGGGGTCGATGCCGCCGCCTATCTGCAACCGGGCAAGAAGGGTGGCTCGACGGTCTACACGCGTTCGGCGGAGTCGTTTGTCGATCTGACCAGCGATGCGTCGGGTACGACATTGAGCTATTACGCGCAGAAAGACGACTTCGTCGCCAAGCGCCGGATGGCGGCGCTGGCGACCTGTCTCTAAGCACTGCAGAACGTGCCGGCTCCCACGCTGAAGTCATGGGCGCCGGCCTGCTCGCGAAAAGGTTCAGTCAACTCAATCGTCCAGCCTTTTCTGGAAAAACATCCGCTTATGCCCCGGCGGATAATCCTGCAACTCGCCAAACTGGCTGTACCCCAACTTCTTGTAGAACTCCGGCGCCTGGAAATCGAAGGTATCGAGCCACGCGCCGATGCAACCTTTCTCTCGCGCCAGCTCCTCGGCCATGCGCATCAGTTTCGAGCCAACACCCTGGCCCCGGCCCTGTTCCGGCACCGACAGCAAATCGACGAACAGCCAGTTGCAGACCAGCCGGCCATACAGCCCGCCGAGAATCTCGTCGTGCTCGTCGCGCACCAGCAGCGTGAGCGGTTCCGAAACCGCAATCCCGGCCTGGGCGACGTTATAGGCATGGAGCGGTGCCAGGATGGCCTGGCGTTCTTCTTCCGTGGAGTTTTGCGACAGCTCGATCCGCAAGTTCATCTGCGCTTCCTTGATAGCAATGAGCACGCAGCCTAGCGCGCTTCAGACGATCATTCCAATCCTCTTTCGAGGGGGCGCAGCGAGTGGTGAATGCAGGTTTTCTCAACGTTGCCATGTACTCTTTTTGCCATACGTAGGGTAGGCGTTGGCGCAGCGTACTGTGTTTATATCCAGTGTTGTCGGCGTTTTGCTGCACCGGACCTTGTTAGCTGCGATAAACCCGCCAATGGACAAAATAACCAGCTCCGCTAGCTTGAAGGTCTCTCCTCGGAAAGGAGAGTTCTTAAATCAACGGAGTGAAAAACATGAATCAACCACAAGCTCAAACCCAACTGCGACACGGTCGCGTCATCTCTCCTGCCAGCCGCGGCGCGGTGGCCATCGAGCAAGGATTGCTTGGTGCGTGGCAGGTCAACGAAATGGAGGGTGGCAAGAACTTCCCGGCGCTGGTGGCCGGTCCGTTCCCGGCGCCGTTCGAGACAGATAACCCAAGCGACGTACCACCCGCTGACGGCTACATCCTCAGCGGCGGCAAGACCGATGCCCGCGACTGCGTGAACTTCACCGCCGCGGAAATGAGCAAGAAGCTCGGTCGTCCGTTCTCTTGGCCGCTGCTCAATGTCGCCCCCGGTCAGACCCTCGAGGTCAAATGGGAATACACCGCGCCACACACCACCCGCGGCTACCGCTGGCTGATCACCAAGGATGGCTGGGACCCGCAGCAGCGCATCAGCCGTGCGCAGCTCGAAGCGCAGCCATTCTTCGAGGATTTTTACCCTCAGGTGCCTTACTACAGCCATTCGGCCGAACTGAAGGCCAAGATCAATCATGCGGTGAAACTGCCGGCCAACAAGACAGGCCATCACGTCATCGTGCTGATGTGGATCGTCGCCAACACCGGCAACGCTTTCTATCAGGCCTTCGATGTGGACTTCAAATAACCACGCGACACCCCACTCACACGTTCTGAAGGATTAGAACATGTCATCGAACATTGACTTCACCCTTGTGCAAAACCAGGCGAGCGACGCGGCGTCGCTGATGCCGAGCCTCACTGGCAAGAAGATCCTCATGGGCTTCTGGCACAACTGGCCGGCAGGCCCCAGCGACGGTTACCGCCAAGGCCGTTTCGCCAGCATTGCGCTCGAAGACGTACCCAAGGAGTACAACGTCGTCGCGGTGGCCTTCATGAAGGGCAGCGGGATTCCGACGTTCAAGCCGTTCAACGTTTCCGATGCCGAGTTTCGCCGCCAGGTCGGCGTGCTCAACAGCCAGGGGCGGGCGGTGCTGATTTCCCTCGGCGGTGCCGATGCCCACATCGAACTGCGCAGCGGCCAGGAGCGTCCTCTGGCCAACGAAATCATTCGGCTGGTGGAAACCTATGGTTTCGACGGTCTGGACATCGATCTTGAACAGAGCGCGATTGATTTCGCCGCCAACAAGACCGTGCTGCCGGCCGCGCTGAAACTGGTCAAGGATCACTACGCCGGACAGGGCAAGCATTTCATCATCAGCATGGCGCCGGAGTTCCCGTACCTGACCAGCACCGGCAAATACGTCGGCTACCTGCAAGCGCTGGAAGGCTACTACGACTTCATCGCTCCACAGTTCTACAACCAGGGCGGTGATGGCGTCTGGGTGCCGGAAGCCAACAACGGCAACGGGGCGTGGATCGCCCAGAACAACGATGCGCTGAAAGAGGATTTCCTCTATTACCTGACAGAAAGCCTGGTGACCGGTACTCGCGGCTTTACCCGTATTCCGGCGGACAAGTTCGTCATCGGCCTGCCGGCCAACGTCGATGCGGCTGCCACCGGTTATGTGATCGACGACACCGCCGTCGGCAACGCGATGAAACGCCTGGCGATCAAAGGGCATCCGATCAAGGGCCTGATGACCTGGTCGGTGAACTGGGATAACGGCACCAGCAAGGATCGCGTGCCCTACAACTGGGAATTCAGTCGGCGCTATGGGCCGCTGATCCATGGGGCGCGGCTGTCTTCGCCAGAGTCTGATGCCGTCGCACCAGGCGTCGCCCGTCAGCAGTAAATGAATGAAAGCCCGGTAGCGCTGCCGGGCTTTTTTTCGTTCTTGGCGGGTGGTTTTTCGCCTACGATGGACGCCTTTCGATGACAAAAAAGGATCAGGCGTCATGTCCACCACAGCCGAGCGGGTCAACATTGTTGAAACCCAGGTGTTGTCCCACGACTGGTATCTGCTGAAGAAAATCACCTTCGATTACCAGCGCAACAACGGTGACTGGCAGCGTCAGACCCGTGAGGTCTACGACCGGGGCAACGGCGCAGCGATTCTGCTGTTCAACCGTGAGAAACGGACCGTGGTGCTGACCCGCCAGTTCCGCTTGCCGGTGTTCGTCAACGGTCATGACGGGTTGCTGATCGAAGTGGCAGCCGGGTTGCTGGAGGGGGCGGCGCCGGAGCAGCGGATTCGTGCCGAGGCCGAGGAAGAAACCGGCTACCGCGTCCATGATGTGAAGAAGGTGTTCGAGTCTTACATGAGCCCTGGCTCCGTGACCGAAAAGCTGCACTTTTTCATTGCTGAATACGATTCGGCGTCGAAGGTCGGCGACGGCGGCGGTCTGGAGGAAGAGACCGAAGAACTGGAAGTGCTGGAGTGGCATTTCGACGAGGCACTGGCGGCGTTCGCGCGTGGCGAGATCTGCGATGCCAAGACCATCATGCTGTTGCAGTACGCGGCGATGAACAAGCTCTTTAACAACTGATTGTCATGCTCCCGCATTGGCATGTGTTGCCTTTGTGGGAGTAGGCCTGCCCACGAGGGCGGCCTGCATCCAGAACGAGATCAGAACAGGTCGCCCGTACGACCTGTTTCGCGAAAACCTTCGAGCGTCAACAATCGCTCCTTGGCCTCAAGCCCACCCGCAAACCCGGTCAGTTTTCCTGACGCCCCAATCACCCGATGACAGGGTGCAACGATCGAAATCGGATTGCGCCCGTTCGCTGCGCCCACCGCACGTACTGCCGTGGGATGACCGATCTGGCGGGCGATTTCGCTGTAGGTCCGGGTTTCACCGAAGGGAATGGTCAGCAACGCCGCCCAGACCTTTTTCTGAAAGTCGGTGCCGACAAAGTCCAGGTCCAGCTCGAAGCCGTTGCGCGTGCCGGCAAAATATTCTGTCAGTTGCCGGGCGGTTTTCAGCAGCACCGGATTGTCCGGCGCCTCGCTCATCGGCCCCAGGCGTACCCGGTTCGGTTTGTCGTTTTCCCAGAGGATGGCCGCCAGTCGTGAACCGTTCGCGACCAGCTTCAGCTCGCCGACCGGCGAGGGCAGGGTGATGAACGTGTAGGCCATGGCGACAGACTCCGGATCGGTACGAAAACAGCCGCCAGCATACTGCCGGATCGGGGAGGCGCAAACCGCAATCCCGACCATACTGCTTGTTGCTCTCAAGTGTTCCCCCTGTGTGTTGCATCAATCCAAAACAAAAAAGAGATCGACTCATGAAGTACGAACCTTTTGCCAAGTCGCTGATAGCGACTTCCCTGATACTCAGTTGCCTCATGGCCCACGCCGCTTCTGTCGCGCCGGTCGCGGCGGAAAACGGCATGGTGGTCACCGCCCAGCACCTGGCCACCCACGTTGGCGTCGATGTATTGAAAAGCGGCGGCAACGCCGTCGATGCAGCGGTTGCAGTGGGGTATGCGCTGGCGGTGGTCTATCCCGCCGCCGGTAACCTCGGTGGTGGCGGTTTCATGACCATTCAACTGGCGGACGGGCGCAAGACCTTCCTCGACTTCCGCGAAAAAGCCCCGCTGGCGGCGACCGCCGACATGTACCTCGACAAACAGGGCAACGTCATTCCCGATCTGAGTACCCGTGGCCATCTCGCGGTGGGCGTGCCGGGCACCGTGTCCGGCATGGAACTGGCGCTGACCAAGTACGGCACCAAGCCGCGCAAGGACATGATTGCCCCGGCGATCAAACTGGCTGAAGACGGCTTTGCACTGGAGCAGGGAGATGTCGATCTGCTGGACTACGCCACCGACGTGTTCAAGAAGGACATGAAGGACTCCGGCTCGATCTTCCTGAGCAACGGCGAACCGATGCAGGTCGGGCAGAAACTGGTGCAGAAAGATCTGGCGAAGACCCTGCGGACCATTTCCGAGAAGGGCGCCGACGGCTTCTACAAAGGTTGGGTGGCCGACGCCATCGTCACTTCGAGCCAGGCCAACAAGGGCATCATCACCCAGGCCGACCTCGACAAATACAAGACCCGCGAACTGGCCCCGGTGGAGTGCGACTATCGCGGTTACCACGTCGTATCGGCGCCGCCACCGAGCTCTGGTGGCGTGGTGATCTGCCAGATCATGAACATCCTTGAGGGCTATCCGATGAAGGATCTGGGCTTCCATTCGGCCCAGGGCATGCACTATCAGATCGAGGCCATGCGTCACGCTTATGTGGATCGCAACAGCTATCTGGGCGACCCGGATTTCGTCAAGAACCCGATCGAGCACCTGCTGGACAAGAACTACGCGACCAAGCTGCGCGACGCCATCGCGCCGCAGAAGGCCGGTGTGTCCGCTGAACTCAAACCCGGGGTCGCGCCCCATGAAGGCAGCAACACCACCCACTATTCGATCGTCGACAAGTGGGGCAACGCGGTGTCGGTGACCTACACCCTCAACGACTGGTTCGGTGCGGGCGTGATGGCCAGCAAGACCGGGGTGATCCTCAACGACGAGATGGACGATTTCACCTCGAAGGTCGGCGTGCCGAACATGTACGGTCTGGTGCAGGGCGAGGCCAATGCCATTGCTCCGGGCAAGGCGCCGCTGTCGTCGATGAGCCCGACCATCGTCACCAAGGACGGCAAGGTGGTGATGGTGGTGGGCACACCGGGCGGCAGTCGGATCATCACCGCGACTTTGCTGACCATGCTCAACGTTATCGACTACGGCATGGGCCTGCAGGAAGCGGTCGACGCGCCACGTTTCCACCAGCAATGGATGCCGGAGCAAACCAATCTCGAAGATTTCGCGGCCAGCCCGGACACGAAGAAAATCCTCGAGAGCTGGGGGCACAAGTTTGCCGGTCCTCAGGACCCCAACCACATCGCTGCGATCCTGGTTGGCGCACCGTCCCTGGGTGGCAAACCGGTCGGCAAGAACCGTTTCTACGGTGCCAATGATCCGCGTCGCAACACCGGGTTGTCATTGGGTTACTGAGAGGCGTAAAAAGGGGGCGGACACGCGTCCGCCCCTGTCTCAAAGTTCGATCAAGGAAGGCACATCATGACCACCGCATTGCTGATCATCGACGTCCAGCGCGCCCTGTGCGCGGGCGAATACGAGTGCTACGACGTCACTCGCGTGATCGACACCATCAACGCTCTCAGTACACGCGCACGCAAGGCCGGGGTTCCGGTTGTGCTGATCCAGCACGAAGAGAAGGACAGTCCGCTGGCCCACGGCGCCGAGGGCTGGCAACTGGCCGAAGGCCTGGTCACGGCATCCAGCGACTTGCGTGTCGGCAAAACTACCCGGGATTCGTTCTACCAGACCAACCTGCAAAAACTGGTGCCGCTGGAAGACTTCGACCGCCTGGTGATCTGCGGCATGCAAACCGACTACTGCGTCAACGCCACCGTGCGCCAGGCCCATCAACTGGGTTACGACGTGGAGCTTGCAGCCGACGCTCACACCACGGTCGACAACGGCAACATGAGCGCCGAAGACATCATCGCCGAACACAACAAGGACCTGGCGCACCTGACCGGTTCGGTGGCGCGGATCGATGTCAAACCGGCTGCCGACATCCTTTTCTGAAGCACACCACACCCCGCTGTCCGGGGGAGCAGGCTTGCTCGCGAAGTCGAATCGTCGCTCCCCCAGAATTTCTGTGTCACTGCGACATCGTTTGAAGAATGGAATCCAGCAATGCCCGCTTTCAAGTGCCGGTACGCCGTCGTACTGGCGTACCTCTCGCTCACCCCGGTGGTCCATGCCAGCAGTTTCGATTGCACCAGTGCCGGCAATCCCGCCGAGAAGGCGATCTGCGCAGATCCCTACACCTCAAGCCTTGATGAAAAGCTTGGTGCACTCTGGCAGACAACGCTCCCCACAGTGTCCGACTCCAAGGCCCTCAAGGCCGATCAGCGCGAGTGGCTCAAGCAGCGCAATCGATGCGCAGAGGATATTTCCTGTTTGCGCCGCCAGTATCTGATGCGTATGAAAGCACTTGAATACGCGGCCAGGCCCTTCACCTGGAATGCGACCTGGCAAATGATTCCGTGGGGCACCTCCACGGCGGCGCAAGTGACCACATCACGTCAGGACGCTACGCACATCGCTTTTGATATCTCGGCGGCAAACGGCGGCAACTCTGGAGACATGGATGGCGTCGCCACGATTGCCGGTGCTGCCGCTCATTACGAAGGCGGGAATTGCACGTTGAAGTTCAGCGCATCCAACGGTCTGCTGGACGTTGAGCAGGAGGGGGGTGAAGGGGCGTGCGGCGGCGGGGTGGGCGTCTATTACGCCGGACGTTATGTCGCGTCAGAGCAACCCATATCGATCGACTACGATTTGCTCAGTCTGGGCGTGCTGCGCACGCCGCAGGAAGATCAAGCGTTGCGTGTTCTGCTCAAGGACGACTATCAAACCCTGCTCAATAACAGTGGTTCGATGGTGACGGGCGAGGCATCGGCCGATGTGCCGGATGGCGCGGTCGATGAGTTCTGGGTACGAGGCCTGGCTTCCAGCAATGCGGCGATTCTGATGCGTGCGCCGGGCAACCGGTTGTGGCTGGTGCTGTTGGTTTTTGACGAGCAGCGCAAAGTCAGGGCGCGCTACTACACCAACGTGGCGAAATGGAAAAAACAGGTGCCCGATGTGCTGCAGGCCTGGCACGTACGAATGACGCACGACGAAGCTCTGCCGCTGGATCTGATGCCGTAATCCATTGTGAGGCGGTGTCGCGTCCCCCGTTCAGGTCGCAAACATCAACATCCGGACATCCCTCACCGGCTCGGCCACCACGCCCTCCAGCACCAGTCGCGTGATGGTCTGCGCCGCGTTCTCATAATCCTCATCCTGCGGCACCTCCCGTCCGGTGATGCGGCCCATTTGCCAGCCGATGTTGGTGTAGGTGCGGGTCGCTGACCAGATGAACAGCATCAGATGCTCAGGGTCGACCGGCGCGAGCAAGCCCCGGTCGATCCAGCTGCGCAGGCAATCGACGTTGCGTCGGGCCTCTGCGTGCAGCAGGTCGCGGCATTCTTCGGGCAGTTGGCGGCCGCCGAGCAGCAATTCGCCGCTGAACACCTTTGCAATTGCCGGATGTTCGCGGGCGATGCGGATGCGGGCGGCGACATAGGCGCGCAGGCCGATCAGCGGGTCGTCGCTTTCGCGCAGCACCGCCGAGGCTTCCAGCAGCGGTTCGACAAAGCCGAGCAGCACTTTGCCGTAGAGGTTTTCCTTGCTCTGGAAGTAGTAATACAGATTGGCCTTGGGCACGCCCGCTCGAGCGGCGATATCGCGGGTCTGGGTCGCGTCGAAGCCGTTGGCGGCGAATTCCTCGCGGGCGGCGGCGAGGATGAGTTGTTGATTGCGTTCGCGGATGCTGCTCATGGAAGTACGGATTTCAGGGACGGCATGGCAAGGTTCTGGCGAATTCGGTTTCGCAATATACAAAACTATATAGCGGTTAAGCCAGCGCACTCGGTCGACAGCGCTATGCTGGTTCCATTATTGAAAGTCATCGGGGAGGGCATATGGGTATTCAGGCATTGCGCGCCAGTGCGGTTCATCTTGAGGCGGTCGCCACACTGTTTGACGCCTATCGCGGCTTTTATGGTCAGCCGCCGAACCTCGCCCAGTCGCGGGCGTTCATCGCCGAGCGCATGGCGGGTGGTGAGTCGGTGATTTTTCTGGCTGAGAACGAAAACGCTGAAGCGCTGGGATTCGTGCAGTTGTACCCGTCGTTTTCGTCCATCGATGCTCATCGCACCTGGCTGCTCAGCGACTTGTTCACTGCGCCTGCGGCCCGTGGGCGTGGCGTCGGCAGGCTATTGATGAACACCGCGCGGGACTTTGCGTTGGCGAGCGGCGCCAAGGGGCTGGTGCTGGAAACCGCCATCGACAATTTCACCGCGCAGGGTCTGTATGAATCGCTGGGTTATGTGCGCGATACCGGTTACTACACCTACAACCTCGATTTGCGAGGCGATTGATCGACTCTGACTTTTTTCGGGTTTTTCTGTTGTTTGGTCTTTTCCCGCAGACGGGCGATCACTAGAATCCGCCCCGGCTCTCCGCAATGGAGGCTCTTTGCTATCACTTAGGGAAGACATCATGCAATTCGGGAAAATCCTGGCGCTGGGCCTGGTGCTGACACTGGGCGGTTGCGCCAGTTTTACCAAGGACGAAGTGGCGCCGGTCACGCTGCCGTCGATGGCAAGCTATGCCAACAAGCCTAATGTCTATGTCGATTTCGATTTCTATCAGGGCGAGCCGAAAAGCGCTTCCGCCGTGGAGTTGCCGCAAGCGCGGGACATGCTCAAGCCGCAACTGCAAAAAGCCCTGACGGACTCCGGCCTGTTCGGTCGCGTCACGCTGGACGAATTCGAGAAGCAACCGGGCGACTACAGTCTGCGCCTGAAGATGTACAACCATCCGCCAAATGGTGGTGAGTTGGCGCTGGCGTTCATCAGTGGTCTGAGCATGACGATCATTCCGGCCTACGCCACCGACCAGTACACCCTGAGCCTGGAAACCCTCGATCAGCAAGGGCAGCCTCTGACCACAGCGAGCAATCATGACTCGGTCGGCACCTGGATGGGCATCTGGTTCATTCCACTGGCGTTCAATACGCCCAAGGCTGCGGTGAGCGATACTTTCACTCGTCAGGTTAATGCGTTGCTCAAAGAATGGGCTGACAGCAACCGCCCGAAATACTCGGCCCTCTGATCCGCGTTGCGCGGGTAAGCAGCCAAAAAAAGAGCCGCAATCGCGGCTCTTTTTTTTACCCTTATTTCAGGGCCTGAATGAATTGCGGATCGCTGTACAGATCCTTCAGCAAATCTTTCAGCATCGGGTTGTAGGCGTTGGCGGCGTTGGGAATGGCGATGAAACCGAAGAAGCTGCTGTTCCACTCGTGGCTGACATCCTTGGTCGTGTCGTACACCACGTCGTTGCCGTTGAGCAGCGTGAAGCGTGCGGCGATTTTGCCGTCACCGGTGCCCATGCCGGCATTCAACTGGTTTTTCACCACCAGCACTTGCAGGTGGCGGGCGGCGTTCGGGTCAAGCAGGCCGGCCTTGCGCAGTTCCTCGGTGATTGCGTCCTGAATGTGCGCCGGGATGCTGCCGGTTGGCGAGCTGATCGGGTTGGCCCGGACCATCAGCGAGCCTTCGCCGGAAGCGGCCGTCACTTGTGGATTGCTGATCGCGTGCAGCGGTGGCGTCTGCTTGAGCTTCTGAACGTTGTCGTAACTTGGCTCGTAGCGGGTCATGGTCACGCCACAACCTTGAAGCAGCAGGGCCAGCAGCGGGACGAACAGCAGAGATTTTTTCACGGCATTTCCTTGCGCGTAGAATAGGGGGGCGAATTATGGGCAGAGTGCCATCATCGAGCAAGGATGTTCGCCCGCCTCATTCGGCCCGGCGCAACAAACCCTCGATCTGCGCCAATTCCCAGGTGCTCAGCAGGCTGACCGGATCGGTGCCGAAACGTTGTCGGCTGTCGAGCGCCCATTCGCGGCCGTCCGGGCAGCAGCAATGGCCGCAGTGATGCAGATGCTTGCCGTCAAATTCGAGTTGCAGGCGCCAGCCTTCGATGTCGACCGATACCTGGCCCGTTCCCGTACCGATCACCTGCAACGGGCGAACGCCCAGCGCCGCGTCGCGCAAGTGCTGACAGACTTCGCGGCTGGTCAATTCGGTCGACATGCGGATTTCCCTCGATAAAAGCAGCGCGCAAGCATAGTGCGCGAGTCATTGGCTGTCAGCGATGACTGGCCCGATCCCGGACATTTCCGTAACATCCGCAACCCTTCTTTTCCCGCGAATATCAGCGGCCGTGCCCGTCGGCCGCTCTGTCAGGTATGCCATGAAACCGATTCGTCTGCGCGCCGATGTCCTGGCCGGACTCACCACCTCGTTTGCCCTGTTGCCCGAATGCATTGCGTTTGCGCTGGTGGCGCATCTCAATCCGCTGATGGGCCTGTATGGCGCGTTCATCATCTGTACGCTGACGGCGCTGTTCGGCGGCCGGCCGGGGATGATTTCCGGGGCGGCCGGTTCGATGGCGGTGGTGATCGTGGCGCTGGTGGTGCAACACGGCGTGCAGTACCTGTTGGCGACGGTGTTGCTCGGCGGGTTGATCATGGTGGCCTTCGGTGTGTTGCGCCTGGGCAAACTGGTGCGGATGGTGCCGCATCCGGTGATGCTCGGCTTCGTCAACGGTCTGGCGATCATCATTGCGCTGGCGCAACTGGAGCATTTCAAGAGCGGCGAACACTGGCTCAGCGGCACGCCGTTGTACCTGATGACCGGGCTGGTGCTGTTGACCATGGCCATCGTCTACATCCTGCCGCGCCTGACCCGCGCGGTGCCGCCGGCACTGGTGGCGATCCTCGGCGTGGGCCTGCTGGTCTATCTGCTCGGTCTGCCGACCCGCACCCTCGGCGACATGGCGCACATTGCCGGCGGTCTGCCGACCTTCGCCCTGCCGGACATCCCGTGGAATCTGCAAACCCTGGGCATCATCGCCCCGTACGCGATTCTGATGGCGCTGGTCGGGCTGCTGGAAACCCTGCTGACCCTCAACCTTACCGATGAAATCACCGAAACGCGCGGCTACCCGGATCGCGAGTGCGTGGCACTGGGGGCGGCGAACATGGTTTCGGGTGTGTTCGGTGGCATGGGCGGCTGCGCGATGATCGGGCAGACCGTGATCAACCTCAGCTCCGGCGGGCGCGGGCGTTTGTCCGGCGTGGTGGCCGGGATGCTGATTCTGCTGTTCATTCTGTTTCTGTCGCCGCTGATCGAGCGCATTCCTCTGGCGGCGCTGGTGGGGGTGATGTTCGTGGTGTCGCAGCAGACGTTCGCCTGGGCGTCGTTGCGGGTGCTGAACAAAGTGCCGTTCAACGATGTGCTGGTCATCATCGCGGTGACCACCATCACCGTGTTCACCGACCTGGCGACGGCGGTGCTGTGCGGGATCGTCATCGCGGCGCTGAACTTCGCCTGGCAGCAGGCCCGTGAGTTGTACGCCGATGAGCATCAGGAAGCGGACGGCAGCAAACTCTATCGCCTGCACGGTACGCTGTTTTTCGCCTCGACCACGCCGTTCCTGAACCAGTTCGACCCGGCCAACGATCCGCAGCGGGTCACCCTCGATTGCCGGCATCTGATCTTTGTCGACTATTCGGCCATCGCCGCACTGAAAACCCTGCGTGAACGCTATGCCAAGGCGGGCAAGCATCTGCAGGTGTTTCATCTGTCCGAGCGCTGCAAGAAACTGCTCAAACGCGCGGGCGTCGATCACGACTGAAGGCGTCTTCCTTCAACAACGTGGGAGCGGGGTGCCCGCTCCCACGATTGTTTGTGGTGTCTGTTCAGATGGCCGGGAAGTCGATGTCGGTCAGAGCGACGTTGTTCAGGTAGTTGGTCAGGGTCTGCACGGCGACGAGGGCGATGACTTCGATGATTTTCTTGTCATCGATGCCGGCGGCGCGGGCAATGGCGATCTGCTCGTCGCTCAGGTGACCACGGGTTTCGGTCAGTTCCCGGGCGAGGGCGGCGAACGCGTTGAGGCGGCCGTGGCGGGCCTCGCCAATTTCCAGCGCCGAGAGTCCGGCCTTGCTGGCGAACAGCGAGTGCGCCGTCAGGCAATAGTCGCAACCGTTGACCTGCGAGGTGGCGAGGTACACCGCTTCTTTTTCCTTGGCGCTCAGCGAGGTCTTGCCGAGTATGGCCGAGGCTTGCAGGTAGGTATCCAGCGCGACCGGAGCCTTGGCCAGGGTGGTGAACAGATTGGGCAGGAAGCCGATTTTCTTCTGCACGCCTTCAAGCGATGGGCGGGTGGCGTCGGTGGTGGTATCGAGGCTGAGGGGGGCGATGCGGCTCATGGTGATTCTCCGAAAGTCCGTCGCGAAGTGCGCCGGGGATGGAGTTCATGCTAATCAGCGCGGCTGGTGCTTTGGGTGCAAATCGTCGAGGATATGCAACAGATCGTCCAAATCTGTCACCGAGAACATCCCCCATGGATCGCCTTTCTACTTTGCTCAGCCATTTCGGCGTCAATGCCGGCACGTTCCATAGCGGCACTTTCTGCGGCATCAGCGCCTACGGTGGCGAGCAGGCGGAAGGTCATGTGCATCTGTTGCAGGCCGGTCAATTGCGGCTCAAACCGGGGAATGAGCCTGAAGTCATCCTCAGCGAACCAACGCTGATTTTCTTCCCCCGACCGTTTGCCCATCGTCTGTTTGCTGACGAAACCATGGACACGCAACTGGTGTGCGCCTCGCTGACCTTCGACGGCGGCGCGGGGAATGCCTTGGCGGCGGCGCTGCCGGACTACCTGATACTGAAACTCGGCGAGCTGCCGGAGATGGCCAACACTCTGGAATGGTTGTTCAAGGAAGCGTTCGACGGCCACTGCGGGCGCGTGGCGGTGATGGATCGTCTGTTCGAATTGTTGGTGATTCTGCTGCTGCGTCACCTCATCGGCAGTCGCGACCAGCAACCGGGGATGATGGCGGGGCTGGCGGACCCACGATTGTCCCGCGCCCTGAACCTGATGCACGAACAACCGGCCAAAGCCTGGAGCGTCGCCGAGCTGGCGGCTGCCGCGAGCATGTCCCGGGCCGCTTTCGCCGAACACTTCCGGCAGGTGGTGGGGCAGACGCCAGCGGATTATCTGGTGAACTGGCGGGTCAGCCTCGCGCAGAAACGCCTGCGCGAGGGTCGGCCGATTGCCTTGATCGCCGAGGAGGTCGGCTATGAAAGTCCTTCGGCGCTGGCCCGGGCGTTTCGGCGCAAGACCGGGCTCAGTCCGAGGGAGTGGAAGGCGGGCGCCCGTTGAAGATTACCGGGCAAATTTCTTCGCCCCGGCCACGCACAGAATCACCCCCAGCGTCACGGCGAGCATGCCGATACTGACCTTTTCATGCAGCAGCGTCGCCGCCAGCGCCAGGCCGAAAAACGGCTGCAACAACTGCAACTGCCCGACCGCCGCAATCCCGCCCTGGGCCAGGCCGCGATACCAGAACACAAACCCGATCAGCATGCTGAACAGCGACACGTATGCCAGGCACGTCCAGGCCGAAACACTGATGCCGTGCAGCGAGGCGGGCATCCGCCAGACGCTCAGCAACGCCATTACCGGCAGCGACAGCACCAGCGCCCAGCAGATCACCTGCCAGCCACCGAGGGCTCGCGACAGCTTTGCGCCTTCGGCGTAACCGAGCCCGCAGGCGAGGATGGCCGCCAGCATCAGCAGATCGCCGATGGGCGAAGCACTCAGGCCCTGGGAAATAGCGAAACCGACCACCAGCGCACTGCCCAGCACCGAGAAGATCCAGAACACCGGACGCGGCCGTTCGCCACCGCGCAATACACCGAAAATCGCCGTAGCCAGCGGCAACAATCCTACAAAGACAATCGAATGGGCCGACGTCACGTACTGCAGCGCCAGCGCGGTAAGCAAGGGAAAACCCAGTACCACGCCCAGCGCCACGATCAACAACGAAAACCACTGGTCCCGCGCCGGACGCCGCTCGCGAAACAGCCACAACAGGCATAGCGCCAACACTCCGGCAATGGTCGCGCGGACGACGGTGAGGAACAGCGGATCGAACTCCAGCACCGCGAGGCGCGTGGCCGGCAACGAGCCGCTGAAGATCACGACGCCGATGAAACCGTTGATCCAGCCACTGGTTTTTTCCAGGGCCGGGCTGGGCAGATGAGAAGTGCGTTCCATACGAGTTGCGCTCTGAAGTGGGGTTGCGTCGGATAAATCCTATGGCTGAGAATCAGCACAATCAAAGAATTGTCATGGATACATCCCGACATGCCACGTTCCCGCTACAAGACCCTCGTTGACCGCTACGCGGCGGACATCCGATCCGGTCGACTGCTGCCCGGTACACGCCTGCCGACCCATCGGCAACTGGCCGCCAGCGAAGGGCTGGCGCTGGTCACGGCATCGCGGGTGTATGCCGAACTGGAGGCTATGGGTCTGGTCAGCGGCGAAACCGGGCGTGGCACCTATGTGCGTGAAATTGCCTTGCCGCCGGGGCACAGCATCGATCAGAAAGATGTCGCGGTCGGCATGGTCGACCTCAATTTCAACTACCCGTCATTGCCCGGTCAGGCTGAGCTGCTGCGCACCGCGCTGCGGCAATTGGCGCTGTCGGGCGACCTCGAAGCACTGCTGCGTTATCAGCCCCACGCCGGGCGTCAGCACGAGCGGGCCTCGGTTGCGCGATATCTGCAAACTCGCGGTGTGAATGTCGAGGCCGAGCAGGTGCTGATCGTCAATGGTGCGCAACAAGGGCTGGCGGTGGCGCTGATGGCATTACTCAAACCCGGCGATGTGATTGCCGCCGATGCATTGACCTACTCAGGCTTCAAGGTGTTGGCCGAAGCGCTGCATCTGGAGGTGGTGGCGATTCCCGTGACCGCGCAGGGACCGGATCTGTCGGCACTGGAAAAACTCTGTCGCAGCCGTTCGGTGCGCGCCGTCTACAGCATGCCGACCCTGCACAATCCTCTTGGCTGGGTGATGCCGCTTGAGGCGCGGGAGCAACTGGTGGCGATTGCCCGGACGCATGATCTGACGCTCATTGAAGACGCGGCCTACGCCTTTCTGGTCGATAACCCACCGCCACCTTTGGCTGAACTGGCGCCGGAGCGAACGATTCATGTCTCGGGTCTTTCAAAAAACATCGCCACCGGCCTGCGCGTCGGTTTCATTGCAGCGCCCGTGCCCATGGTTCCGGCGCTGGAGCGCATCATCCGCGCGACAACCTGGAACACCCCAGGCGTGATGACGGCCATCGCCTGCGGCTGGCTCGACGATGGCACCGTCACGTTGCTCGAAGCGCAAAAGCGCCGTGATGCCCAGGCGCGTCAGGCGCTGGCGGCCGAGATCCTCAAGGATTTGCCTTGCATCGGCCATCCATCCTCCTATTTCCTCTGGCTGCCACTGCCGGAAGATGCCCGCGCCGATCAAGTGGTGGTCGAGTTGATGCAGCAGCAGATCGCGGTGTCGATTGCCGAGCCGTTCGTGGTTTCGGCCCATGTACCCCATGCGATCCGGCTGGCGCTGGGTTCGGTGAGCATGGAGGTGTTGCGTCAGGCGCTGATCAAGGTTCGGCAGGTGGTCGGTGCCTTCCTGTAACTGCGCTGCTGTGCCGCAAAATTGCTACCCTGTGGCCCGCCGAATTTCTGCTCCGGAACCCTGATGAAAAACATCACCGCACTGACCTTGTTGATCCTCAACGCCAGCCTGCTCAGCATGCCCGCCCTTGCAGCCGGCGACGCCGAGGTGGGCGGCAAAATCTTCCCGCGCCTATGCGGTGGCTGCCATCAGGTGGGTGAGTCCGCCCGTCCCGGCTTCGGCCCTCAACTCAACGGTATTTTCGGCCGGCCCGCCGGCACCTCGGCGAATTACGTGTATTCCGATGCGATGAAAAACTCGGGCGTGACCTGGAATCGCGAAACCCTGACGGCGTACCTGAAAGACCCGAAAGGCGTAGTGCCGGGGACGCGGATGATCTTCTGGGGATTGAGTGACGAGGAAAAGATCGACGACCTGTTGGCCTATCTGCAGACGTTCCCGGCGCCGTGATCGCATCAACAGGGCGCTCAAGGATCGGCCGTCGCGGGCGATAAGTCCCCTGTCATTTCCTCGAAAACCTTCTCGCCATGAAAAAGCTATTCGCTGTTATCTGTGGGCTCCTGCTGCTGTCGGGCTGCGTGACCAAGAATCTGAGCACGGAAGATCGCCAGCAGATCAAGACGCTGAAGATCCTGCCGGTGTTTGTCGCCGTCGATAACTTCAAGTACACGAGCATGACCCAGGCCTGGAGCGCCGGGCTTGGCGCCGGTGCGGGTGCGGCCAGCGGCATGGCTGCCGGGGCGTCGACAGCCGGGACCAATGCGCTGGCGGGCGCAGGCTCCGTGGCCGGGACGAAGGCGGGGGATGTGGTGACCGGGGATATTTCCCGAGCGATCCGCAATAACATGCAGGCCCATGACATTGACCTGAGCAAATTGATCCGGCAGAGCTTTGCTGACCGGGTCAGGCAGGAGCGTCTGTTCACCATCGTCGGTGAAGGCGAGCAGGCCGATGCCGAGGTGGAAATCATGGTGTCGCAGTGGGGGCTGTGCCTGAAGAACTTCAGCACCGTGCTGTATCCGGTGATCGGCGCCAACGCTTCGATCAAGCGTCAGGGTTCGTCGGTGTGGCGCAATTTCGAGACGATTTCCGTGTTCAACGATGCCAACACCATTGCCTATTTGCCCGAGCAGTACGCCACGGATGGGGAGGCGCTACGCAAGGCGTTCACTCACGTCACGGATCTGCTCGTCAACAAGCTGGTGGATGACTTGAAACAGCCGTGACGGATTGAATCACGCCACCTGGTTCCGGCCCGCTGCCTTCGCCTGATAGAGCTGTTGGTCGGCGCGTTTGATCAGGGGGGTGTGATGATTGTCCGCCGGATCGGCCAGGCCCACGCCGATGCTCACCGTGACATCGCCCACCGCCGGGAAGAGCGCGTCGGCCACCGCCGTGCGGATCTTTTCGGCGACCACTTCGGGCGTATCGGGTTTGGCGATTTCCGGCAGCAGCACGGCGAACTCTTCACCGCCATAACGCGCGACGAAGTCGGTGGCGCGGGTGCTGAGCTGAATCAGCTGCGCCAGTTGCCGCAGCACGTCATCGCCGACGGCGTGGCCGTGGGTATCGTTGATGCGCTTGAAGTGATCGGCGTCGATCAGCAGCAGGGCGAACGGTCGGCCGGTGCGGCGGAACAGCAGGCTGTACTCCGTGAGCTTTTCGTCGAAGCGGCGGCGGTTGTAGACGCCGGTCAGGGCGTCGTGGGTCGCCAGGTTCATCAGTTCGGCGTTGGCCTGGGTGAGGGCGGCGGTGCGCTGGGCGACGGTGGCTTCGAGTGAGGCATTGGCGTCCTGCAATTCGCGCTCCTTGGCCAGCAGCGATTGGGTCATGGCGTCGATGGACTGGCCGAGCTGGGCGATTTCCTGCACCGGATGTTGCAGCGCGAAGTGCGCGCCGGGCTGGTTGTTCTGCACCTGTTTGGCCGAATGCGCCAGTTGTTCGATCGGACGGCTCAGGTACAGCGCGAGGTAATACGCCACCAGCGCAAAGACCACGGCGGCAAACACGCCCAACAGCAGCAATTTGTAGAGCAGCAGGCGTGCCGGTTGCAGCGCGGTGTCCAGCGGCTGGCGCACGGCGATCGACCACGACAGCGCCGTGCTTGAGGGCGTTGGCACCGTCACTACGCTAGTCAGGTAACCGTTGCCGGCGGTCCAGCCCGGCGACGCCGGATCATTGGCGGCCAGTTGCTGGCCGACCAGCGCTTCCGGATACAGCACCTTGCCGTCGTGATCGATGATCAAGGCTTCGATATCCGGCGCCACACCCTTGTGCGACATGGCCGCCGATTCGACGATGCGTGTCACCCAGTTCCAGTGCGCATGGGCGCCGAGCACGCCGATCACCTGACCTTCGGCATTACGGATCGGCGCGGCGAAATCGATGAAACGCAGCGGCTCGCCGTTGGGCAACCCCGGGAGCAACTTCGCCAGCAGCACCGCTTCGTGCGGATCGCCGGTGTACTCACCGCGCAGGCCGGCCTGGAACCAGGGCCGTGCCTGAACCGACTGGCCGACCAGCAAGCCGTTGACCGCCTGATGCACCTGGCCCGAGGCATCCGTCACGCCCATCCACGCATACTCGGTGCGGGCCTGGGTGCGCAACTGCATCGACCGCAGAATCAACGGATTGTCCAGGTCGCCACGTTCCAGATGCGGCGCGCGGCTGAGCAGGTAGACCTCCAGTTGCCGCTCGCGCAATTGTTCGCCCAACAACACTGCTGCCGACCGCGCGGTGCTCAACAGGGCATTGCCGCTGGCCTGTTTCATTTGTTCGGTGGCGATGTGGCCGACGTAAAAGCCCACGCTCAACAGCGTCAGCAGGGACAAACCGGCGAACCACAGGGTCAGGTGACTGCGCAGACTGGCTTTGAGCATGGGCGATGTCTGTCTTTATTGGAGTGGCGTCATGGTATGCGACATCGCCGAGTGGCGAACAGAGAACGGGTTCATGAAACTTGTCGAGAGATGATACTAATGAGCCATCATTTTGCGTAAAGTGTGCACCGCCCGAGAGATGGATCCCGGGCGTTTACCCATGGAGTCTTGCAGTGAAATACCTCAGCAAAGTAGTCGCCGCCGCACTGTTCGGTGTGGTTCTGGCAGGTTGCACCGGCACCCCGATGAACACCAAACAATATGACAGCAGCCAATACACCGTGGTTGGCCACAGCGAAGCCAGCGCTACCGGTCTGCTGCTGTTCGGCGTTATCCCGATCCGCCAGAACAACCGTTTCGTCCGCGCTCAGGACGCTGCGATCAAGGCCAAGGGCGGCGACGCGATGATCAACACCCAGGTTCAGGAAAACTGGTTCTGGGCATGGGTCCTGACCGGTTACACCACCAAGATCTCCGGTGACGTGGTCAAGCTGAAAACCGTGCAGTAACTGGCGGCTGGATGCAAAAAAGCCCGGCTGATCAGGCCGGGCTTTTTATGGGTGTTGCAGTGCAGCGGTTGATTCAGGCGACGCGGCGTTCCAGCAGACGATCAGAACCACCTTCGGCTACACGGCGTTCCAGCAGACGATCCGCACCACCTTCGGCGACGCGACGTTCCAGCAGACGATCAGAACCACCTTCGGCTACACGGCGTTCCAGCAGACGATCAGAACCGCCTTCGGCTACACGGCGTTCTTGCAGACGATCCGAACCACCTTCGGCTACACGGCGTTCCAGCAGACGATCCGAACCACCTTCGGCTACACGGCGTTCCAGCAGACGATCCGCACCACCTTCGGCAACGCGGCGTTCCAGCAGACGATCCGAGCCACCTTCGGCTACGCGGCGTTCTTGCAGACGATCCGAACCACCTTCAGCCACGCGGCTTTCAATCAACCGGTCAGAACCGCCTTCGGCGATCATCGTGTGAGCGGGAGTAGCGGCAAAAGCGTTAACTGCAAAAACCGAGAAAGCGATGCTGAGGAGGGTTTGGCGTTTCATGATCGTGTGCTCCGGGGTGTTTTTGGTTGGTATGGAGCAGATGTTACGCCCGGGATTTTTTATGAGAACTTCATTGACGTGATGGTGACTATCGACGTCAGCGATGTATACCGTCACCCCGATTCACGGGGCCGTCGCACGAATGCACAACTCCCCGGTGGCGCGGGTCAGGGCCAGTTCATGCAGCGCATCATGGGCCAGGCCATTGCGCGCCCTGGCCAGCCAGGCGGGGCAATTCGGATCGTGGCGATAGGGCGTGAAGTCGGCGTATTGCTGCAACAGACGGGTTTGCAGTTCATCCAGTCGTGGGCGAATCTGCTTGCCCAGATCCGGACGCGGCGTGTCCGGCGCCGCGCCTGCCGCTTGCCACTGCGCCAGCAAACCGTACTGCACCAGTTTGTTGGCCTCCATCTGCGCCGCGATCAACTGGGCGACATCCTCCGCATCGAGCTTTCGCCCGGCGGCGAGCGTCCGGGCATTGGCGATCACCTGAGCCTCACGCGGACTGTCCTGGATCGGCTTGCCGCTGTCCCATTTGGTCAGGGCCACGAGGTCGCCGATGTTCAGGCGTTCGTTCAGGGTAACCAGCAAGGGTTGCAGGGCGTCCGGCGCCGGGGCGGCTGCCTGGGCGGCACTGGCAAACAGGGCGAAGAGGGTGCAGGTGAGCAGGCGTGGAGAGAGGTGCATGAACAAGAGCCTTGATGGATATCCTGAGAGTGGCTTGTTTATCACAGCGGCGAGCGGACACCTATCGCGTCATTGATAAAAGATTCAACGCCCCGGCTGGAAATAAATACTCATACCTGAGATGTTCATTTGCACCTCGGATCCAACTCACCGAAGCTATCCTCCATCAGTCCCCCCAGTCGTCGAGACGGACCGCCAGTCAATGCAAAACCCCGCGCAATCCCCGCTCTGGAAAACCTACTTCCTGTTCCTGGCCCCGATGGTCCTGTCGAACTTCCTGCAGTCGATGTCAGGCACGGTCAACAGTATCTACATTGGCCAGATGCTCGGCACCCAGGCGCTGGCGGCGGTGTCGGGGATGTTTCCGATCATCTTTTTCTTCATCGCCCTGGTCATCGGTCTTGGCGCCGGTGCCGGGGTGTTGATCGGGCAGGCGTGGGGTGCGCGCGAGGGGCATATGGTGAAGGCCATTGCCGGGGCGACGTTGTTGCTGGGGGTGTTGATCGGCCTGGTGGCAGCGGTGTTGGGCAGCGTGTTCGCGCGGCAGGCGTTGCAAGGACTGGGGACGCCCGCAGATGTGCTGGACGATGCGGTGGCGTATGCCCACGTGATGATGTGGACGTTGCCGTTTGTGCTGGTGTACGTGCTGTTCACGCAACTGCTGCGCGGGGTCAGCGATACGTTTTCGCCGATGCTGGCGCTGTTGCTCTCGACCGTGGTCGGGCTGGCGCTGACGCCGGCGTTCATTCGCGGCTGGCTCGGGCTGCCGCAACTGGGCATTCAGAGCGCCGCTTTTGCCGGGCTGTTCGGGACGCTGGCGGCGATGGCGTGGCTGGCCTGGAGTCTGATTCGCAAGAACCATCCGCTGGCGCCGGATCGCGAGTTCTTTGCAGCGCTGCGCCTGGACCGCGAGATCCTCGGCAAAGTGCTGCGCATCGGCCTGCCCACCGGGGTGCAGATGATTGTCCTGTCGCTGTCGGAGCTGGTGATTCTGGCGCTGGTCAACCAGCACGGCTCACAGGCGACGGCGGCTTACGGTGCGGTGACGCAGATCGTCAACTACGTGCAGTTTCCGGCGCTGTCGATTGCGATCACCGCGTCGATCCTCGGCGCCCAGGCGATTGGCGCCGGACGGCTGGAGCGGATGGGGCCGATCCTGCGCACCGGGCTGTGGATCAACGTCTGCCTGACCGGTGGCTTGATCGTGCTCGGTTATCTGTTGTCGCATTGGCTGCTGGGGCTGTTCCTGACCGAAGACTCGACCCGGGCGATGGCCGAACACTTGCTGCACATCATGCTGTGGAGCCTGTTGATATTCGGTTTCCAGGCGATCATCGGCGGCATCATGCGCGCCAGCGGCACGGTACTGGTGCCGGTGGGGATCGCGATCGTCTGCGTGCTCGGCGTGCAGTTGCCGGCGGCGTACTGGCTGGATGGCCAATTCGGTTTGCAAGGCGTGTGGATGGCATTCCCGGTGGCCTACCTCGGCATGCTGGTGTTGCAGACGCTGTATTACCGGATGGTTTGGCAGCATCAGAAGATCGAGCGGCTGGTTTGATTGTCTGGACGAGCGGAGCGGAGGGCTGCCCTGTCGGGGCAGCCTTTTTTATGGCATCCGGATTGATCGTCAGCCCGAATGCCCCACCCGGATTGGCGGCTGGCGGTGTTGCCACGGCAGCGCCTGTTCCAGCTGCCCGGCCAGACGCAACAGCACGTCCTCGGCACCAAACCGCGCGGCGAATTGCAGGCCGATCGGCAGCCCGGCGCCGGACATCCCCAGTGGCAGCGAAATCGCCGGTGTCCCTGCGACATTGAATACCGGCGTGAACGGCGAATGTTCGAACACCCGCGCCGTCCACTGCCGGCCGTCCATGTGTTCGGCGCCCAGGTTGTAAGTGCCGATGGCTTGCGGCAGATACGGCAGGGTCGGGGTCAGCAGCACGTCAATTTCTTCGAACCACCCGGCGACCTGGCGGGCGATGCTGTTGCGTACCTCCAGCGCGGCGGCGAAATCAGTGCCACGGGAGCGCTGGCCAAAGGCGTAGCAGGCGAGGGTGGCAGGCTCCAGCGTGCGCTCATCGATCGGCCGACCGGTGGCGGCAGCGAGATGACCGATCCAGCGCACCAGACTCGCACACCAGATGTG
Source organism: Pseudomonas sp. B2M1-30 (assembly GCF_025447575.1). Lineage (NCBI taxonomy): Bacteria > Pseudomonadati > Pseudomonadota > Gammaproteobacteria > Pseudomonadales > Pseudomonadaceae > Pseudomonas > Pseudomonas sp. B2M1-30. The sequence continues at coordinate 34,632 of NZ_JAOEJT010000013.1, read as the reverse complement.
CGCGTTGGCCTCGACGAAGGCGTCCCAGGACAGACCCAGTGGCGCTTGTACTGATTCCACTTGATGGCCGAGGGTGTCCAGTTCCCGGGCGATGCGCGAGGTGGCGTCGAGAATTTCGCCATCGACGGCGGCGCCGTTCCACGGCGTGTCGAGCAGGCCAATGCGCAGCCGCCCCGGATCGCGGCCGACCTGGGCGAGGAAACCCTCGGCCGGCGCGGCGGTGTGATACGGATCACCGGGCGCGTGGCCCTGCACGATATCCATCAGCGCGGCGCTGTCGCGCACCGAACGGGACAGGCCCAACTGCACGCCGAGCCCGGCGAACACTTCATCCATCACCGGCCCATGGGAACAGCGGCCTCGGGTCGGTTTGAGGCCGACCAGACCGTTGAACGCCGCCGGCACGCGGATCGAGCCGGCGGCGTCGGTCGCATGGGCGATCGGCACGATCCCCGCCGCCACGGCGGCACCGGCGCCACCGCTTGAGCCACCGGCCGACAGCCGCGTGTCCCAGGGATTGCGCGTCGGCCCTTGCAGGATGGAATCGGTTTCCGTGCTGAAGGCCATTTCCGGGGTCGTGGTGCGGCCAACCGTGCTCAACCCGGCGGCGTTGAAGCGTTGCATCAGGTAGGAATCGTGTTCCGCGACCAGACCGGCGGCCAGGCGGCTGCCCAGTTCATTGCGCCGGCCAGCGGCAGTGATCGCCAGATCCTTGATCAGAAACGGCACCCCGGCGAGCGGGCCGCTGCCGGTGGAAATACCCGGCGTCCAGTGTTCGATCACGGCGTTGATCGACGGATTGACCTGCTGCACGGCTTCGATGGCCAGCGCTGCAACTTCTTGGGTGCTGACGTCGCCCGCCGCGATCAGTTGCGCCAGAGCGATGCCGTCGTGGGCGGCGTATTCGTTGAGATTCATCGTGGAGACTCCAGGTGAGAAGTCTCGATCTTAGGTCGCGTGCCTCGTCGTGATTAGCCCATAATCACGGCATGCAATGTGCCGTCAGTGGCACAATCCTGTGCCTCTCGGGAAGGGCCTCGAATGATCCGCGATTTGAATGACACGCTGGTATTTGTGCGGGTGGTGCGCCTCGGCAGTTTCACCGCCGCCGCCCATGCGTTGCAGATCCCCAAGACTACGGTCAGCCGACGGGTGCGCGAGCTGGAACAGGCGATCGGCGTCCAGTTGCTGCGCCGCACCACCCGCCAGTTGAGCCTGACCGAGGCCGGCGCGGTGTATTACGAGCAGTGCCGGGCCATCGCCGACACCCTGGAACACGCCGAGCGCGCGGTGCATCAGTTGCGCGACGGCCCGCGTGGCTGGTTGCGGGTCACGGTGCCGTTTTCTTTTGGCGCCCATTGGTTTGCGCCGATGCTGGCGGGGTTTCGCCGGGCGTACCCGGAAATTCGTCTGGAGATTCTTGCGTCCCATGTGCCGCTGGATCTGGTCGCGGAAGAAATCGACGTCGCCCTGCGCCTCGGCAGCCTGCCGGATTCGAGCCTGATCGCCCGGCGTCTGGCGAGTTTCCCCACGGGCATTTTTGCCGCGCCGGATTACCTCGCGCGCCACGGTCAGCCGGCCAGCCCCGAGGAACTGTTGCAGCATCAAACGTTGACCCTGCATCAGGCCCGGCGCGATGTCGGCTATGTCTGGCCGCTGCGTCGGGGCGGTGCGCGGCTGAAGGATTACCGGGTCGAACCGTCGATTCTCGCCAACGATCCGGCGCTGTTGCACGACGCGCTGCTGGCCGGGGAAGGGTTGAGCCTGGCGATGGAGCAGAGCATGGATGCCGATGTCCGGGCCGGGCGGCTGGTGCGGGTGCTGCCGGAGTGGATCGGCCCGCCCCAGGACCTCAATGCGGTGACCGCCCGCGAGCATTTGCCATCCCCCAAGGTCACCGCGCTGATCGATTACTTGAAGGCGCGGATGGCATAATCGGCGGTTGTTTGCTTAAGTCAATCGAGGCCCATTCCGGCGCCGGAGAATCCCATGTCGATCCGATGGTTGTTGGCTGCCGCGTGTTGCCTGATCGTGATGCCGGCGGCGCAGGCGGTCGAGTACACCCGAGTCAACACCACTGCCAGCCAGATCAGTTTCACCTACAACCAGATGGGCTCGCGGATGTACGGCACGTTCGGCAAGTTCGAAGCCACCCTCGAGTTCGACACCGCCAACCTCGCCGGCGCCCGTACCACGCTGCACATCGACCTCACCAGCATCGACGCCGGCAGTGAAGATGCCAACACCGAGCTGGTGAAACCGGCGTGGTTCGACACCGCGCAGTTTCCGGTGGCGCTGTTCGAGTCGACCCGTTTCAGTCAGGTCGGCGACAACCAATACCTGATTGCCGGCCGGCTCACCCTCAAAGGCATCACCCGCGACGTGCAGGTGCCGGTGCGGCTCAAGCCTGGCAACGGCATCGGCATCTTCGACGGTGAACTGGTGCTCAAGCGTGACGAGTTCAGCCTCGGCGCGGGAGAGTGGGCGGACACCGTGGTGTCGAAGGACATCGACATCAAGTTCAAAGTGGTGGCGCCCCAGCAGTGACGGGCCTCAATAGGCGCGCCAGTGCCCCGGCACCCAGCGCCATTCGCCACCGCCCCAGCGGTAGTGGCCGGCGACCCAGTGATAGCCCGGCGCAGGCATGACCGGCACCACTTCCACCGGCGGCGGTGGCCGGTGCGGACGGGCCGGGGCGACGATGCAGCCGGACAGGGTGATTGCCACCAGCGTGGCGCCAAGCAGGGTTTTCAAGGTTCGCGACATGATTGGATTCCTGGTCGATGAGAGGGATTGGCGGATGGGCGATCAACGCACCCAATGGCCTTCAATCCAGTACCAGTTCGGCCCGCGTGCCTGCCAATGGCCCGGCTCCCAGCGCGCGCCGTAACGCACCGGCTGCCAGTGCCCCGGCACCCAGGCGTAACCGCGTCCTTCCCAGCGCCAGTGGCCGCGATCCCAGGCATAACCGGGCCGTGCGCCGGGCATGGGTTCCATGCGCATCGGCGGTGGCGCTTCGCGGATGATGACTTCGGGCTGGGCAAATGCCGGCGCACTCGACAGGGCGGCGAGCGTCAACGGCACCAGCAGCAATTTGAACAGGGAACGCAAAACGTTCATGACAACTCCTCAGGGCCTGCGTCGGGAATTGAACGCAGCTGAAGAATTGGACGCCGGATTGGCGAAAGATCCGGCGTCGGGCAGATGAAATTTTCTTCAGGGAGAATTTGAGGGAGGCGGGCGAGGGCTCAGTAGTAGCGGTCCTGGTCTTTCATCGCCTGAATCTGCCAGAACGTGCGTCCCGAGATCAGCAGGAACAGCACCGCGAGCAGTATGCCGCCGGTCATGATGTAGAAGCCCGGACGATAGCTGTGCAGTTCGCTGGCGATGGCGTTCTGTTTCGGCAACCAGCGCGACACCAGCAACGCAATCGATCCGCCGACTTCATATTGGGTGTGCTCGGCGTAGCGCTCGTCGGCGTATTGATCGTCGTGGCTGAGGCCCTGCTCATCGGTGTAGCGGTAGTGAATGATTTTGCCGTTGTCGTTCATCAGGATCTCTTCCAGCGCCGTGACGGTGCCGCTGACCGGCATCGCATTGAACTGCAACGCGCCATAGCGGATGCCCTGGTGACGGGCCATCCCGGCCAGCAGCAAGACCACGCAGCAGGCCACGGTGAGCATGACGATACGGTTGTAGAGGTGATCTCGCTGGGCTTCGCGCGGGTAGAACATCGGACGATCCTTCGTTTTTCGGAATAAGGGGAGACGTTGCATCGGCGCGACGCCGGGCAACTTTAGCCAGTGTCCGGGCCGCCGCGGGGTATGATGGCGCCGTTCGCCAGCGGCCAGGTCGTCGGCAACCCGTTTTCAGCGTTGGAGTTCACCCGCCATGCCCCGCATCACCCACTACAAATCCCCATGCCCCGAAGGCGTCAACAGCCAGATCCTGCAAATGGTGGTCGACTACCTGACCGACATCAGCGCGGTCGGACTTGGCCCGAGCAATCTGCTCTACAACGTCTATCAGTACGCGGTCGGCTACGAGGTGCATCTGTACCTGGAGGCCTTGAACGGCGAGAAGGGCACGGAAGTGGAGCTGCTGGTCGCCACCGACGAGGACGACCCGGAGAAAGTGATCGGTTTCCTGTTGTACCTGCCGGTGCAGGGCGATTGGGAGGCGTGCAACGTCGCCTATCTGGCGGTGCGCGAGGGGTATCGGCGTCAGGGTGTGGCGCGGGCGATGATTGGCGAGATGCTTGCGCGTTTCCCGCATGCGGAGCTGACTTGCAGCGTCGGCAAGGTCGCGTATTTCGAAGCGCTGGGCTTTGAGGTGATCGGCCAGCGTGAAACCCAGGTGCTGATGAGCACCCGGCATTACCGCAGCAACGGCCTGCGCGGATTCATCGACACGACACCGATCTACCGTTCGCTGGAGGTGCAGCAGATCCACACCTACCTGCTGCAAAAGCACGGCAAGCGGGCGATGCTCGATGCCGAGAAGCAGCGGGACCGGCATCTGGATCAGGTGACCCGCCAGACCGAAGCCTTTGTCCGCCAGCGAATGACCCTGCACTGAGCCTTTCGCACAGACAAAAAAAGAGCCTCAAGACTCTTCGATGGGGAGGAAGTGGAGCCCGTGAGGCTCAAGATGCGCATGAAGCCAGACGCGGGCTTGATTGGGGTTCAGTACACCCGCGTCTACGCGGCGATTGGGCGAACCCAATGACTGCGTAACTCCATCGTAGGAAGGTGCGAGGAGGCGCTCAAGTACCGTCAGTCAGCTGTTTTCTGGTGCTTTCGAGCACCCATCCCGCCCAGGGTTTTGCGTCACACAGCCGTGTCGGTAACAGCCCAAAACAGTGTGGGAGTGGCTTGCTCCCACAATGAGGTGGCGTGTTGTTACAAAGCCCCGCGCCAGCCAGCCTTTTCCAGTGCGCTCAACAGCGTCGCACCCTCCAGCCCCGGCACTGAATGGCCATTGCCTTCGGTGCTGTCGCTGGCGAGCAAGGCGTTGATGATCGCCTCTTCCACCGCTTCGGTCGCGGCCAGGAACAGCTCGCTGATATGGTCGTTGTTGACCATGCGCAAACTGTCGCAGGTCGGTGCGCCCTGGCTTTCGTAGGCGGCGGGCGGGATCTGCGCGTTACCGGTGGAGAACGCGATGAAAATGTCGCCGCTATGGTCTTCGTTACCGCCGCCGGTACGCGCCAGGCCGAGGCTGGCCCGTTGTGCCAGGCGGGTGCATTGGTGCGGCAGCAGCGGTGCGTCGGTAGCCAGGCAGATCACGATCGAGCCCATCCCCGGATGCGGCAACGCAGCGCGCAGAAAGGGCGAATCCTCACGCTCCATGTAACGCCCGACCGGATAGCCATCGACCCGCAATTCGCGACGAACACCATGGTTGGCCTGGACGATGGCGCCCACCGTCCAGCCGCCCCGGGCGCTGTTCAACCGGCGTGAAGCGGTGCCGATGCCGCCCTTGAACTCATGGCAGATCATTCCGCTGCCGCCGCCCACTGCGCCTTCCTGTACCGGGCCATCAGCGGCGTTGCGTGACGCTTCGGCAACATGCTCGGCGGTTACGTGAAAACCATTGATATCGTTGAGCAGGCCGTCGAAGGTTTCCAGCACCACCGGCATGTTCCAGTAGAGCCGCCCGTCATCCGGTTGCTGCGCACGATCCAGCGCAATCAAGGCATCGCGCACCACGCCCAGGCTATGGGTGTTGGTGAAGGCGATCGGGCTGGTCAGTAGTCCGGCTTCACGAATCCATTCCAGCCCGGTGGCATCACCGTTGCCGTTGAGCACATGGACCCCGGCGAAGCACGGTTGCCGGTTGGTCGAGCCGGCGCGGGGTTCGATCAGGGTGACGCCGGTGCAGATGTCGCGGCCGGCGGCGCTGCGCCCCCGGACATTGCTGTGGCCGACCCGCACGCCGGGCACGTCGGTGATGGCGTTGAGCGGGCCGGGTGACAGTTGGCCGATGCGGATATCGAGGTCGCGGGCACGTGGTTTCATCGATGGTTCTCTCAATGGAAATCTGACGGGTTGCTCATCCCCTCTGTGGGGGCGGTGTGTTTACTGGCCGTTCTTGACCTTGCTCCACACCCGGGTGCGTACCCGCTCGGTGGTTTTGGGCAACGGCTCGAGGGTGTACAGCGTGGCCATCGCCGCTGCTGGCGGATACACCGCCGGATTGTCGCGAGTGGCCGCAGCGACCAGCGCGGTGGCGGCGCGGTTGCCGTTCGGATAGGACAGGTGATCGCTGACCGGTGCGATCACCTCCGGGCGCAGCAGATAGTCGATGAACGCCAGGCCCTGGGGGCGGTTCGGTGCATCCTTGAGCAGCACCAGCGTGTCGAACCACACCGGCGCGCCTTCCTTCGGCAGGCTGTAGGCGATCTTCACGCCGTTGCCGGCCTGCTCGGCGTTGGTCTTGGCTTCAAGCATCGCCCCGGACCAGCCGACCGCCACGCAGATATTGCCGTTGGACAGGTCGCTGATGAATTTCGACGAGTTGAAGTAGGCAATGTGCGGGCGCAGTTTCAGCAGCAGCGCCTCGGCCTTCTTGTAGTCCTCGGGATCAGTGCTGTTGGGCGGCAGGCCTAGGTAATGCAGGGCCACCGGCAGCATTTCCGAGGGCGAGTCGAGCATCGCCACGCCGCACTCGCCAAGTTTTGCGAGGTTCTCTTCCTTGAACACCAAATCCCAGGAGTCCACCGGCGCCTGGTCGCCGAGGGCGGCGCGCACCTTGTCGACGTTGTAGCCGATGCCGTTGGTGCCCCACAGATAGGGCACGGCGTATTGGTTGCCGGGGTCGTTGTTGGCGAGTTTGCCCAGCAGGTCACTGTCGAGGTTTTTCCAGCCCGGCAGTTGCTCGCGCGGCAACGGGGCGAGGGCGCCGGCCTTGATCAGGGTCGGCAGGCTGTAGTTGCTTGCCACCACCACGTCGTAGCCGCTGCGGCTGGTGAGCAGTTTGCCTTCCAGCACTTCGGCGCTGTCGAAGGTGTCGTACACCGGCTGGATGCCGCTGTCGCGCTTGAAGTCGTGCAGGGTATCGGGGCCGATGTAGTCATACCAGTTGTAGACATGCACGCTCGGCGCATCGGCCGCCATGGCGATTGATCCACTGGCCAGACAGGCCGCCAGGCCCAGGTTGATATACCCACGATGACGACGCATGATGCGGCACTCCTGGCCTGTGCGGCCGGTGATGAACAGGAGTGGTCAGCCTATCGGCGCGACCGCGCCTGACCCATTCCCATCATGGGTTACACAAAAGGGGTAGAGCGTGGACGCGTTGTTGCAGGAGTTGCCGGTTCATCAGAGTCTGGCGCGGGTGTTCGCCGCCGTCGGCCAGGACGGTTTCTGGCGCGCGCTGGTGGACACCGTGCGCCTGCTGGTGCCGCTGGACAACGCTCTGGTGGCGCTGATGACCGGCGGGCAGGCGCCACGATTGCTCATCGACTTCGACAGCAAGGGCGGCGCCGACGAGCAGGAAGACCTGGCCGGCTACAGCGCCGGGATGTACCTGCTCGATCCGTTCTATCAGGCCGCCACCGCCGGGATCGCCGATGGCTTGCACAGCCTGGCGTCGGTCGCGCCGGACCAGTTTCTGCACAGCGAGTATTACCAGAGCTACTTCCGCTCGGTGGTCGGTGCGGACGAGTTGCAGTTCATGGTCAATGTCGATGGCGGCGTGCTGGGTCTGTCGCTGGGGCGGAGGACGGCGTTCGAGCTACAGGAGCAGGGGCGTTTGCTCTGCGTGCGGGACTGGGTGCTGGCGGCGATGCGCCGGCATGTGCAACTGCTGCCGCCACAAGGCCCGGCCACCGAAGCGGGTGTCGGTGATCTGGCGGCGTTGCTGGATCGTTTCGATGCGCGGCTGACCGTGCGGGAAATCGACACCGCGCGGCTGATCCTGCAAGGCTTTTCCAGCAAGGCCATCGCCCAGCGGATGAACATCTCGCCGGAGACCGTGAAGGTCCATCGGCGCAACCTATATCACAAGCTCAATGTCACCGGGCATGGCGAATTGTTCGCGCTGGTGTTGCGTCCGCGTTGACCACTGGGGGGAGTGGGGTCAGAGGGTTTCGGTGCGCTTGAACACCAGCGCTTTCAAGCCGCTTTGTGGATCGATGTCCGCAAACTCCGGCGGGTTCTCCAGGCGCTGTTCGAAGCGCAGGCCCGGCGCCTCGCGGGTCACGCCATCAATCAAAAAGTCCGACCCGAACGACGGATCGTTCATGCACGCCAGCACCGTGCCTTGCGGCGTCAGCAGCTCCGGCAGACGGCGCAGCACGCGCTGGTAATCCTTGGTCAGCAGGAAGCTGCCTTTCTGGAACGATGGTGGATCGATGATGACCAGATCATACGGGCCGCTGTTGATTACCTTGCCCCAGGACTTGAACAGGTCGTGGCCGAGAAAACTCACCTTGCTCAAGTCATGGCCGTTCAAACGGTGATTGTCGCGACCCCGGCTCAACGCGGCGCGGGACATATCGAGATTGACCACATGGCTGGCGCCGCCCTCGATCGCCGCCACCGAGAAACCGCAGGTGTAGGCAAACAGGTTCAACACCCGTTGACCTGCCGCCTGATCGCGCACCCAGTTGCGCCCGTAGCGCATGTCGAGAAACAGCCCGGCGTTTTGCTTGCGACCCAGGTCGACCCGGTATTTCAGGCCGCCCTCGACGATGGTCATTTCGTCGATTTCCTCGCCCAGCAACCATTCGGCAGTGCTTTGCGGCAGATAACGGTGCTGGATCAGCAGGGTGTGGGCACCGGAGTCTTTCCATTGCGCGCTGTCACCGAGGGCCAGCAACAGACGCTTGAGGTCGTCCAGTTGATCCGCCGCCGGCTCCTTGAACAGCGACACCAGCACCACGCCTTGCAGCCAGTCGACGGTGAGCTGCTCCAGTCCCGGCCAGCAGCGTCCGCGCCCATGGAACAGGCGCCGGGTTTCGGCCGGTGCCGAGGTCAGCGCGGTCAGCAGGTGAGCTTGGAGAGTGGCAAGGGCTTGAGGGTTCATCAATCGGGATCGGCCGGCAAAAGGGCCGGCATTTTAACCATAAATGGGCGGGTGCGATGGGTCGCCGATCAGGCACTTCGGAAAAGACCTGTATCAAAAATGAATTTCTGTACAAGTCGCCGCTCATACCAGATAAGCAGCGGGTCAAGCCGCTAAAACGTACACGTAATTCAGGGAGTGCCAGTTCATGAGTCCAATTCCGTCGAGTACGCACCTTCATGACGGGTTGATTCTGGTGGTCGAGGATGATCCGTTGATTCTGGAGTTTCTGTGCGAAATTCTTCAGGAGGAAGGCTTCAAGGTCGAACCGCAGACCAGCGCCGATGCGGCCTCGCAATATCTGGAGGAACACGCGCCGGAAGTGGCGCTGTTGCTCACCGATATCACCATGCCCGGCACCCTCAACGGCGCGGATCTGGCGAATCTGGTCGGCGAGCGCTGGCCGGAAAAACCGGTGATGGTGATGTCCGGTTATGAGACACCGGAGACGTCCGGGGTCAAGCGTCCGGTGGCGTTCATCAAAAAGCCCTGGGCCATCGGCCAGTTGCTCGACTGCGTGGACGGCGCGTTCAAATCCAGGGCCCCGCGCCTGCACTGAGGCCTGCGCAAGTGCTACATTGCCGGGCACATTTGCCCGGCCCCTGCCAGAGGATGCGACCCCTTGTCTGCTCTCGATGCTGTTTTCAACCGCGCGTTCGGCGCCTTCCTGTTCGACATGGACGGCACCGTCCTCAACTCCATCGCCGCCGCCGAGCGGATCTGGTCGGCCTGGGCGGTGCGTCATGGCGTCGACGTCGAAACCTTTCTGCCCACCATTCATGGTGCGCGGGCCATCGATACCATCAATCGGCTGAACCTGCCGGGCGTGGATGCCCAGGCCCAGGCAGCGTTCATCACCGAAGCGGAAATCGAAGATGTCGAAGGCATCGTGCCGATCCCCGGTGCGGCGGCGTTTCTCGACGCATTGCCGGCGGATCGCTGGGCCATGGTGACCTCGGCGCCGCGGGATCTGGCGCTGCGACGGATGGCGGCGGCCGGGATTCCCGAGCCTGCGGTGATGATTACCGCCGAGGACGTGACCGCCGGCAAACCGGATCCGACGGGCTATCGCCTGGCGGCGAAACGCTTGGGGCTTGAACCGGCCGATTGCCTGATCTTCGAAGACGCCACCGTCGGCATCCTTGCAGCGGAGGCGGCGGGCTCGGCGCTGATGATTATCACCGCGACCCACCAGCACCCGCTCGAAACCGCCCACGCGACCATCGCCAGCTACGATGCGCTCCGGGTCAAGGTCGGCAGCGACGGCCAACTGCGCCTGCAAGCCATCTGAACCATCGCCCCTCGTGGGAGCGGGCATGTTCGGCGGTTTCAGGATCAGTAGACGCCCGGCAGCAGCCGCCAACTGCGGGTGCAGTAGGCGTCGTACTCTGCGCCAAACTGCCCGCGCAGCAGCGCTTCTTCAGAATGAATACGGGCGATCAGCGGGATCAGGGTCAGCGCCGCGAGCAAAATCCCGACCACTGAACGAAACGCCAGCGCCCAGCCCAGCGCATTGATCACCAGCCCCAGGTAACTGGGATTGCGCAGGTGCCGGTAGATGCCTTCGGTGACCAGTCGATGCCCCGGCTGGATCGCCACCAGCCCGCTGAAGCGATGCCCGAGCACAAACACCGGCCACAACCGTAACGCGCCGCCGACGATGAACAGCAGCGCTCCGAGCCAGCGCACGCCTTCGCCGCCAAACGTCCAGAAGTTGATCCGGTCGCAATAGGCCGGGAGAAATCCACTGATGACGCCAATCACGGCGAAGGCCGGAATCACCCAGCGATTGGCCCGATCCTCGCGTTCGCCGGCACTCAGGTTCACTTCGGTGAACAGCGACGCCACCACCATCGCCAGGGTCGCCAGCGCCACCAGCACCAGCGCGTCGTGAGAAAAGAACACCGCCACGCCACCCATACCCCAGACCGCCAGACCCAGATAGGCGAGGGTGGCGAGCACCGCGACGACGGTCATTTGCGCAGACATTTTCATGGGCACCTCTGAGCTGATGCTGTTCAGTGTAGATCCCGGCACGATCTCCGGCGTTTACCCGATGCAAGGGCCGTGGACTAAGCTTGAACGTGGGACGTTTTGATTCACTCGCCACGATCCGACCCGGATGATGCCGGTCGTGGCGTCGTCAGGAGCCGTCATGTTGCACATCCGCACGCCTTTGATCCTGCACCCGACTTTATCGAGCGCCACCCGGCGCATCTGGTTGAAACTGGAAAACCTGCAACCCGGAGGATCGTTCAAGATTCGCGGCATCGGCCTGCTGTGCAGCCAGGCCATGGCGCAGGGCAAACGCAAAGTCGTCTGTCCGTCCGGTGGCAATGCCGGGCTGGCAACGGCGGTGGCGGCGACCCGTCTGGGCCTGCAAGCCTGCGTCGTGGTGCCGAACACCACGCCGGAAGCGACCCGTGATCGCATCCGCCGCACCGGCGCCGAGGTCATCGTCCACGGCAAGGTCTGGGATGAGGCCAATCAACGCGCGCAGGCGCTGGCGAGCGCGGCGGACAGCGAATACGTGCCGGCCTTCGACCATCCCGTGTTGTGGGAAGGGCACAGCTCGATGGTCGATGAAATTCTCGAAGATTGTCCGCAGGTCGATGTTCTGGTGACCTCGGTCGGCGGCGGTGGTTTGCTTGCCGGGCTGTTGGTCGGGCTGTTGCGCCATGATCGGCGGGACTGCCGGATCGTCGCCTGCGAAACCCGGGGCGCCGCTTCGTTTGCCGCCGCCCTGCAGGCCGGTCATCCGGTGCGCCTGGGCAAGATCGACAGCGTTGCCACGTCCCTTGGCGCCAGTCAGGTGGCGGCGTGGCCGGTCGAGCATATCGGCGAATTTACCCATGAGTGCCTGGTGCTGTCCGATGACGACGCGATCATGGGTGTGGTGCGTTTCGCCAATGATCTGCGGCAACTGGTGGAACCGGCGTGCGGGGTGTCGCTGGCGACGGCATACCTCGACCATCCGGCGCTGGCCGGGGCGCATGATGTGGTGATCATTGTTTGCGGCGGGGTCAGCATCAGTGCACAACGGGTGGCGGGGTGGGCGAGCCTTGGGGCCTGAGCGACGATCGTGCCCCCTCCCAGCAGTCCAGAGAACCGACAGTCGGCCCGACGCCCATCCCGCCAGTCAACGTCTATGCTGGACGCAGCCCTTTTGTGCCTACGGTGACCCGCGATGATCAACTTAGCCACTGCCCATCTGCTCGCTGACTACAAGACCTGGGCTAATCAGCGCCTGTTCGACAGCCTGCAAGCGCTGCCGTCCGGGGAGGTCACCCGAGAACGCAAAACCGTTTTCCATAACATGCTCGGCACGCTTAACCATATCTACGTGGTCGACCGGATCTGGCAGGCGCATCTTGAAGGCCGTGACCATGGTTTCAAAACCTCCCACGATCTGGTGCATGACGACCTCGGGGAACTGCGCCAGGCACAGCAGGAGGTCGATAGCTGGTATCGCACCTGGAGCGCACGACAGACCGAGGCTTCGTTGACCCGCGAGATCGATTTCAAGTTCGTTTCCGGTGACGGCGGCACGATGAACGCCGGGGCGATCCTCATGCATGTGATCAACCACAACAACTATCACCGGGGCTGGGTGGTGCAGATGTATTTCGAGATCCCGCAGATGCCGCCGATGACTGATCTGCCGGTGTACCTGCGCGAGGCCGATTCCGGGTTCAGGCCGGTCAGTGCGCCTGCGACGGTAGCGGAGCCGACATGTGATGGGCAATCAGCGAGCGCAGCCAGCGTTCCGCCGGGTCGTTGTCGTTGACCCCGTTCCAGACCATCGACAACTCCGACGGCACGATCTGGAACGGCGGTTCGTCGGCGCGCAACACCGTACTGCCGTCGACCAGCGCGCAAGCGGCAAAATCCGGCACGGTGGCGAGCAGGTCGGTGCCGGCCAGGATTGCCCGCAACGGGGCAAATTGCGGCACCGCCAGCACAACGTTGCGGGTGCGGTTGACCCGCGCCAGATCGTTGTCGATAGAACCGTCCAGGCTGCCGGAAAACGACACCAGTGCATGGGGCCGCTCGCAGTAGTCGTCGAGGGTCAGAGCGCCGGGGCGATCGTCGCCGCGCAGGATCTTGCAGTGCAGATCCCGCAGTTTTTTGCGTTTGGCATTGGCCGGCAGTTCGGTGGTGTAGCTGACGCCAACGGAGATCTCCCCGGAGCCGAGCATCGACGACATCAGCAGAAAATTCACCCGGCGAATCACCACCACCACGTTCGGCGCTTCTTCGCGCAATTGCTTGAGCAAGGGCGGCAGCAGACCGAATTCGGCGTCATCCGACAGACCGATGCGGAACACGTCGCGGCTGCTCAGCGGGTCGAAGTCCTTGGCCCGGCTGACGGCACCGGAGATCGTGTCCATCGCCGGCTGCAATTCCCTGAGGATCGCCAGCGCCCGCTGGGTCGGTTCCAGGACCCGGCCATTGCGTACCAGCAGCGGGTCATCAAACAGGTCACGCAGACGAGCGAGGGCGGCGCTCACCGCCGGCTGGCCGAGGAACAGCTTTTCCCCGGCGCGGGTCAGGTTCTTTTCGAACATCAACGTTTCGAAAATCACCAGCAGGTTCATGTCGACGCGGCGCAAGTCGTTGCGATTCATGCCGGAAGGCTCGTTCGGGTTCGGGAGCCTTCAGTGTAGGAGCTGACGACGTCTTTGCGAGCCGTTCGTCTGCGTCCTCGTTACTCCTTGACGCTCATGTATTCCTTCGCCCAGCGGATGTAATCCTCCGGCAGGGTGTAGGTGTGCGTCAGTTCGGTGGCGCTGAGGTCGGAGGCCTGGGTGAAGATCTGCCGTTGTTCGCGCAGGCTGTCGTAAGTGGCCTTGATCGCGGCGAAATAGGCGCCGTGGCCGTCGATGGTCACGCGCACGCCCAGCTCGGCCAGGCGTTTGTCGTCACGCAGCGCCGGGTTGCCATAGGTGACCAGCATCAGCGGGACGCTCAGGTGTTCGGCGATCTGCTCGAGCTGATCGAAGTCCTGCACGCCAACCATGCAGATACCGTCAGCACCGGCAGCCTGGTATTGGCGGGTGCGGCTGATGATTTCCTGGACCGGCAGGATGCCGGCGTTGGTCCGGGCGATGATCGCCATTTCCGCATCGACCCGGGCCTCGAGTGCCGCACGGATCTTGCCGACACCTTCGGCCACAGTGATCAGGTCGGTGGATTTGCGCCCGAACTGGGCCGGCAGCAGGGTGTCTTCGATGGTCAGCGCGGCGACACCGGCGCGTTCCAGCTCAACGATGGTGCGCATCACGTTGAGGGCGTTGCCATAGCCGTGGTCGGCGTCGGCGATCACCGGCAATTGGGCGACGCGGCCGATGCGGGTGGCTTGCTCGGCGAACTCGCTGAGGGTGATCAGGGCGAAGTCCGGGGCGCCCAGTACCTGCAGGGAGGCGACCGAACCGCCGAGAATGCCGACTTCAAACCCCAGGTCAGCGGCGATGCGGGCGGACATCGGATCGAACACGGAGGCTGTGTGATAGCAGGTGTCGGACGCCAGCAGCTGACGGAAATTACGGCGCAAATCTTGATGAGAAAGCCTGGACATACGAGTTCCACCATACAAAGGAATGGAAAGGCTTGAGCAAAGGTGTCAACGCCGAAGGATGAAAAGGCTATCACGCGAATGGGTCAAGGATCATGACGAATTTGCGAGGGAGGCTGACCGGGCGCGCTGGTGCGTCCGCCCTCGCCACGGGAAGCGAGTGTTCCCGTGGGTTCAGGCGGCGGCGATTTGTTGCTGCCGGTTGGGCAGCATGACCGCGCGTACCGAGTTGCCCGGCTGCAATTGCAGGCGTTTGGCGGTGAGGCGGTCGACCACCAGGCTGCCGCCGACGCGACGTCCACGGGCGGCAGTGATGCGGCAGTTTTCCAGGCGCCGGTTGTGAATCAGCCAGAGCGGCGCCTGATCGTCCGGCGTGCCGAGGCTCAGGGTCAGTTCCAGGCTGTCGCGCACGGTGCGGATGCTGCGCACCGGGGCTTCGATCACCGGGCCGCCATCGAAAATATCGATGTAGCCTTTGTGGGCGAAACCTTCGCCCTGGAGGATTTTCAGCGCAGGCTCGGTGTTGGGGTGCGGCTGGCCGATCACCGCCTGGGCCTGTTCGGTGAGCAGGCAGGTGTACAGCGGCTGGCGTGGCATCAGTTCGGCGATGAATGCCTTGTTACCCAGCCCCGACAGATGATCGGCGTGGCTGAAATCCATCTGGAAGAAGTGCCGTCCCAGGCTGTCCCAGAACGGCGAGCAGCCCTGTTCGTCGGCACTGCCGCGCAGTTCGGCGATCATCTTCTCGCCGAACAGATGCGGGAACTCGGCGACGAACAGCAGTCGCCCCAGCGACAGCAGGCGACCATTGCTGCCGTGGCGCTGATCGTGGCCGAGGAACAGTGAGCACAGCTCCGATTGGCCGGTCAGTTCATTGTTGAGAAACAGGGTCGGAATCTGCCGTTGAATCCCCAGGTCCGGAGCCGAGCTGACGGTCACGCCCACCCGGTAGTTGTACCAGGGCTCACGCAGACCGATCCCGCCGGTCAGGGCGCTGACCCCGACCAGCCGTTGCTCGTCGTCTTCGAGTACGAACAGATAATCGGCGTCGGCCCGCTCGACCTGTTCGACGAAGGCCCGGCGAGCCCAGCGTACCCGGTGAGCCAGGCGCTCTTCGTTGGCCGGCAGGGTGGTGAACCCCGGGCCGGCCTGCTGGACCAGTGCCATCAAGGCGGGCAGATCGTTGATGTGAACCGGACGGACAATCATGCTGCAACTCCTTTTGCGCGCCTGCTCGGGCACTGTCGTGGGGTAGGGGCGCGGTTCACAGGGCTGTCAGCCGTACGCTGGCGCCATCGCTGACCTGCAACGCCGCGCACATGGCCGGGGTGAGCGCCAGGGATTGACCAGGCTGGTAATCCAGTTCAGCGACGATGGCGCGGAATCCGTGCAGCGCGTCGTTGCTCAGCAGGTAGCGACCCCGGGCATCGATCTGGGCCTGCCGGCAGACGGTGACGGTCTGGCTGCGGGCGATCGAACGGATGTTCGCGGTGCGTGCATACAGGGTCGGGCCGGCATCGAACAGGTCGATGTAGCTGTTGGTTTCAAAGCCTTCGCGCTCGAGGATGTCGAACGCTTCCTGGCCATCGGGGTGGATGCGGCCGATGCAGTCCTGCGCCGCCTGGGACAGCATCGGTACGTAAATCGGGTATTGCGGCATCAGTTCGGCGAGAAACGTGCGGCTCTGCAAGCCGCACAGGCGTTCGGCCTCGGCGTAGGGCAGATCGAAGAAGTGCTTGCCCAGGGCATCCCAGAACGGCGAATGGCCCTGTTCATCGCTGTAACCGACGATTTCGGTGATCACCGCTTCGGCGAAACGTTGCCCGTGGGCGGCGATGAACAGCAGCCGCGCCCGCGACAGCAATTCGGAAAACGGCGTGCGCACCAGCGCCGCGTCGATGTGGAAACCACGCAGCAGCGTGTGGCCGCTGAGGTCATGACACAACGACAGCGCCGGCACGCCGTGCTCGATGTTCAGCTCACGCGAGGCGCTGGTGAAATGGCGGTTGCGCAGGCTGTAGAACGGCTCGTCGTACCCGGCGGTGGCAAGAATCTCCGAGCAGCCGACCAGGCACCGGTTGTCGAGGTCTTCCAGGACGAAGAAATAGTTCTCCGGGCCATGGGCGCTGCCTTCGCTGTCGAACGAATCGCGGGAGCCGGCGATCTTCTCGCCCAGGCGTTCGCTGTCGTCCGGCAGGGACGTCACGCCGACCAGGCTGTCGCGGGCCAATTGTTGCAGTTGAGGCAGGTCGGTTGGCTCGACTGGGCGTAAGACCAGCATGGATGCACTCCTGTATCAAAAGGTTCGACGAATCGCCGAACCTGACTATCACTGTCGGTTTCCACGCGTTAAATCGGCGGTCGCCTGATTTGTTGTCAGACGCCGCTCTTTTTCTTGTCAGCCATTGCTCGGGTCAGGCAGCGCGGTACTGGCGCCGAGCTTGTTCAGGAAGAACAGGTACACCAGGCCCAGCGCGATCCAGATCAGGCCGAGTTTTTGCGCATCGACACCCATGTTGTACATGATGGCCGCGACGATGACGAAGCCGATCACCGGGCAGATCAGGTGACGGATCACCTGACCGGACTTCTGCCGACGCCAGTAGTAGTTGATGACAGTCAGGTGCAGCAGCATGAAACCGCTCAGCGCGCCGAAGTTGACCAGCGAGGTCAGGGTGTCCACCGAATTGATGAACAGGTAGCAGATCACCAGCGACAGCACCGCCACCAGGTAAATGCTCAGGTACGGCGTGTTGTGCTTGGGATGAACCTTGGCCAGCACTTTCGGCAGCTTGCCGTCACGGGCCATGCCGAACAGCAGGCGCGAGACGGCGGCTTGCGAGGTGATGGCCACTGCCACGCCCCAGGCCAGGGCGGTGGCGACACCGGTCAGGGTCGCCAGCCAGCTGCCGGCGGCGATTTCGGCGATTTCATAGAACGCGGTGTCGGCGGATTTGAAACCCATGCCCGCCGCCAGATCGGTGGCGATCCAGGTTTGCACCACGAAAATCACCCCCATCACCACCAGCGTGATCAGCGCTGCCTTGCCGACGCTGCGGCCCGGATCGCCCTTGATCTCTTCGGCGAGGGTGGAGATCGCATCGAAACCGAGGAACGACAGCACGGCAATCGACACCGCTTGCATCAGCAGGGCGAAGTTGAAGGTTTCCGGGTGATACAGCGGCGCCAGGGTCAACTGGCCATTGCCGCCACCGTTGTGCAGGGCATTCCAGGCGTAGAACAGGAAAATCCCCAGCACCACCAGTTGCGCCAGCAGGAACAGGATGTTCATCCGCGCGGTGAACGTGATGCCGCGCAGGTTGACGAAGGTTGCGCTGACCAGGAACGCCAGGATGAACCCGACTTTCGGGATGTCCGGGTACAGGTGGTTGAGCGCCATCGCCGCATAAACGTAGAGCAGCGGTGGAATCAGCAGGTAATCGAGAAGCATCAGCCAGCCGGCGATGAAGCCGACATGCTGATTCAGGCCCCGCTGCGCGTAGGAGTACACGGAACCGGCAATCGGAAACGCCCGGGCCATGCTGCCGTAGCTCAGCGCGGTGAAGACCATCGCCACCATGCCTATGATGTAGGCCAGCGGCACCATCCCCGGTGCCTCGGCGTTGACGTAGCCGTACACGCCGAACGGGGCGATGGGGATCATGAAGATCATGCCGTACACCACCAGATCGGTCAGCGTCAGGCTGCGTTTAAGCTCCTGCTTGTAGCCGAATTCTTCTATTTCCATGAAGCGCAACTCCTTGTCAGCCAATCGGTCGTTTTAGTTGTTATATCGGTCCGTCGTTTACCGCGTCAGCAGCCTTTCAAAACAGTCTTTACAGCAGTGGAGCAAGGTATCCGGTCCAGCGTGACACCGCTTCGGGGCTGCGCAGCAGATCGTTGCGGACCTCGATCAGCACCGATTCCAGGCCGCGGGCATCGCCGTGTACCGGTACGGTCATGTCGCCCAGCGGGTCAATCCGGTACGGCTGGTTGCCAGCGACTTTCAACGGGTGTCGTTCGAGGCCGTCGAGCAGGCGTCGGGCGTAATCCTGCGCCTGACCGAACAGCACGCCCACTTCCAGATCGCGCGGCTGGCCGTAATACACCGGGGTGAAACTGTGAATCCCCACCACCCGCACCGGCAAGCCCCGGGCCAGGCGTTCATCGATCAATTGCTGCAGCCGTGTGTGAAACGGCTTGAACAGGCACTGGCGACGGTATTCGCGGGTCACTTCGTCCAGATCGCGGTTGCCCGGAACCTGATAGATCTCGCTCTGCGCCGGGATGCTGTCGGGGGCATGCCGTGGGCGGTTGAGGTCGATCAGCAGCCGCGAATAATTGGCGCTGAGCAATGTTGCACCGAGGTTTTCGGACAATTGTCCGGCCAGCTCCAGCGCTCCGATGTCCCAGGCGATGTGTTCGCGCGCAGCGGCGTCATCCAGGCCCAGGTTGTTCAGGGCGGCGGGGATGTAGCGGCTGGCGTGTTCGCACACCAGGATCAGCGGATGCGTCGAGTCTTCGCGACTCAGGTTGTAGACCGGCCGGGTGTACAGCCCCAGCTCGGCGGATTCAGTACAGGCGTGCATAGTGCTCACACAAGTCAGCGGGCGAGAGCTGTTCCGTCAGCGCCAGTTCCTCGGTTTTAAGGGCGAAAAAGGTTTCGAGCAGCGCGCTCGGCAGCGCTTCGATCAGCGCTTCGCTGCGGCGCAGGCAATCCAGTGCCTGAGCCAGGGAGGCGGGCAGGGCAACGATGCCCCGGGCCTTGCGTTGCTCGTCGTTGAGTGAGTCGGGAATGTCATCGGTGATCGCATTCAGTGCCAGGCGCTGTTCGATGCCCAGGCGTCCGGCGATCAGCAGCGCAGCCATCGCCAGGTGTGGCGAGGCGGTGGCGTCCATGGCGCGGAACTCGAGGTTGTACTGCGCCGCCACGGATTTGCTGCTCAGGCTCACGGTCGGGCAGATGCGCAGTGCCGCCTCGCGGTTCTGTTGGCCGAGGCAGGCATAGGACGCGCTCCAGTGATGCGGTTGCAAACGTTCGTAGGACACGGGTGTCGGCGCGGTCAACGCACACAGCGCCGGCAAGTAATGCAGTACGCCCGCCGCCCAGTGCTGGCCGAGGGTCGACAGGCCGTTGCTGGTGCCGGCGTCATAGAGCATCGGCTGACCGCCCAGATCGAGCAGACTGACGTGCAGGTGTACGCCATTGCACACCGCATCGGCGGCGGTCTTCGGGGCGAAACTCAGGTCCAGGCCCATCTGCCGGGCAATCTCGCGGGTGATCTCGCGCACGTTCACCGCGCGATCCGCCGCCGCCACGCCGAGGGCCGGACGGCAGGTGATTTCGTATTGATGTTTGCCGTATTCGGGCAGGAACATTTCTGGCTCGACACCGCCGGCGCGCAGCGCACTGAGCAGCCAGCCACCGAATTCGGCGCCCTGGCGCTGGGCCTCGAGGGAGAACGCCAGGTGTTCGGCAAAACCTGCATGCAGATTGAATTCGTGTTCGAACGCCGCGTTGACCTGCAAGCCGAGTTCATCGCGATAACGCTCGACTTCATCGCGCAACAGCGTGCGCGGGCAGGCCGCCCATGCGCGGCCATCGGTCTCGCGGATGTCGCCGTGGATGAAGTCCAGCGCCGGGGCCTGCGGATCCGGGCCATTGCCGACGGTGACGCGGCTCGACAGGTCGGGAATCAGCCGCAAGTCGCCATAGGCGCCCCACGGGTTGCTCGAGGCAATGATGTCCTGCGGCGTCAGCGCGCTGTTGGCCGGCACCCAGCCGCAACCGGCGGCCTGATAGTGCTCCAGCTCGTCGGTGGGAAACGAGCGGCCCCGGGTGATGCCGATCAGGTCAGTGGTGACGATGGTGGTCATCGGCAGCGGCGACAGGCGTTCGCTCATGGCTGCATCTCCCGCAGGCGACCGAGCACGGTGTCGGTGTCGGTGATCCAGCAATAGCCCTTGATCGCGTTGAGGCAGGCGTCGTGTCGTTCGGCGGTGTAAGTGGCGCAGGCGTCGGCGACCAGCGTGACCAGGTAGCCACGGTCGGCGGCATCGCGCACGGCCATGTCGACGCACTGATCGGTGACGATGCCGGCAATGATCAGGTGGCGGGTTTCAAGGTTGCGCAGCACGTAGTCGATGTTGGTCGAGTTGAAGACCCCGGACGAGGTCTTGGGCAGGACGATTTCGTTCTCCACCGGGGTCAGCTCGGCAATCACCTGGGCCTGCGGGCTGCCCTTGGGCAGGTGCATGTCCGACAGCTTGTGATCGAGGGAGCGGTCGCGACCGTCGGCGGTCAGGCTTTCGATGATCGTGTGCAGCACGTTCTGCCGTGCCTGGCGAAATGCCTCGAGCAGCCGGCGTTGATTGGGCACCACTTGCGTGCGGGCACGGTTCAGGAAGTACGTCGCCTGCGGGCCTTCGAGATGCGCGTCGAACTGCGGTTCGAGCCAGGCGCGCTGCATGTCCACCAGCAGCAACGCGGTGTGGTCGGTGACAAACGGCAGATCCCGCGGCGAGCGGTGGGGAAGGCTGAACATCCTTATTTATCCTCCAGCAAGTGGGTGTCGAAGTCGTTGCGCAGGGCATCGATGCCTTCCAGGCGATCGGCCAGATCGGGGTTGCGCAGCGCCAGGCAGGCGATCAGCGCCTCGATCTGCGCCATTGCCGGCACCAAAGTGTCGAACGGTGAGGCCCATTCCACCGGGGCGCTGATGATCAGGTCCGCCAGCTCACGCAGCGGCGAGGCATAGATGTCGGTAAACAGCACCACCCGTGCGTTGCTGTTCTTCGCCGCGCTGGCTACGCGCAGGGCCTGGCTCTGGTAGCGGCGATAGTCGAATACCAGCACCACGTCCTGGCGTTGCAGGTCGAACAGCCGGTCCGGCAGTTGCGCGTTGTCTTCCAGAGTGAAGCAGCCGGGGCGCAGCAGGCGCAGGTGATTGAGCAGGTAAGTCGACAGCAGGCTGCTGAAACGCCCGCCAAAGCAGTACACCTGATGCCGGGCGTCGAGCAGCCAGTCGGCAAGGATCCGCACATCTTCCGGTTGGGTCAGTGCCTGGGTTTCGACCAGCAGACGATGACTGTCCGCCAGATAATGACTCCAGGCGTCGTCGTTGCTCTGGTGCGAGCGGGGCTGCAACAGGGTGCGCGGCGAGCGCAGGCGATGGTCCATGTCACTGAGAAGGGCGTCCTGGAACTCGGCATAACCGCCGAAACCCAGCTTTTTTACCAGGCGCACGATGGTCGGATCGCTGACGCCGGCGTGTTCCGCCAGGCGTGCCATGGGACCAAGGCCATTGCGTGGATACTGATCGAGCAAGGCGCGAACGACTTTGCGCTCCGACGGCGTAAGATCCAGGCCGGGATCGGTGATCAGGTCTCTGAGAGGGGGCATCCGGGCTCCTGCTGGATGGGTATGTAGAATTCGCTTCACAATCCGTTAAAACAGTATTTATGTAATTTACGTTACATGTCTAGTGAATTTTTGGCGGTTGAATGAACGCCCCAAAATGGAGCGAGACGCCCGTGTAACGGGGGCTACACGGATGCCGACAGGGTTTGTAGTCCATTGCCCATAACGGTGTCAGACATTGCCGCCGGATTGTGGCATAGCCACTATCACCGACTGCCTGCAACCCGGCTGTTTACGGCACAATTGCCGCCACATTGGCATTTCGCCGATAACCTTGATGGCTTTCCTAGCGAGTGATTGACCGTGCAGGCCACGCGTTTGACATTGATTTGCCATGCCAGAACCGTCGCACAAAAATTGGCGTGTTTTCCTACGAACGAACCTGTTGAAGAGACCGGACTGGCGTCCGCGTCCCTGAGCGCCCGATTCATTGCGCCGCGCCGTCTGATTTGTGGCCCGGAATGGCGTACCCGGCAGACCGCCGAGTGGTTTGGCCGCGATGCGCAGATTGATCCGGCCCTGCGCGATTGCGATTGGGGCCGCTGGCAAGGCCAGTCGATCAAGGCGCTGCAACGGGACGAACCCGAGGCGTTGCAGGCCTGGCTCGATGATCCTCATGCAGCGCCCCACGGCGGTGAATCCGTGGCACAACTGGGCGAGCGCGTGGCCGCGTGGCTGGCTTCCCTGCAAAACACGCCGGGCCATGTCGTGGCGGTCACCCATCCGTTTTTCATTCGCGCGGCGCTGATGCAGGTGATGCAAGGGGAGGCGTTGCACAGTATCGATGTCGAGCCGCTGGCGGCGGTCGAGTTGCGTTTCGCCGGGCGCTGGCGGCTACGCTTGTGTGCGATCGAACCTGAAGGAGTTCTTTGATGAAGCGATTGCTGGTCATCGGCATTGGCGCCGGCAACCCGGACTACATCACGATGCAGGCGGTGAAGGCGCTGAATCGGGTGGACGTGTTTTTCCTGATGGACAAGGGCCAGAGCAAAGACAAGTTGATCGACCTGCGCCGGGACATCTGCGAGCGCTACATCACCGATCACCCTTATCGTTTCGCCGAAGCCCACAGCCCGGAGCGCGAGCGTGGCGAAGTGGACTACACCACCAGCGTCGATGATCTGAACCGCGCCAAGCAGCAGACCTTCGAACGCCTGATCGATGACGAATTGGCTGACGGCCAGTGCGGCGGTTTTCTGGTGTGGGGCGATCCGGCGTTGTACGACAGCACCGTTCGCATCCTGCAAGCGATTCTGGCGGACGGGCACTGTCAGTTCCAGTTCGAGGTGATCCCCGGCATCACCAGCGTGCAAGCCCTGGCGGCGCAGCATAAGGTGCCGCTGAACACGATCGGGCGTTCGATTGAAATCACCACCGGCCGGCGTCTGGCGGCGGGGCAGGTGAGTGACACGGACAGCCTGGTGGTGATGCTCGATGCCGAAGATTCCTACCATCAGGTGGCGGACCCGGAGACCGAGATTTACTGGGGCGCCTACCTCGGCACGCCGGACGAGATCCTGATCAGCGGCAAGCTGGGCGAGGTCGCCGATGAGATCGAGCGGGTGCGCAAGGCGGCCCGGCTGGCGCATGGGTGGATCATGGATACCTATCTGTTGCGCAAGCCTTGAGTCAGGGGTTGATCGGGCCGGCCTCTTCGCGGGCAAGCCCGGCCCCCACAGCAATGATGTGATCTCTGATTTTCATGTGGGAGCAGGGCTTGCCCGCGAAGGCGTCCGCTCAGGCACCTCAGGAAATCACCCTGGCCTCGCGTCCGAACCGCTCGCGATACACCGACGGCGGCACGCCGACCACGCTGCGAAACGCCACGCGAAAACTTTCCACCGAACGGTAACCACAGCGCAGGGCGATCTGCTCGGTGTTGAGCGGACTGCTTTCGAGCAGTTCCCGTGCGCGGGCCAGGCGCTCGTGTTGCAGCCAGGTCTTGGGCGACTGGCCGCTGGCCTCGGTGAATCTTCGTAAAAAGGTCCGCTCGCTCATCGCGGCTTCACTGGCCAGATCGCGCACTTCCAGTGGTTCATGCAAACGCTCGCGCGCCCATTGCATGACCCGCGACAGATCGCTGCGCGGTGTCGGGCTGACCGGGGTGGGAATGAATTGCGCCTGGCCGCCCGTGCGCTGCGGCGACATCACCAGCCGCCGCGCCACCGCGTTGGCGATCTGCGTGCCGAAATCCCGCGCCACCAGATGCAGGCAGGCGTCGATCCCGGCCGCGCTGCCCGCCGACGTAATCAACTGCCCGGCGTCGACATAGAGCACATCCGGATCCACCGCAATCTCTGGAAACCGCTCGGCCAGTTCCGCTGCGTAGCGCCAATGGGTGGTGGCGCCGTGTCCGTTGAGCAAGCCGCTGGCCGCCAGTACAAACACCCCGGAGCAGATCGACAGCAGGCGTGCGCCGCGTGCGTGGGCCTGGCGCAATGCATCGAGCAACGGTTCCGGCACCGGGGCGCTGCGGTCGCGCCAGCCGGGAATGATGATGGTGCGCGCCTCGGCCAGCAATTCCAGACCACCGTCGGCCAGCACTTGAATCCCGCCCATGGCGCGCATCGGGCCTTGATCGACCGCCGCGATGCGATGCGTGTACCAAGGGAAATCGAACTCTGGCCGAGCGAGGCCGAAGACCTCCACGGCGATGCCGAATTCGAAGGTGCAGAGGCCATCGTAGGCCAGGATCGCGACCAATCCAGGGGAGGCAGGCATTTGGCGGAAAATTCCCGGTGAGTGTCTTGTGCGCCACTGTAGCGGCAAGCGGCAGCTCGATAAAGTCTGTTCACACCCACACAGACGTAGGAGCAACACCCCCATGACCAGCCTGGTTCGCGAAATTTCTGCTGCCCCCTCCGCCATTGCCCTGATGCATTTCAGCAACCGTCTGACTTTCGAAACCGATTGTTCCGACGTCTTCAGCAGCCAGGAGGCGGGTGAGCTGGATTTTGTGCTGCTGGATGTACGCGGGCCGGTGGCCTTTGAGCGCGGGCACGTACCGGGGGCGATCAACCTGCCGGGGCGTCTGCTGAATGCCGAGACGCTGGCGGCATACCCGAAAACCACGCTGTTCGTGGTCTATTGCGCCGGCCCCCATTGCAACGGCGCCAACAAGGCAGCGGTGAAACTGGCGGCGCTGGGGTATCCGGTCAAGGAGATGATCGGCGGCGTGACCGGGTGGCTGGATGAGGGCTTCACATTGAGCGTGCCGGTGACCACTCCGATCAGTTGCGCCTGCTGAAACCGGCAGCCAATGTGATCGCTTGCAGGTCTTGTCCTACAGCTTTCGCACCGACATGGCGCACTCTTTTCCGATGCTGAAAGGTGCGCCGATTTTCTATAAGTATTTGTCGCTTAAAAACAATTTGCCCCGTGCGCGCCGCCATAGACTCCGGCCACTTCGGTTTTTGCTTTGAAAAAGCCATGACCGGACGCTGAATCCAAAGCTGCCAATAAAAGCCTCCGCACACGGGAGTAATAAATGAAAAAGCTGGTTATGTTCGGTGCCCTGGCACTGTCGATGTTGTCCCTGACGGCCGTGGCCGAAGACGCCAAGCCGATCCGCATCGGTATCGAAGCGGGTTACCCGCCATTCTCGATGAAAACCCCTGACGGCAAACTGACCGGTTTCGACGTGGACATCGGCGATGCGCTGTGTGAGCAGATGAAAGTCAAATGCACCTGGGTCGAGCAGGAGTTCGACGGCCTGATCCCGGCGCTGAAAGTGAAGAAGATCGACGCGATCCTGTCGTCCATGACCATCACTGACGACCGCAAGAAAAACGTCGACTTCACCATCAAGTACTACCACACCCCGGCGCGCTTCGTGATGAAGGAAGGCTCGGGCGTCAAAGACCCGCTGACCGAACTCAAGGGCAAGAAAGTCGGCGTGCTGCGTGCCAGTACCCATGACCGCTACGCCACCGAAGTGCTGGTCCCGGCCGGGATCGACCTGGTGCGTTACGGCTCGCAACAGGAAGCCAACCTGGACATGGTGGCCGGGCGTATCGACGCGATGCTGGCCGACTCGGTCAACCTGAGCGACGGTTTCCTGAAAACCGACGCCGGCAAAGGCTTCGAATTCGTCGGCCCGACCTACGAAGACGCCAAGTACTTCGGCGGTGGCGCCGGTATCGCCGTGCGCAAAGGCGACACGGAGCTGGCGGACAAATTCAACACCGCCATCGGCGAAATCCGCGCCAACGGCAAGTACAAGGCCGTGCAGGACAAGTATTTCGACTTTGATGTTTACGGCCATTGATACGCCGTAAAAAATAAGTGGTCGCCCGCCGAGGGCGACCACTTTTTTCATCCAGACGAAATACCTGTGGAAGCGGGCTTGCTCGCGAATGCGGTCAGACATTCAACCTCTTCGTTGACCGTTAAATCTCATTCGCGAGCAAGCCCGCTCCCACAGGTGATTTTCGCCGTTCAAGCATTCTGGAGAACGCCCATGCAACGCATCGATCATCTTCTGCCGTGGAGCCACCTGGGCAGCGAACGCTCCCTCAGCGTGTTCCGTTACGGCGCCGGCCCGCGCAAGGTTTACATCCAGGCCAGCCTGCACGCCGATGAACTGCCGGGGATGCGTACCGCCTGGGAGCTGAAAAAGCGCCTTGCCGAACTCGAACAACAGGGCCGTCTGCAAGGGGTGATCGAACTGGTGCCGGTGGCCAACCCGATTGGCCTCGACCAGCATTTGCAGGGCAGCCACATGGGCCGTTTCGAGCTGGGCAGCGGCAAGAATTTCAACCGTGCCTTCGTTGAACTCAGCGCGCCGGTCGCGGCATTGATCGGTGAGCGCCTGGGCGCCGATGCCGAGGCCAACATCGTCCTGATTCGCCAGACCATGGGCCAGGTGCTCGACGACCTGCCGGCACCGGCCTCGCAACTGGAAGCGCTGCATCGTTTGTTGCTGCGTCACGCCTGCGATGCCGACATCACGCTGGATCTGCATTGCGATTTCGACGCGGCGATTCATATCTATGCGCTGCCGCAACACTGGCCGCAGTGGCAATCCCTGGCCGCACGTCTGAAGGCTGGCGTGGCGCTGCTGTGCGAGGATTCCGGCGGCAGTTCGTTCGACGAGTCGTGTTCGTCGCCCTGGCTGCGGCTGGCGCGGGCGTTCCCGAACGCGGCAATCCCGGCGGCCAACCTGGCGACCACGCTTGAGCTGGGCAGCATGGGCGACACCCGTGTCGATCAGGCCCAGGCCAATTGCGAAGCGATTCTGGGTTTCCTGGCCGAGCAGGGTTTCATCAGCGGTGAATGGCCGGCGGCACCGGGCGAATGCTGCGAAGGCATGCCGTTCGAAGGCACCGAGTACCTGTTCGCGCCGCACCATGGCGTGGTGAGTTTCCTGCGTGATGCCGGGGAATGGGTGGAGAAGGGCGATGCCCTGTTTGAAGTGGTCGATCCGTTGAATGACCGGGTGACCACCGTGCGCGCCGGCACCAGCGGAGTGCTGTTTGCCATCGATCGCGGGCGTTACACGCAGCCGGGGATCTGGCAGGCGAAAGTGGCCGGGCGCGAGCCGATCCGGGTGGGCAAGCTGATCAACGACTGAAGTTCGTTAGCCAGCGACTCATGAGTTATTACTATGAGTCGCTGGTTTGATCTTTATTGATCGATATCATCAAAGATAGATCGGGAATCACTCGTTGGTAGTTTGTAATGGTCGCGATATTCGTAATCAAGCTCTTGTTCTCCATAATGGTTTTTTCTTAATTCATAAATTGATTCATCTATAAGGTCGAAAGCCTTCTCAATTAACTCATAAGCCTCTTCGTCATCTTCTAGTGCTTTTTGATAATCCCTTAGTGCAGATGTAAGAGTGTTGAAATGACTTGCTGGGTCTTCAGACTCGTTGTGATCACTATGCCAGTCATTGATTGTTTCCTCTAGATTTGGAAGTAAAGCAATTTTTACCTCTTTAAGTATGTCGTCAAGTTCGTTTTTTTCGAAAATTTTTATAATGTTTTTACTTAAAAAATCTGAATCTGGTATTGATATGGCTAGTTTTTTTATTTTTTCTATATGTTTTATTCGCAGCGTTTCTGGAAGTATTTTGCATGTGTGGAGTCTTGTAATTAAACTTACGTCTGAAACTGCAGACATGTAGGATCTAATGTTTAATCCTTCAAGGTGTTGAGGGTTTTTTGAAAAAAAATCGTTGAGAAAGTCTGCGTCACATCGATGAGCTAAAAAACGATTTAAAGAGTCGCGGTTTGTATGGTCATTTATAAGTTTTTGCATCCTGTTGATGAGATCGGTGTATCTGCTCTTTGGAATAATTACCTTGACACCTTGGATTTCCATATTTCCGCAGGATACTTCGCGAAAGATTTGTGGAAGCGGCGTCCCAGCGATGTATATATCCATTAGCTCTCGGTCTTCAGCAACCATGGAGGCAAAAACGTCTCGTATCGTTGGGTGTTTGAATCTCCATTCGTAGTTTCCGTCTTGGTTGATATTTGCGATTAGACTCCCGTCAAGGGCTGTCAGTGAGCTTCGTAATAGTCCTTCATTCCCTCCCATACGAAAAATTGCACGCGCTTCCTTTTCGTCAAGATTTACAGGGCTTGCAATAGCCCCGCCCCTCATAAATATGAGTGCTATTGCTGCGCGGCTGTTGATATCTAAAGTCTCAATAACCTCTTTCAGGAATTCCATCGGTCTATCAACGAAGTCTGCTAACCCTGAAGGAGATATGACCAGTTTCTTCGTAAACTCTTTACCTCCTAATCTGCGTGCTATTTCTGGAGTGAATGACTTTAGCTTGGCAACTTCCTTGAGATAAGGCTTTATGGTTTTTTTGAATTCTAAGGTCTGTGAGCCGAGTTTTATATGATTGTATAATATTTGCTCTCTCTCGCTTGTAGATATTTGTTCCACATTAATAACCACTTGCGATTCTTTAAATACAGGAAGAGCGGACTGCTTTAATAGATTTTTTGCAGCATGAAAAATATAGCTACGTGATGTAAAAATTATTTTTGATCCACGATTGATAGCAGCTTGGATGTGGGGGAAGGTGTTGTTCCATGCTATAGTTTTTTGAATGTCTAGTTGAGTTGCGCCGAATGCGTCATCAACCCAGAAAAATTGATCTTTTTCGTGTGGGTTTGAGTGTTGTATAAAGCTATCGGCGTCTGTGATTTTGATAGTTGAACATCTCCACTCATCAGCTGCCCCTAGAGCAAGAGCAGCTGCGATTGTGGATTTCCCACATGCAGGCTCACCGAGTAAAAGAACAAAGCCATGGCTTACTAATGCGCGAGCACTGCGTTGATAGGCATCAGTAATGACAAATTTTTTTAAGTCGTCTCCTAACGAGCTTAAAATTTCAACTCCTTGTGCATAAGCACGCTCATCTAAAATTTGACTTAAATCGCCCAAGCCATAGACTCGAGGAACTAGCATTCGAAGTCGAGGGTTTTCATGGATTAAAGCGGTGATTTTCTCTTCTCCGTAAATTACAAAATTATTTATTCCGGTTATGGCTTCAAATGCCTCCTTTATTTTTTCTTCGTTATTTCCAGTTAATTTTGCATTTGAAAAAATAAAATAATTATTTGCGAGGTTTTTGGCTGCTAGTCGCTGGGCTTTATCTAATTCGTCTGTTAAATTACTAATTTTTAAGATTGTGGCTGAGTTTGAGGTGAATTTACATTGAACTGCGAAGCTTCCAGAGTAATTTTCTCCAGATTTATTTTGCCAGCTTCCACTAAAAGCTCCATCTCTTCCTCCGTCATTGGTGTCAGAGAAGATCTGAAATGTTTGCCCCCAAATATCTCCCAATATTGTTGAGCAAAGCTGCTGGAATGCTTTCCAACCTAGAGAGTGTAGTTGATAAGAAACTGCTGTAGATTGGGCTTTTGAATTATGAGGTGTGACCATTTTTATTCTCTTTAAAAATAACCTGATTTTGCGATCGATTTTTGAAACGTTATTGTAAGGAAGGGTGAAGTTTATTTAGAAAATATTAAGTGAGTCTAGATGATTTGTTTTTGAGTGCGACGTTTTTCTGATCAAATTTCTGAGGTAGTGTTGGCTTTTCACAATTGCTTTTTTTTGATTGATCGCAACAGTGTTAGGCTCTGCCCCGAACCCTGCACCTCTGTGAAGGAAGGCTTATGTTGAAGGTGTTTGCTCTGCTGACCCTCCTGGCGTCCAGCGCCGTCCAGGCTCAAACCTCGCTGCAAAGCGATCTGCCGCTCAACTACCTGGCACAGGTTCATCCTGATGCCGAGTCGCGGCCACTGGTGATTTTCCTGCACGGCTACGGCAGTAACGAAGCCGATCTGATCGGTATGAAATTTCAGCTACCCCCGCAGTACAACTACCTGTCGGTGCAGGCGCCGATGGCGCTGGGCGAAGGGCGTTTCCAGTGGTTTCGCAAGAAGGGCGACGGTGCCTACAACGGCGAGAGCGATGATCTGAAGGCCAGCAGCCAGAAACTGCGGGCATTCATCGCGGCAGCAGCGCAGAAGTATCACGCCCGGCCGGACAAGGTGTACCTGATCGGCTTCAGCCAGGGCGCGATGATGACGTATGAGGTGGGGTTGCGGCAGCCGGCGGCGGTCGGTGGCATCGCGGCATTGAGCGGGCGTGTGTTGCCGGTACTCAAGAATGAGCTGAAGACCGATCCGCCACCGGCGTCGCTGGCGATCTTCATCGGCCATGGCACCGCCGACGACCGCGTGCCTTACAGTGGCGGCACCGAGGCCGATACGCTGTTGCAACGCCTGGCCTACCAGCCGCAGTTCCATGCCTATCCGGGTGTCGGCCACAGCATCAGCGCGGCCGAATTGCGGGATTTGAACGGCTGGTTGCAGACGCTCAATCCCTGACGGTCACTGACCGGAAACGATCCGGTTGACCAATTCGTCGTGACCTTTGGTGTCGGTCGGGCGCGAGATGATCTGCACGATCGCCATGCGGTTGCCCGAGCCGGCCATCAGCGTGGTGGTGAGGGTCAAACCGCCGCCCTGGGTCACGGTGCTGTCGACCTGACGCACGCCCAGCCCGGATTTTTTCAGGGTCAGGCTCTTTTCGCTGAGCTTGTTGAAGTCCGACAGGCCCTTGCGTTGTTCCTTGACGAACGAGTCGACGGTGTCATCGAGGAATGCGCTGTCGTTGTCCTTGAGGTTGGGTTGGCCCGGCAGATCGTTCTCGGCGGCGATCACCACGGTTTTGGTCGTCTGGTTGGTGTACATGTTGCCGTTGGCACCGGTCGGTCCCGGAGGGATCGGGTCACCGATAAAGCCTTTGGGCAGGGTGAAGATGAATTTGCCGCCGAGCATCGATACGCTGGCGGCGACGGCTTTTTCCTTGGCCTTGGCCGCCTGGGCGTTGATGGCGCCGAAACCGGCAACCGCCGCCAGCAACAGGACGACGGCTTTCTTGGACAGCAATGACATTTGAAACTCCGAAGGGTGATCGCGCTTGGGCGGCGATCATCCCACGGAGCATGTCTGACACTCCAGCGCGATTCGTCTGTCAGCTTTTACTGAGGCAGGCTCTGTTTCGGGGCCGGGCGGGCGAGCAACTGCCGGGTGACGCCCAGCATCGCCACGGACACCGCCACGCCAACGGCAAACCCGCCGAGGCCCAGGCTTGGCAAGGTCAGCGCCGTCACCAGGCAGAACGCGGAAAACGAGTACATCCCGATGGCCGTCGCCCGCAGCAAGGCGGCGGTGAAGGCCGGGCCGCGAGTCTGCTGGGAGAACACCGCCATCACGCTGCCGAGCACCGGGAACACCGCGAGCAGACCGCTCCAGCGTTCGCCGACGGTGCTGGCGAGCATTGTCACCACCAGGGTCAACGCTGCGCCGGCGATCATCCGCCAGATCAGCCTGTCCGACTTCGGCGCCGGGCCGCCGATCACCGGTTGCACGTTGGGAAACAGGTGGGGCGCGGCGAGCAGCGCCGTTGCCGCTGCAGCGACCGAGAAGGGCAGCGACGCTGGAATCAGCGACAACACCAGCGCGATCACGGCCCACACCGTCAGCGAAATCATCAACGCCCACGGCCAGTTCGCCCGTTGCGCCACCTGCGCGTAGGTGATGCAGAACGCGATCATCGCAAACATGGCTGAAAGCGCGGCCACTGCCGATTGCGCGGCAAATGTCGGGCCTTGCTCGATGGCGAGAAAAAACAGAATCGGCCCGACCACCACCGGCAACCCCGACAGCCACCCGGCGACACTCGGCCCCCAGCGTTTTCCCGCCAGGGAAATCAGTAGCAGAAAACCGGGAATCAGCAGCAACTTGAGGATCAGCACGCGGGGAGTCTCCGTGGTGTGAGAGGCGGTCACGGTAGCACTGCTGGTAACTGATTGCTGCATGTGTCTGCAATTTTTGTATACAAAGTGCCCGGTGCAATCGCCGACTATGCTCTGACTATCAGGGTTTCCCGGAGTCGATACGCAATGAACAGGGCGCCGAGGGTGTTTCGTGGATGTTGCGGAATCGGCTTGTGGGCCTTGTTGCTGACGCCGACCTGGGCGAGTTGGCAGGACGCGGTGCCCGGTGCGCAAATCATCGGCAGCGGTGACTTCAGTGTGTTCGGGTTCGATGTTTACAACGCTCGCCTTTGGAGTTCCGCGCGACCCTTGGCGGAGGGCCAGCCGTTCGCGCTGGAACTGATTTATCGGCGCACTATTTCCCGGGACGATCTGGTCAAGGCCAGCGTCGATGAAATCAAGCGTCTGGCCGGTGCCAGTGTCAGCCCTGCGCAATTGGCCGGGTGGCAAACGCAGATGCAACAGTCGTTTGTCGATGTGCAGGCCGGTACGCGGATCACCGGCGTTTATCTGCCAGGCCAGGGCGCGCGGTTTTTCGTCGGGCAGCGATTGCAGCATGAAATTGATGATCCGCTGTTTGCCCGCGCGTTTTTCGATATCTGGTTTGACCCGCGTACGCGCAGTCCGCAGTTGCGTCAGCAGTTGCTGGGTGGCGGTCGGCCTTAGCCGCAATCGTTCGAGTGCCGTGGCAGTTGCTGGCGTTGTTGCCCTTTGCGCGCTACACGACACAAGTCGAAACGTCTAAGCTGCGTCTTTCGACTTGTTTCTGGATGTGTGCGTGAAATTCAGTTTGCCCAAAATCGCCACGGCGCCGTTCTGTCCGCCGGAAGTGGCCGGCAGTGTTCCGGTTGATCCCAACGCCTCGTTCTTCAAGCGCGTGCTGCGCTTTGCCGGTCCCGGTTTGCTGGTGTCGATCGGCTACATGGACCCGGGCAATTGGGCGACGGCCATCGAGGCCGGTTCGCGCTTCGGTTACAGCCTGTTGTTCGTGGTGTTGCTGGCGAGTCTGGCGGGGATGGTCGTGCAATGCCTGTGCTCGCGCCTGGGCATCGCCACCGGGCGCGATCTGGCGCAACTGTGCCGCGAGCGCTACAGCACGCCGACCGCACGCCTGCAATGGGTGCTGGCGGAGATCTCGATCATCGCCACCGACCTGGCCGAAGTGCTCGGTTGCGCCCTGGCGTTTCACTTGTTATTGGGCTGTTCGCTGACCTTCGGCATCGCCCTGACCGCGTTCGACACCTTGCTGGTGCTGGCCTTGCAGAACCGTGGTTTTCGGCGGCTGGAGGCGATCATGCTGGTGCTGGTCGCCACCATTGGCGCCTGTTTCTTCGTCGAGCTGCTGTTGATCAAACCGTTCTGGCCGGACGTCGCCCAGGGCTTCAAACCTTCGCTGTCGGCCATCAGCGATGCCGCGCCGTTGTACCTGGCCATCGGCATCCTCGGCGCCACGGTGATGCCGCACAACCTGTACTTGCACACTTCGATCGTGCAGACCCGGCTGATCGGCAAGGATCTGCCGAGCAAGCAGGACGCGGTGAAACTGGCGCGCATCGACACCATCGGTTCGCTGGCGCTGGCGTTGCTGGTCAACGCGGCGATCCTGATTCTGGCGGCGGCTGCGTTTCATCAGTCCGGGCATACCGATGTGGTGGACATTCAGGACGCGTATCACTTGCTCGACCCGCTGGTGGGCGGGGCGCTGGCTAGTGTGTTGTTTGGCGTGGCGTTGCTGGCGTCGGGGCAGAGTTCGACCTTTACCGGGACCATTGCCGGGCAGGTGATCATGGAGGGCTATCTCAATCTGCGGATTCCTTGCTGGCAGCGGCGTTTGATTACGCGTGGGCTGGCGCTGATCCCGGCGTTCATTGGCGTTTGGCTGATGGGGGATGGGGCGGTGGGCAAGTTGTTGGTGTTGAGTCAGGTGGTGTTGAGTCTGCAGTTGCCGTTTGCGCTTTATCCGTTGATCCGGATGACCAATGATCGGCGGTTGATGGGTGGTTTTGTGAATCGGTTGCCGACGCGGGTTTTGGCCTGGGGGTTGTTCGGGGTGATCAGTGGGGCTAATGGGTGGTTGATTTTGCAGTTGATGGGGTGAGGGTTGGGGATTGGGGTTGGGATTGGGGTCGTGTGAATATCCGTTGCTGCGGGTGTTTTTGCTGGCGGTTTCGCCCTGACGGCGAGTCACCTTTTTCAGACGCCAAAAAGGTAACCCAAAAGGCTTTGCCCCGGCGTTCGGCCCCTCGCTGTGGC
>NZ_JAOEJT010000012.1:0-226259 GCF_025447575.1 Pseudomonas sp. B2M1-30 | reverse complement strand
AAGTTGCGCAGTACTGCGCAACTTCTTGCGCACTTGGCTGGAAGCCTTGAGCCACAAGGCTTCCAGCGATTCTGACCGGCTTGTTCGGGAAACTGTTGCGCAACTTCTTGCGCATCACGGCCTGATGCCAGCATTCGACCGGGTGAAACGAACCCGTGGGCAAAAGGGTCAATCACTCACGCGCCGTTGAGCGTTTGAACATTCCTCAAACCGAGTACGAACGATATGAAAATTCTGATGGTTCTGACTTCCCACGATCAACTGGGCGACACCGGCAAAAAAACCGGCTTCTGGCTGGAGGAGTTCGCCGCACCGTATTACGTGTTCAAGGACGCGGGCGCTCAACTGACGTTGGCGTCGCCCCAGGGCGGCCAGCCACCGCTCGATCCGAAGAGCGATGCACCCGATGCGCAAACCGACGCCACCGAGCGTTTTCGCAAGGACTCCGCCGCCCAGTCGGCCCTGGCCTCGACAGTCAGGCTCGAGACGATCAAGGCAGCGGATTTCGACGCGGTGTTCTACCCCGGCGGCCATGGACCGTTGTGGGACCTGGCCGAAGACCGAAACTCGATTGCCTTGATCGAGGCGTTTTACAACAGCGGCAAACCGGTGGCGGCGGTCTGCCACGCGCCCGGCGTGCTGCGTCATGTCAAGGGGGCCGATGGTCAGCCACTGGTCAAGGGCAAGCGCGTCACCGGCTTCACCAACAGTGAGGAAGACGCGGTGCAATTGACCGATGTCGTGCCGTTTCTGGTGGAAGATGAACTCAAGGCCAAGGGCGGGATTTATTCCAAAGCTGAGGACTGGGTCAGTTATACGGTGGAAGACGGGTTGCTGTTGACCGGGCAGAATCCGGCGTCATCCGAAGAGACTGCGTTGGCATTGCTGTCGCGGTTACGTTGACGTTTTAGAAAGCCAAAGATCGCAGCCTTCGGCAGCTCCTGCAGGGACCGAACTTCAATGCAGGAACTGCTAAACGCTGCGATCTTTCTTACTTCAACGACTCAGCAGCGCCAGACACTCCTCGATCGACCGCCGCTGCGTCTCGGCATACAACCCCAACTCATCGATCGTCGAACGCCCCAGTGCCTGTTCGAAGGCCTGGCGATTGGAATGCTCGCCATAGTGGGCCTGCGCTGCATCCCCGAGGTTCGACTGAAAAATCCCTGCCGCACTGACTGGCAGGAAATCTTCGTACACCAGTGGTTCAGCTTTCACATAGCCGTTACTCACCAGATCCTCCACAGACGCATCACCCTGGCGACCCGCCGTCTGGCCTTTTTCCGTCACAAAATAGCGAAAATACGCCAGCTCCTGTTTCCGCATGCCCTCAAGGCTGTCAGGAAATTCGCCAAAGTGCTGAGTCATCAGCGCGTCATAGCGCAGGGCATTGCCTTCGTTGGGAAAGTCACCGAGTTCATCGCGAGCGGCATTCAGCAAGCGGTCGTACAGCGCACGGCCCTTGGGCGTAAGCGCCGCGCCGCGTTGTTCGATTTCACCGAAACGGGCGCTGTGGCTGCCACGGGTCTGCGCCTGGTCGGTGAAGGCGATCGGCTCGTCCAGCGCCTTGAAACTGGTCTGGCGCAGCAGGATCGGGCACTGCCGGCGCGGCGGGCCTTCGATGACGGCCTTGGGGGTGATGCCATGCAGGGGCATCTGTGTCTGTACGGTGTCGATGTCCAGGGTGCGGGGCGTCAGGTGGTTGATGTGCGGGCCTTTGAAGGCCACCACATCGGCGATCAGGCGATGCTGGGCGCTGAGGCTCTGGTACTGCGCGGCGGTAACGGTGGCGCTGTGATGCCAGCGAAAAGTCTCCAGGGCTTGCAGGACAAATTCCCAGGCTTCGGACTCGGTCAGGCCACCGGCGCTTTCGGCCTGTTCGATCAGGCGCAGTGCTTGCGGCGTGAAGATCGAGCGCTTTTCCAGCACCGACTCTGCGAAGGCTCGCAGCTCGGGAGCCTCGATCAGCTCCAGGCGCAACAGCGAGGTGAACACTCGGAACGGGCTGACTTGCAGGGCATCTTCATGCACCGCACGGAATGCCGTGGAGTGCACCGGAACGCCCGCCGGAGTCAGGTCGTAATAGCCCACCGGTTGCATGCCCATCACCGCAAACAGGCGGGCGAGGGTGGCGAGTTCGGCGGCGGTGCCAACCCGGATCGCGCCATGACGCTCCATGTCCAGGCGTTCTATTTCGCCGGTGCTGTTCAGTTGCCGGGCGACGTTCGGATCGCGCTCCAGCACATTGCGGTTGGTCTGTTCGACCAGTTCCATCAGTGCGCCGTACAGCGGCACTTCTTCGCGGTACATGTCGGACATCGCTTTGGAGAAGCGTTGGCGGATCAGGTCGGGGCTGATGAACGGCTGCACGGTCATGAAAAAAATTCCTGGCACGGTCACGTAGAGGATGGAGGAAAGATCGCAGCCTTCTCCTGCGCGGGCAAACGAAGAATCCTACGAACTTCATTCTGCCAACGACTGATCCCGTGCTTATTTCATCGTGCGCCAGTGCTCAAAAAGTCCCGATACAACCGCGCGGTGTTGGCGGGTTGCTCGACCATCGGCATGTGCCCGACACCGTCCCAGACGTCGACCCGCAAATTGACGATGCCCTTGCTCCACACCGGTACGCTGCTGACGTCGATCAGGCGATCCTTGCGGCCCCAAAGCAGCAGCGCCGGGCATTTGATGTTGGGCAGTTGCGGCTCCATCGGCGGGCTGGCGCGGAAATCACGGAAGATCTCTTCCAGTTCGTCGCGCTGCTGCTCGTAACGCTGGGCCATGGCGTCCAGCACCAGGCCGGGCACCCACGGCGGTGTAGCCATGGTCATCGCGTAGAAGCGCCGGAATTCCTCCCGGGAATTGATCAGGAACGGGTTATGCCCGCGTGCCAGGTGGCGTTCCATGTCGCTGGGCTCCGGCGCGGTGACGCCGGCGGGGTCGATCAGGGCCACCGAGGCGATCCGGTCGGGGTAGTTCGCCGCCAGCCACGCGGCGATGTAGCCGCCCATCGAGTTGCCGATCACGTGCACTTTTTCGACGCCGCAGACGTCCAGCAACTGGATCATTCGTTTGGCTTGTACCGCAATGTCGTAGCCGCCTCCGGCCTTGAAGCCGGTTTCACCGTGGCCGGCCAGATCCGGAATGATCACCCGGTAATGCCCGACAAAGTGCCGGGCGAAGCGCAGCCACAGGTTCTTCTCGGCGCTGTAGCCGTGGAGCATCAGGATGCTGCTCGACGCTTCGTATGGCCCGCCTTGCCAGGTCGAAACGGACATTTCGGCGATCGGCACTTCAATTTTGTGCAGACGATACAACTTGGCCTCGAGCGCCATGCTCAGGTCATAGAGCCAATGGCCGACCGCCGGATAACTCAACCAGCTCCAGGCCACGAAAACTGCGAGGGCGACAAACAGTAAAAGCATCGACGTCTTCCTTTTACGTGCTCAAGACAGAATGTGGTCAGCCGGTTTCAGCGCCCGGGTCAACCGGTAAAAGCTGAAACTGAAGCCCGGAAATATCGCGATCACATGACCGCTTTTGCTCTGATACCAGCTGTGACAGCCACCGGTTTTCCAGACCGTACGCTCCATCTCCCGGTGAATCATCTGAGTGTAGGTACGTTCTGCTTCGGGGCGAACTTCAATGCTGCGCAGGCCTTTGGCCTGCAAGGTGCGGATGCAGTCGAGGATGTAGTTCATCTGCGATTCGATGATGAACAGCGCCGAGGTGTGGCCAATCCCGGTGTTCGGCCCGGTGACGATAAACAGGTTGGGAAAGTCCGGCAGGCTGGTGCCGAGGTAGGCGCGCGGAAATTGTGCCCAGACGTCGCGCAGCTGCACGCCGTTCTTGCCGCTGACCGGGTAGGAAATCACCCCGTCGGTGGCGTCGTAACCGGTCGACCAGACGATCAGGTCAACATCGACGTGCTGACCGTCCGCCGTGAGAATGCCGGTTTCATCGAGGGCCGCGATGCCTTGCTCGCGGCTGTGCAGGGTCACGTTGGGCCGGGTCAGCGCCGGGTAGTACGTGCTGGAAACCAGTACGCGCTTGCAGCCGATGGTGAAGTCCGGTGTCAGTTTGCGTTGCATTTGCGGGTCAGGCACCTGACGTTTGAGGAAGCGCAGGGCCTGGCGCTGCACCAGATGAACTGCCGGTCTTGAGTATTTGAAGGCGATGACCCGCGTCTCGAACTGCCAATAGAGCAGCCAGCGCAACAGTTTGTAGGCCGGTTTCAGACCGAGCAGCCAGCGCTGAAAACCACCGAATGTGCGGTCGGCCCGGGGCAAGACCCAGTGTGGCGTGCGCTGGAAGACGTGCAGGTGTTCGACATCCGGGGCAATCGCCGGAATCACCTGTGCCGCGCTGGCGCCGCTGCCGATGATCGCCACGCGTTTATCCCGGTAGTCGTAGCTGTGATCCCAATTGTTTGTGTGAAAAGTCTTGCCCTGAAAGCGTTCCTGCCCAGGGAAGTGTGGGATGACCGGTTGGCTCAGCGGCCCGCTGGCGTTGATCACGAATTGCGCATAGAAAGTGCCCTTGGTGCCCGTGTGTACGGCCCAACGCTTTTGTGTGTCGTCCCACTCGAGGCGTTCGACATTGGTCTGTAACTCGACCCGCTCACGCAAGCCGAAACGCTCGGCCACGTATTCGGTGTAGCGGTGCAGTTCTGCCTGGCCGGCGAACATCTGCGTCCAGCGATAGGGCGCGAAAGACAGCGAATACAATGGCGAAGGCACGTCTACCGCCGCGCCGGGGTAGGTGTTCTGGCACCAGGTGCCGCCGAAGAAGTCCCGCCGCTCGAGCAAGCGAAAATCGTCGATGCCGGCCTTGAGCAGGTTGACCGCCGCGCACTGGCCGCCAAAACCGCTGCCGATGATCAACACTCGATAGGTGTGCATGGGCCTCCTTCTTATAGTCGTTTTTCCGTTTTCCTACATTCATGTATAGCCAAACATTTGCCCGGTGTGGGGTGGTGATGGCGGGGTATTCGGCCCGCTGGCCGGTGATGGCGGTTTAACGTTGCCCTGTTAGACTCCCAGCAGTCGGTTTTGCAGTACGCGCCGTCGCGCCGAGTGGTAGAGGCTCCTATGGGAAAAACAGGAGGAAAGGGACTTTCACTGGCCAGGAGGCTGTATACATCGCGAACGCTCGGGCTGGTCCTCGGGCTCTTGTGTGTGGGCGCTGCCATGTACCCGCTCGACCCGCCCGTGTGGGTCTGGGTGCTGATGCTGTTCAACGGCCTGCTCTGGCCGCATCTGGCCTTTCAATGGGCGCGCCGGGCGAGGGTTCCTTACCACGCCGAACACCGCAATCTGCTGATCGACGCCTTTCTCGGCGGCTTCTGGGTCGCCGCCATGCATTTCAATCCGCTGCCCAGTGCCACGACCGTTTCGATGATGGCGATGAACAATGTTGCCATTGGCGGCCTGCGTTTTCTGCTGGCCGGCGCGGCGGCGCAGTTGTTGGGCGTCG
This sequence comes from Pseudomonas sp. B2M1-30, assembly GCF_025447575.1. Classification (NCBI taxonomy): domain Bacteria; kingdom Pseudomonadati; phylum Pseudomonadota; class Gammaproteobacteria; order Pseudomonadales; family Pseudomonadaceae; genus Pseudomonas; species Pseudomonas sp. B2M1-30. The sequence goes on along the minus strand of NZ_JAOEJT010000012.1, from coordinate 220,784 downwards.
GGGTGGGGCTGGTGGTGTTTGCGCCGGCATTCATCCCGGCAACCACGCCTTCGCAACTCTACGCCTGCCTGCCGTTGTTGATGCTGTATCCGCTGGCGCTGGGCTGGATCTGTTTCCGTCAGGCTTACACCCTGGGCCGGCATAAACGTGAATTGCTGGCGTTGAGTCGCACCGACAGCCTCACCGGTTTACTCAATCACGGCGCCTGGAAGGATCAGCTGGAAATCCAGTTCCAGCGTTGCAAGCGCGAGCAGAAAGGCGCAGCTATCGCGCTGATCGACATCGATCATTTCAAAACCATCAACGACACCTACGGCCATGTGGCCGGTGACATTGTCCTGCGCCAGTTGAGCAAGATGCTCAAGCAGAACCTGCGGGCCAGTGATGTGGCCGGACGTTATGGTGGTGATGAGTTCTGCGTGATCCTTCCAGAACTGCCGCTGTTCAATGCCGCCCAGAGCATGGAAGCATTGCGTGAGCGTTTTTCCGCGCTGGGCTACGAACAGAGCCCGGCACTGAAAGTCAGCCTGAGCATTGGCCTGGCGGTGCTCGACGCGTCCCACGGCGATGCCACCTTATGGCTCAACGACGCTGATCTCGCGCTGTATGAAGCCAAGTCAACCGGGCGCAACCGGGTGATCTGCTGCAGTGCCGGCAAACCCCGGCGCGAAGTGCTCGGCTCGGTCTGATCCCCCCGAAAGTCTTCTTGTGGGGCTTGCTCGCGAAGGCGGCAGGTCGGTCGATGAAGATATTGCCTGTGCCGGCCCATTCGTGGGCAAGCCCACTCCCACGGAGCCTGGGAGTGCGGTATCAATCCGGGGAATGTCGCATCCGGTGTAGAGCCTCGGCGCGATGTACGGTACGGTTCAGAGCCTCACGACACGAAACAAGGATCGATTCATGACGCTCAATATCCCGCGTTCCCTGCTGGCCGCCGGCCTCGGCCTGACACTGTCCTTTACGGCCTCCAGCGCTTTTTCCGAACCCCACAAACAAGTCCTTGCCGATGCCGAGCAGTACCAGCCCGAAGCCCTGAAACTGCTGGAACGCCTGGTCAATATCGACTCCGGCTCCGGTTATGAGCCGGGTCTGAAGCAGGTCAGCGAGATCGCCATCGACGAGTTGAAAAAGCTCGGTGCGACCATCGAACGGGTGCCCAATACCCCGGAAAAAACCAACCACGTTCTCGCCACCCTCAAGGGCACCGGCAAGGCGAAAATCCTGCTGATGGCGCACATGGACACGGTGTTCAAGGAGGGTTCCGCTGCCGAGCGGCCGTTTCACATCAAGGATGGCCGGGCGTACGGGCCTGGGGTGATGGATGACAAGGGCGGCATCGTTGCCGGTATCTATGCGCTGAAAGTCCTCAAGAACCTCGATTTCAAGGATTACGCGCAAATCACCTTTCTGCTCGACGCCAGCGAAGAAACCGGTTCGGACGTCGCCACCGACCTGATCAAGAAAACCGCGAAGCTGCACGACGTCACCCTCAATCTCGAGCCGGGCCGTCCGGCCGATGGCCTGGTGGTGTGGCGCAAGGGCAGTGCCACGGCGCTGGTCGAGGTCAAGGGCAAAGCGGCTCACGCCGGGGTCGCGCCGGAATTGGGGCGCAACGCGGCAATGGAGGCGGCGCACCAGATTCTGCAACTGGGCAAGCTGGGCGACGAGGCGAAGAAAACCACGATCAATTTCACCGTGCTCAAGGCTGGCGATCGCACCAACGTGATTCCCGATCAGGCCATGGCCAAGGCTGACGTGCGCGCGGCGGTGCCGGAGGAGTTCGACCGGATCGAGAAAGACCTGGCGCGGGTGTCGCAGGACAAGTTGATTGCCGACACCACCGTCATCACCAGCCTGCAACGCGGCTTGCCGCCGATGCCGCAGACGGCGGAGTCCGATCGTCTGATGGCCATGGCGCAGGGGATCTACGGTGAAATCGGCCGCAAACTGACCGAAGAAGGCAGCGGCGGGGCGGCGGATGCCAGCCTGTCGGCCGGTGTCGGGACGCCGACGCTGGACGGTTTCGGGATCGTCGGCGGCAATATCCATACCCCCGAGGAGTACGCCGAAGTCGACAGCGTGGCGCCGCGAATCTATCTGTTGTCGAGGATGATCATGGAGCTGGCGAAGGGGCGGTGATCGTGGCCTGACGCTCATCCAATATCCCCCAACCCTCACCCTCTGGAAGAGGCTGAGGGTTGGGGTCCGTCAGCACCTTGCGAAACGTCTCCACCAACGGGCGCAAATTGATCCGGTGCCACGCTGCCCACAGCGGCGTGGTGAACGCGAGCCAAGGCACCTCGCGCAGCACCACGCCCGGCGGCGCGTTATGGCTCAGACCCTTCTGGATCATCGCGATGCCCAGCCCTGAAGCGACCAACCCGAGGGCGGTAAACGGCTCGGTGGCCTGCATGCGCACATCCGGGGTGAACCCGGCACGGATGCACGCGCTTACAAACTCATCGTCGGCGCCCTGGCGCGGTTGCACACCGATCCACTCCTGACCGGCCAGATCCTCCGGGCTCAGCGCGGCCCGCTGTGCCAGCGGATGCTGTTCCGGCAACGCCAGCAGCATCGGGTCGTCCAGGACCTGGAAACCCAGCAGGTCGGGGTCGTCAGTCGTCGGCGGCTCACTGACCAGCGCGATATCCAGACTACGCTGACGCAGGCCTTCGAGTTGCTCGGCGGAACTCAGGTTGTACAACGCAACGTGGACGTTGGGCCGATCCACCCGAAGCACGCGTAACGCATTGGGCAGCACCCCGGCGTGCATGGCGTTTTCGATGTAGCCGATGCACAAGCCGCCTTCCTCGCCACGGCCCAGGCGTTTGCCGAGGGATTCCAGGCGATTGGCGTGGGTCAGCAGGGCGCGGGTTTCGGCAAGGAACGTCTGACCGTCACGGGTCAGGCGGATGCGTTGCTGGCTGCGTTCGAACAGGGTCAGGCCGAGGCGCTCTTCGAGCTGGGCGATCTGCCGGCTCAGCGGCGACTGAGAAATGTGCAGGCGCTCGGCGGCACGACCGACGTGCTCTTCCTCGGCGACCACCACGAAATAGCGCAATTGGCGAATATCCAGCATGTCAGACCTTCAGGGACTCAAGTGCTGCGCATTATGTCTTGGACGGTCTTGAGGTCGCAATCTAGGATCTGCCCAACGGTCGATCACGGCCAAGACACTACGAGGAAATCATCATGAGCTTGAAAGACAAACTGCCCGGCCAACTGGGCTTCGGCACCGCACCACTGGGCAACATGTTCCGCGCAATCCCGGAAGACGAAGCACAAGCCACCGTACACGCGGCGTGGGAGGCCGGCGTGCGTTATTTCGACACCGCGCCGTTCTATGGCTCGGGCCTCTCGGAAATCCGCCTGGGCGAGGCGTTGTCCCGCTACAAACGGGATGACTACGTGCTCAGCACCAAGGTTGGCCGGGTGATTCTCGATGAAGTCGAAGACGCCGCTGCCCGGGATCTGGGCGAGAAAAGCGGCGTGTTCGAACACGGCCGGCCGAACAAGATCGTCAACGATTACAGTGCCGACGCCACCCTGCGTTCGATCGAAGACAGCCTCAAACGTCTGAAGACCGACCGTCTCGACATCGTCTGGGTCCACGACATCGCCCAGGACTTCTATGGCGATCAATGGCTGGAGTATTTCAACCAGGCGCGCACCGGTGCGTTCAAGGTCCTGACCCGTCTGCGTGAAGAAGGCGTGATCAAGGGCTGGGGCCTGGGCGTGAACAAGGTCGAGCCGTGCGAACTGACCCTCGACCTCAGCGAAGCGCAACCCGACGGCTTTCTGCTGGCCGGCCGCTACACTCTGCTGGATCACGACCGCGCCTTGCAGCGTCTGATGGATTCGGCACGGGCGCAAAACGTTGAAATCGTTGTCGGCGGCCCTTATAGCTCGGGGATCCTGGCCGGTGGCGCGCACTTCGAATACCAGAAAGCCAGCCCGCAGATCATTGCGAAAGTCGAGCGGATCAAAGCGCTCGCGGCGGCCCATGGTGTGGATGTAAAGGCAGCGGCGTTGCAATTCTCCCTGGCCAATCCGGCGGTGGCGGCGGTGATTCCCGGCGCCAGCAAACCGGGGCGGATTGCTGAAGATGTGGCGGCGCTGTCGGCGGTGATCCCGGCCGGTTTCTGGCAGGCCATGCGTGAAGCGAACCTGGTGTCGGAACGGGCACCATTGCCAATCGACGAGGTGAAAGCATGAAAATCGATTTGACTGGAAAACTCGCAATCGTCAGCGGTAGTACCGACGGCATCGGCCTGGGCATCAGCCGGTCGCTGGCCGAGTCCGGCGCCACGGTGGTGGTGATCGGCCGCACCAGCGCCAAGGTCGACGAGGCACTGGCGAGCATTCGCCAGAAGGTGCCGGGTGCGCAACTGCGTGGTCTGACGGCCGACCTGGGCACCGCCGAAGGCGCGCAGACACTGTTCGCGGCGGAGCCGAAGGCCGACATCCTGGTGAACAACCTCGGGATCTTCAACGACGTGGACTTCTTCGAAACGCCGGACAGTGAGTGGACGCGCTTCTATGAGATCAACGTGATCTCCGGGGTACGTCTGGCGCGGCATTACACGCCGGCCATGGTCGAGCAGGGCTGGGGCCGGGTGATTTTCCTGTCCTCGGAATCCGGCGTGGCGACACCGGCCGACATGATCAACTACGGCGTGACCAAAAGCGCCAACCTGGCGGTGTCCCATGGTCTGGCCAAGCGCCTGGCCGGTACCGGGGTGACGGTCAATTCGGTCCTGCCGGGGCCGACCTTCACCGACGGTCTGCAAAAGATGCTCCAGGGGGCCGCCGCCGAGTCCGGCCGTGAGCTGCGTGACGAGGCCGACGCCTTTGTGCGCAAGGCCCGTCCGACGTCGATTATCCAGCGTGTGGCGGATGTCGAGGAAGTCGCGCATCTGGTCACCTACATCGCTTCACCGCTGTCTTCGGCCACGACCGGCGCCGCGCTGCGCGTTGACGGTGGCGTGGTCGACAGCCTGGCAATCTGAACCTGAATTTCTACCCAGAGACGTTTATTCATGGCAACTGCATCAGCATTTATCGATATCCCGGCTTCGGCCGAGCAGGTCTGGCAATTGATCGGCGGCTTCAACTCGCTGCCGGACTGGCTGCCGTTCATTCCCCGAAGCGAACTGAGCGAAGGCGGGCGCGTGCGTTCGCTGCAAACCGCCGACGGCGGCGTGGTGATCGAGCGCCTGCAAGCGTTCGATGACGCGGCGAAAACCTACAGCTACTCGATCCTGCAAGCGCCGTTCCCGGCCACTGACTATCTGTCGACCCTGAAAGTCGAAGCCCTGGGGCAGGGCGCACGGGTGACCTGGTCGGGCCGCTTCAATGCCAAGGGCGTGAGCGACGAGGAAGTGGTGGCGCTGTTCAGCGGCATCTATCAGGGCGGTCTTGAGGCGTTGCGGGCCAATTACCCGGCCTGATTGATCGGTGATCACCCTCCCACACGGGAGGGTGAACTTCAGGATTGCGAGATCAGGCTCTGCCGACAATCGAGCACCAGTTTCGCGCCGCCCAGCTCGCTGCTGCCGACATCGAGACTGAAGTCATGCAGGCTGACAATCGCGGCGACGATCGACAATCCCAGACCAAAGCCGTTTTTCAGCTGTCCACCCTCGGCGCGGTAGAAGCGTTGGAACACCGCTTCGCGCTCCGAGGCGGGAATGCCGGGACCTGAGTCATGTACTTCGATCCGGGTATGCCCGCCATCATTGACCCCACGCAAAATCACCGTGCCCCCGGCCGGCGTGAACTTGATCGAGTTGCTCAACAGGTTCGCCAGGGCCTCGAACAGCAACGCCCGGTCGCCGTTCAGGCGCGGCAGGGTTTCCGGCATGTTCAGCTCGAACCGCAGTTCGTCTTCTTCGGCCAGTGGCAGGTAGAACTCGTGCAGTTCTTCAAGCAACAACACCGGGTCCAGTTCGACAAAGCCTGAGCGCCGCTGCCGATCTTCCAGCTCGGAAATCCGCAACAACCCGCGAAACCGCGCCATCAGCGTATCCGCCTCGGCCAGCACCAGATCCAGTTGGGTCGCCTCCTGGGAACCTTCGCCAGCCTGCTGCTGCATGCGATACAGCTGCGCGCGCAGACGGGTCAACGGGGTGCGCAAGTCGTGGGCGATGTTGTCGCAGACGCCTTTGACCTCGTTCATCAGGCGCTCGATGCGTTCGAGCATGGCGTTGACGATGGCGGCGAGCATGTCCAGCTCATCCCGGCGATTGGACAGCGGCAGGCGATGGGTGAGATCGCCGGCCACGATTGCCTGGGCGCTGGCCTGGATCGCGCGGATCCGCCGCAGCGGTCGGCGACGCAACAGATGCCAACCGGCGATTCCCGGCAGGATCGTCAGCGAAACGCCCCAGAACAACGCATGCAGGATGATCCGGGTCACGGCGAACAGCGAACCGTTGTCACGCAGCAACACCAGCCAGCGACCGTCGCGGGTGTGGGTGGCGATGGCATCGCAACTGTCAGCGGGTAGGGTCGGGTCATCGGAGTCGGCGCAATCGGCCAGGGTGTGAATCTTGCCGTCCAGCGCCAGGCCTTCGGGGATCTGCTGCAACGCACCGCCGAGGTAATTGCCGTGCGCATCGAACAGGCCGTAGGCGTCGATGCCGCGAATGTCGAACGTCATGCTCGCGGCCAGGGCCTCTTCCAGCTGATCGCCCTGAAAGTGCGAGAACAGGTGCTGGCGTTGCATCAAGGAGTGCTTGGCGAGGTTGTCGAGGTAGGCGGACACCTCGAAATACATGACCCCCATGAGGATCGCGCTCCAGGCCACGAACAACGAACTGTACAGCGCCAGCAGCCGGCTGCTGGAGGAACGCCAGCCGTCAGACGGGTTCGGCAATGACATAACCCGAGCCTCGAACGGTGCGGATCAGCGGGACGTTGCCCGGCGGGTCGATCTTCTTGCGCAGGCGACCGATGTGGACGTCGATCAGGTTGGTGCCGGGGTCGAAGTGATAACCCCAGACTTCTTCGAAAATCATCATCCGCGAGAGGATCTGGCCGCTGTTGCGCATCAGAAACTCCAGCAATTTGTACTCGGTCGGCAACAGCGTCAGCACCTGCTCGGCGCGCCGCGCTTCGTGAGTGATCAGGTCCAGTTGCAGATCCGCCACTTGCAGGGTGGTCGGTTGCGTGCCGCCGCTGTTCTGCCGCCGCAGCAACACCTCGACCCGAGCGGCCATCTCGTCGGTGGCGAAAGGCTTGGTCAGGTAATCGTCACCACCGGCGCGCAGGCCGCGCACTCGCTCATCGACATCGGACAGCGCACTGATCATCAGAATCGGCGTCGCCACGCCCATGGTGCGCAGGGTGGTGACAATGGCCAGACCGTCCAGCTCCGGCAGCATGCGGTCAAGGGTGATCAAGTCATAGTTGCCGCTGACGGCGCGGTCCAGGCCTTCGCGGCCATTGTCGACCCAATCCACGTCGAGGCCGTGGCTGCTCAGTTCGGCAACGATTTCCCGCGCGGTCACGGCGTCGTCTTCGATGGTCAAGATACGAGTCATAGGGCGGCCCTGCTGATCGGTTCAAACGGAATGGCAGCATTTTGCCAAGATTTTGCGCTGTCGCTTTAAATTAACTTTCATGTTGTAGCTGCCATTTGCCGAGGTTGCGGATTTATTTGTGCGGATCGTTGATATCATCTGGCCATAATTTCAACCAGGAGTGGTGTGGTGCGTACGTTGATTCGCTGTGGCTGGATGCCAGTGACCGGATTATTGCTAGCCCTGTTCAGCCTGTCTGCCATGGCGGCGAACACCCCGTGTTCCGGGAAGAAGGGTGGTATCGATCGCTGCGATGGTGATCTGTTTCTGTGCAATGACGGCTCGATCAGCGGCTCGAAAAAAAGCTGCGCCGCGATGTTTGGCGAGAGAACTGATGCACGTCCGCAAAAGTTTCTACAGAGCAACGACGGTTGCGCCTGCGGCACGGGTTCTTTTTGCACCGGGCCGCGTGGCGGTGTGTATTGCCTGACGCCTGGCGGCAACAAAAGCTACAAACGTAAATGACAGGCTTTTGGCCAATGCATAAAACCCGCTGTTATTGACGGATTGTTGCAATTTGCATGGTCACAGGAAGTTCAGTTTATTTAACTGATTGAAAAATAAGGATTTATTAAAGTTTTGCGTCTGGCACGGTCACTGCAATTCATCTCTCGACGAGTTGTAACACCATTTTTCCTGCCGGGAGCAGAACAACAATGAATAGATCCTCTGATGGGTTTTATCCTGCCTTTGAAGGTGAGTCGAGTGACGTCTCAGGGGTGTCCTGGGGCGCGATCTTCGCCGGTGCCGCAGCGGCTGCGGCGTTGTCGATGATTCTGGTGCTGCTCGGCTTCGGCCTGGGCTTCTCAGCGGTTTCTCCATGGGCCGGGGAGGGCGTCAGTGCCAAGGGCCTGGGCATTTCGACGATTGTCTGGCTGGCTGCCACGCAGATCATCGCTTCCGGCGCGGGTGGCTACATCGCCGGCCGGCTGCGGGTGAAGTGGGCCAACATGCACGGTGACGAGGTGTATTTCCGCGACACCGCCCATGGTTTCCTGGCCTGGTGTGTGGCGACGCTGGTGACCGCGACGCTGGTGGTCGGCTCGGTCAGCAGCATCGTCAGTGGCGGGGTGCAGGCCGGAGCCAGTGTTGCCGGTGGTGCCGCCAGCGCGATGACCCAGGCAGCCGGTACGGCGGCGGCCAACACCGACAGCGATCAGTACGGTTACTTCGTCGACAGCCTGTTCCGTGATGACCGTCCGGCTGCCGTCAGCGATGACGCGGCCCGTGGCACCGTGACCCGGATCTTCGCCCAGAGCCTGGCCAACGGTCAGCTCAGCGCCGAGGACCGTACCTACCTCGCGCAACTGGTGGCGCAACGGACCAACCTGTCGCAGGCCGATGCCGAACGTCGTGTCGATGAAATCTATGCCCGTACCCAGAAAGCCATTGCCGACGCCAAAGTGAAGGCCCAGCAAGCGGCCGATACCGCCGCCAAAGTCGCTGCCGTGACAACGCTGTGGATGTTTGTCGCGCTGTTGGCCGGTGCTTTCTTTGCCAGCCTCGCCGCTACCTTCGGCGGTCGCCGCCGGGATGCCGTCGAGTACGTCGAAGTCGAAACCTACACCACGACGACCCCCGTCCGTTAATCAAGGAGCATGACCATGCGTTCACTACTGCTGTTTTTCCTCGGCGTGCCGATCCCGATCATCATTCTGATCGCCCTGTTCGTACACTGATCCCTTGAGGCACGGGCCTCGGCCGCTTTCACTTTCGGGTGCAAGCGGCTTTTTGCTTTCCGGGAGGGCAGAAGGGAGAATCACTGCCGGAAGTGGATTGGCCGCTTTCTACCTGTTTTTAAGGATGAGTACGTTGGACAAGAAGGAAATCAGACGCCAGGTTGGCGAAATGCTCGGCGCCGGGCGCTCGAAGACCGAGACTTTCCAGGCGCTGTCCGGTGGCGCGCTCAAGGACAAGGCCCTGGCTTATCTGATCGGCTCGCGTCCGGATCCGCAGTTGCTGGACCGGCATGCCGGCAAGATAAAAATCCTGCTCGGGCTGACTTACGTCCAGGCGCTTATCGGTCTGGTGGCCGGCTATTTTCTGGGATTGACCATCAGCCCGGGTTTCGCCATCGGGCTGGGCCTGTTTGCTGGAGGCGTGCCCTTGCTGTTTGTCTGGGGCTTCCACCGGAACATGGCGCAGGCTTATACCGCTTACGTGATTCTGTCGATCAGCCAGGTGCCACGGATGTTCAAGGGTTACGCCGAGGACCCGACGGGGACGGTGATCGGGGTGGTGATTACGCTGGCGATGGTGTTCTTCGTTGCCTGGCTGAAAAACCTGCTGTTCCCTGATCTGGGTTTCATCGGACCGAAAAAGATCAAGGGACAGTTCGTTTTCTCCAACTGATCGTTGAACAATCCGACTGCTTTCACTGGCCTGGATCAATATTCCCCCCGGCGCGATCGCCTAACGTGAATGATCCAGGCCTTTGCTGAGGTATGAACTACAGTGCTTCACGCGCACCTTGTTGCGCTGACGGGAGTACCCGCGTCGACACCCAAACCACAGCAATAAAAACGTCGACAAGATGTAGTGCAGCAAGGAGCTGACACCACCTCAACCGAACCTTCACGGATGAACATCGCAATGCACTGCCTAGAAAGAACCTTTGATATCCAGCCTCTGACACAGGCGGATATGACCGTACACATCAACGGTCAACCGGTCACCGCCGCCATCGGCGAAACCGTCCTCAGCGTCATTCAGTCCCTCGGTGTGCGCCAGGTCGCGCGCAACGATCACAACCAGGTCAGCGGTGCCTATTGCGGCATGGGCGTGTGTCAGTGCTGTCTGGTGAAGATCAATGGCCGGCACAAGCGCCGCGCCTGCCAGACCGTGGTGCGCGAGGGCATGCACATCGAAACCCGGGTCAACCGCATCAACGAGCAGGAGGCGCCATGAGCCTGTATCCGGTGATCGTCGGCGGCGGCCCGGCGGGAATGGCGGCTGCCATCGAACTGGCCCGCCATGGTGTGCGCTGTACCTTGCTCGAAGAAGCCTCGCGCCTTGGCGGCGTGGTCTATCGCGGGCCGTTGCGCGACGGCGTGCAGCTGGATTACCTGGGACCGCGCTATTCCGAAGCGCTGGGCAAACTGCACGGTGATTTCCAGGCGCAATCCGGGTTGATCGACGTGCGCCTCAATCATCGGGTGGTCGGTGCCGAAGGCACGCGCTCGCTGGTGGTGCTGGACGGCGATGAACGCCTGCATGAAATCGAGTACCCGCAGTTGCTGCTGGCCGCCGGTTGCCATGAGCGCAGCGTGCCGTTTCCTGGTTGGACCCTGCCGGGGGTGATCCTGCTCGGTGGCTTGCAACTGCAAATCAAGAGCGGCGTGGTCAAGCCGCAAGGGCCGGTGGTGATCGCCGGCACCGGACCGCTGTTGCCGCTGGTGGCGTGTCAGTTGCACGCCTCCGGCGTCAGCGTCGCCGGCGTCTACGAGGCCTGCGCTTTCGGCAAGATCGCCCGCGAGAGCCTGGCGCTGTTGAACAAGCCGCAATTGTTCCTAGACGGCTTGAGCATGCTCACCTACCTGAAACTGCACGGCATCCCGATGAACTACGGCTGGGGTGTGGTCGAGGCTCGGGGTGATGGCGAGTTGAGCAGCGTCAGCGTGGCGCCGTATTCGGCGACGTGGGAGGCGGATCTGTCCCGGCTCGAACGCATTGAGGCCAAGACCCTGGCGGTCGGCTACGGCTTCATTCCGCGTACCCAGTTGAGCCAGCAAATGGGCCTGGATCACGGCTTCAGCGACGACGGCTATCTGCGCGCCCACGCCAATATCTGGCAGCAGAGCAGTGAGCCGCACGTGCATCTGGCCGGCGACATGGGCGGGATTCGCGGCGGTGAAGCGGCGATGCTCGCCGGCAAGATCGCCGCGACCTCGATCCTGCTGCAACGCGGCGTGCTGGAAGAGGAGCTGGCGCGGGTTCGCCGCGACCGTTACCTGGGCAAACTCAAATCCATCGTGCGCTTTCGTGCAGCGGTGGATCGCTACACCGGACGCGGCGTCGGGCAAACCGCATTGCCGGCGGCCGACACGGTGATCTGCCGCTGCGAGCACGCAACCCGCGCCGACATCGACCGGGCGCTGGAGCAGGGTGTGCAAGACATCGCCAGCCTGAAAATGCGCACCCGCGTAAGCATGGGCGACTGTCAGGGACGGATGTGCGTCGGCTATTGCAGCGACCGTCTGCGCCAGGCCACCGGTCGACAGGATGTCGGCTGGCTGCGGCCGCGCTTCCCGGTTGATCCGATCCCTTTTTCCGCGTTCCAGTCCCTCGGCACGGAGGCCGTTTCCCATGAGTAAGTTTTATGATGTGGTCATCGCCGGAGGCGGCGTGATCGGCGCGTCCATTGCCTATCAACTGTCCAAGCGCAGGGATCTCAAAGTCGCGCTGATCGACGCCAAGCGTCCGGGCAATGCGACCCGCGCCTCCGCCGGCGGCTTGTGGGCCATCGGTGAGTCGGTGGGCCTGGGTTGCGGGGTGATTTTCTTCCGCATGATGTCGGCCAACCGCAAACGCGCGACCCAGGGCGCGGCGGTGGCGGTGGACGCGAGTACGCCGCACATCCTGCCGCCGTCGTTCTTCGACTTCGCCTTGCAGTCCAACGCGCTGTACCCGGCGTTGCACCGTGAACTGCTGGACAACCACGGGATGGATTTCAAGTTCGAGAAGACCGGGCTCAAATTCGTAATCTACGACGAAGAAGACCAGATGTATGCCGAGCACATTGTCGGCTGCATTCCGCACCTGGCCGATCAGGTGCGCTGGCTCGATCAGGCGGCGTTGCGTGAAGCGGAGCCGAGCGTCAGCCGTGAGGCGCGCGGTGCGCTGGAGTTTCTCTGCGATCACCAGGTCAGCCCGTTCCGTCTCGCCGATGCCTACACCGAGGGTGCCCGGCAGAACGGCGTGGAGATGTTCGTCAACACCAACGTCACCGGGGTGTTGCATCACGGTACGCGGGTGACCGGGGTGCAGACGGCTGAAGCGGGGGTGTTTCACTGCAAGACCCTGATCAACGCCGCCGGTGCCTGGGCGGCGGACCTGAGCGAGTGGGCCACCGGCGTGCGGATTCCGGTGAAACCGGTGAAGGGTCAGATCCTGCTCACCGAACGCCTGCCGAAAATCCTCAACGGCTGCCTGACCACCAGCGATTGCTACATGGCGCAGAAGGACAACGGCGAAATCCTGATCGGCAGCACCACTGAAGACAAAGGCTTCGACGTCACCACCACCTGGCCGGAAATCGCCGGTCTGGTGCAGGGCGCGGTGCGTTGCCTGCCGGAACTGGCGGACATCAACCTCAAGCGCACCTGGGCAGGGTTGCGCCCGGGGTCGCCGGATGAACTGCCGATTCTCGGGCCGGTGCGCGGGGTGGACGGCTACTTGAACGCCTGCGGGCACTTCCGCACCGGGGTGCTGACGTCGGCGATTACCGGGGTGTTGCTCGACAAACTGGTCAACGATGAACCGCTGCCGCTGGACATCACGCCGTTTTTGGCGGATCGCTTTGAAAGCGCATCGGCGAGGGAGGAGCGGGCACTGGAAATGGCCTGATCTCATCCAGCACTAATGTCGAATGTGCCGGCCTCTTCGCGGGCAAGCCCGCTCCCACAAGGGCTGTGCCTGATACGGGATTCGGGAGCAACCCGGAATAATGTGAGAGCAACTGTCTTGCCCGCGAATGCGTCGGCCCGGTCATGAACCCGGGCCGGCTCCCGCATCGGCGCTTGGGAGGGGTATCAAGCCTTGCGCGATTCCTCTTCCAGTTGATCCGATTCGAACAACCGCGCCAGTTCCGCCCGGGCTTCCTGGGCGGTCTGCAGGACTTTGGCCGCGTCGTCGTAGATCGCGTGCTGGGCTTCGAGCACCTGTTCGTCGTGGTGCTTGAAGCGCTTGATCCGCGCATCGGCCTGGGCCTGGGTCAGACCGAGGCCGACCAGCGTGCGGCGGCTCATTTCCAGACTGGAGTAGTACGTCTCACGCACCGCCTCGGCGCCGACATCCACCAGTCGGTGAACGTGCTGACGGTTACGTGCGCGGGCGATGATTTTCATGTGCGGGTAAAGCTTGCGCACGACTTCGGCGGTCTTGATGTTGGTCTCCGGATCGTCTGTGGCGATCACGAAATATTCCGCTTCCTCGACTTTGGCCGCACTGAGGATTTCCGGGCGCATCGGGTCGCCGTAGAACACCGGTACACCGCCGAAACTGCGCGACAGCTCGATGGTTTCCACCGACGTGTCCAGCGCCACGAACTTGATGTTCTGCGCGCGCAGGATCCGCGCCACGATCTGCCCCATCCGGCCCATGCCGGCGATCACCACGCGTGGGGTTTCGGTGTCGATCTGACGGAATTTCTCCGGCACTTCCACCGGTTGCACCTTGGGGCTGACCAGTCGCGCGCAGATCAACAGCAGCAGCGGGGTGACGGCCATCGACAGGGTGATGGTCAGCACCAGCAGGTCATACAGCTGCGGCTCGAACAGACCCTGATCGCGACCGATCTTGAACACCACGAAAGCAAACTCACCGCCCGCCGCCAGCACGATACCGAGGCGAACGGCGCTGACCTTGTTCAACCCGCCCGCAAGCCGGCCGACCACAAACAGCAGCGGCAGCTTCAGGCCGATCAACAGCAGCGTCAGGCCCAGCACCGTGAGCGGCGTGCTGAGCAGCAGACTGAGGTTGGCGCCCATGCCGACACTGATGAAAAACAGCCCGAGCAGCAGGCCCTTGAACGGTTCGATCTGCGCTTCCAGCTCATGGCGATATTCCGAATCCGCCAGCAGCAGGCCGGCGAGAAACGCCCCGAGCGCCATCGATACACCCACCAGGTCCATCAACCAGGCCGTGCCGATCACCACCAGCAATGCGGTAGCGGTGGACACCTCCGGCAGGCCAGTTTTCGCCACCACGCGGAACACCGGACGCAGCAGATAGCGCCCGCCGATCACCACCACAGCGATGCTGCCGAGGACCTGCAAACTGTGGCGCACATCGTCGGCGGTACTGGTGTGGTGTTCGACGCCAGCGAGCATCGGCACCAGGGCGATCAGCGGGATCGCGGCGATGTCCTGGAACAACAGAATCGCGAACGCCAGACGCCCGTGGGGGCTGGTCAGTTCCTTGCGCTCGGCCAGGCTCTGCAGGCCGAACGCGGTAGACGACAGCGCCAGCCCGAGCCCAAGCACGATGGCACTGTTGAGCGTCTGGCCGAACACCGACAGCGCCAGCACGCCGATCACCGAACCGGTCAGCAACACCTGCGCCAGACCGACGCCGAACACTGATTTGCGCATCACCCACAGGCGGCGTGGTGACAGCTCAAGACCGATGATGAACAACAGCAGCACCACCCCCAGCTCGGAAATATGGCTGACGCTCTGCGGATTGCCGACCAGGCCCAGCACCGACGGGCCGATGATCACCCCGGCAAACAAATAACCGAGCACGGCACCCAGTTGCAGGCGTTTGGCGAGGGGCACGGCGAGTACCGCAGCGAAGAGAAAGACGACGGCGGCTTGCAACAGATTGCCTTCATGGGGCATGGCGGGACTCCAGTAACGCGGTACGGCGGGGGCGACAAGGATAAAGGCTGAAACGATTTCATATCTACCGCAAAGCCACTGGGGAGGGCTGGTGCAGAGAGCAGGCGCCTATCTGAACATCGTTCGGTGGCTGCGGATTGTATTGATGTGATCCTGTAATAATTTGCATCAATTAGTTACATTTATAGCTCCAGCGAATCAATCTCCGCGAGTCTCCCATGGCCATCAACTTCGACCTCAACGACCTGCAAGCCTTTCGTGCGGTGGTCGAGCAGGGCAGTTTTCGCAAGGCCGCCGACACCGTGCTGATCTCGCAACCGGCCTTGAGCCGGCGCATCGAAAAGCTCGAAGACGCCCTCGGTGTGAAGCTGTTCGAGCGCACCACCCGCAAGGTCAGCCTGACCCAGGCCGGGCGCGGGTTCATTCCTCGGGTCGAGCGCTTGCTGGATGACCTTGACGTGGCGTTGCTCGGCATCAGCGAAGTGGCCTCGAACCGGCTCGGTCACGTCACCGTCGCCTGCGTCCCGTCGGCGGCGTATTACTTCATGCCGCGCGTGGTTGCGCGTTATCACCAGCAGTTTCCCCGGATCAAAGTCAAAGTCCACGACTCCAGCGCCCACGACGTGCTCAGCGCGGTGGTCAATGGCGAGGCGGATTTCGGTCTGAGTTTCATGGGCACCCAGGACGCCGGCGTCGATTTCGAGCCGCTGGTGCAAGAAAGCTACGTGGTCGCCTGTCGCCGCGATCACCCGTTGGCCGGGCGCGGCAGTGTGACGTGGGACGAGTTCTACCAGCAGGATTACATCTCGCTGGACAAGACGTCCGGCAATCGCTTTCTGCTCGATCAGGCGTTGAGCCGCGTGGTGCCGCAGCGCCCGAGCATCTGCGAAACCCTGCATGTGACGACGATGATCGGTCTGGTGGAGGCGGGACTGGGGGTGGCGGCGGTGCCGCTGATGGCGATGCCGGCGGCGGATCATCCGATCCTGACGCGGGTGCCGCTGACCGATCCGCAAGTGATGCGCAGCGTCGGCATCATCAAGCGCCGGGGTCGTACCCTGACCCCGGCGGCACTGGAACTGGAGCGGCTGGTGGTGGAAATGAAGGTCCAGCCGCCCACCGTCAGCGCTTGACCGAATCCAGCCCGGTGGCCTGCACATCCGCCTGGGCGGCGGGCGCGGCGAGGTAGGCGAGCAGGGCCTTGGCCTCCTGCGGATGCTGCGCGCCCACCGGAATGCCCGCCGCGAAACGTGTCACCGATTGCACCGACTCCGGAATCTTCGCCACGAAACTCACCCCCGGCACCGGCAGCAATTCGCTGACCTGCTGGAAGCCCAGTTGATAGTCGCCCGTGGCGACCACCGAGCCCACCGGGATTTTCGGGATCATCTTCGCTTTCGCTTTCAACTGGTCTTCGATGCCCAGGCGCTTGAACAGCTGCTGCTCGATGTACACGCCGCTGGCGCTGTCGGAGTAGGCCACCGATTGAGCGTCGAGCAGGGTTTTCTTCAGGGCGTCGACGTTGCTGATATCCGGCTTCGGCGCGCCTTCACGCACCACCAGACCGATCCGCGAATCCGCCAGCTCCACCCGCGAAGCCGGGTCGACCTTGCCTTGCTTGATCAAGTCGTCGAGGGCGTAGCCGACCATGATCACCACATCGGCCTGCTCACCGCGTGCGAGGCGATTGGGGATCGCCTCCGGGGCTTTGCCCATCGACGGGCCGAGGGTGGTGTCGAGGGTATTGCCGGTGGTGGCCGCGAATTTCGGGCCGAGGATCTTATAGGCGGCGGTGAAGCCGCCGGAGGTCATCACCCGCAGTTCTTCGGCTTGCGCCAGAGCGCTGCACGCGAGAAGGGCAAACGCGGTCAGGCTGAACAGTTTTTTCATGCAGACGCTCCTCAGGCCACGGCCGGTTGCAGACGACCGCCGCTACGGCGATACAGGTACAGCGTCGCGCACAACGCGCAGAGCGCGCCGACACTCATCCAGTAGCCCGGCGCGGCTTTATCCCCGGTGTACTGGATCAGGAACGTCGACATCGCCGGAGTGAAACCGCCGAACACCGCAGTCGCCAGGCTGTAGGCGAGGGAGAACCCGGCCACGCGCACTTCCACCGGCATGATTTCGGTCAGCGCCGGAATCATCGCGCCGTTGTACATGCCGTAGATGAACGACAGCCACAGCAGCACCAGCAGCATGTGAGCGAAGCTCGGCGCCTGCACCAGATACGACAGCGCCGGATAAGTCGTCGCCAGCGCCAGCAGCGCCATGGCGATCAGCAGCGGACGGCGACCGATGCGATCGGAAATTGCACCGCCGATGGGCAGCCAGCAGAAGTTCGACACTCCCACCAACAGCGTCACCAGCAACGCATCGGAGGTGCTCAGGTGCAGCACGGTTTTGCCGAAGGTCGGCGCGTACACGGTAATCAGATAGAACGCGGTGGTGGTCAGCGCGACCATCAGCATCCCGCCGATTACCACGACCCAGTTCTGGCCGAGGGTGCGGAACACTTCTTTCATGCTCGGGCGATGCTTGCGCGCGGTGAACTCTTCGGTTTCCGCCAGATTGCGCCGCAGCAGGAAAATGAACGGCACGATCATGCAGCCGACGAAAAACGGAATCCGCCAGCCCCAATCGGCAATCACATCCGGCGCCATCCACTGGTTCAGCGCGTAGCCCAGCGCAGCCGCGACGACGATTGCCACTTGCTGGCTGGCCGACTGCCAACTGGTGAAGAACCCGCGATTGCCCGGTGTGGCGATTTCCGCCAGATACACCGACACGCCGCCCAGTTCCGCACCCGCGGAGAAACCCTGCAGCAAGCGCCCGATCAGCACCAGCGCCGGAGCGAACAGGCCGATGGACTCATATCCGGGCACCAGCACAATCAGGATCGTGCCGCTGGCCATGATCGACAGGGTGACGATCAGACCTTTGCGCCGGCCGACGTCATCGATGTACGCGCCGAGCACGATCGCCCCCAGCGGACGCATCAAAAAGCCTGCGCCGAACACGGCGAAGGTCATCATCAGGGACGCGAACTCACTGCTCGCCGGAAAGAACACTGCCGCGATCTGCGTGGCATAGAAGCCGAACAGGAAGAAGTCGAACTGTTCGAGGAAGTTACCCGAGGTCACCCGGAAAATGGCGCCGGCCCGCGAGCCGCCGTGTGGGATTGAGGCTGTCATAGAAAAGTACTCCACCGCTTTTATGACGTGCGCTACGGGGAGGCGGCGCACGGTTTTTATTGGGGCGGATAGTGGCGCAGGGGGATCGATCTGTTAATTGCATTGTTGGCATGCATTGATGTGCAGAGCGGATCAATCGCCGATTGCATGGCATCGGTCGGAAACCCGTGGGAGCCGGACTGGCTCGCGAAAGCGGTGGTTCAGCGGGTGGGGAGGGTGGCTGGCCTGGCCTCCGCGAGCAAGCCCGCTCACCCAGCGTTATGGGTTGGCGGGTGGTTGGTGAACATTACTAAACCTGTGGAGATGAGCCTGCTTGGGCAGGTGCAAAATTGCCGTCCCACTGCGGATCAATTCGGCGGATACGCTCGCTCAGATTCGGATGAGTGGCAAACAGGCGACTGAGTGGGTTCGACACGCCAGCGCTGAAATACAGGTGACTGAATTCACCGGCGCGGGCTGCTCTGATGGACGAACCCTGTCCACCAATCTTTTTCAGGGCGCCGACAATGCTTTGTGGGTTGCGGGTGAACTGTACGGCGCTGGCGTCGGCGAGGAATTCGCGTTGGCGGCTAACGCCGGCCTTGATCAGGTTGGCAAAGAAATTCCCGGCGAATCCGGCAGCACACAACACCAGACCGATGAACATCCCCAGCAGGACCATTCGCAGATCGCGCTTTTTGCCGCTTTCAATCTTGAGTTGGCTGGCCAGAATGTAGGCACCGGTGAGTCCCAAAACCAAGAGACCGTGTACCACCGCGACCAGTTGGGTATTGAGGCGCATGTCCCCGTTGAAAATGTGGCTGAATTCGTGGGCGATCACCGCTTGCAGTTCTTCCCGGGTCAGCAATCTGACGGCGCCTTGCGTCACACCAATGGCCGCGTTTTCGGGCGTAAGTCCGGCCGCGAAGGCGTTGATGGTTTCGTCCGGTAGCAGGTACACCGCGGGAATGATGGTGCCGGAGGCGATCGCCATTTCCTCGACGACGTTCATCAGTCGTTGTTCATCCAGCGAGCGCGCGTTGTCGTTGATCAGTCGACCGCCAAGTTTTTCGGCAACCACTTTCCCGCCGGCACGCAGTTCCCGGTATTTCAACAGGCCGCCAATCACCACGACACCACTGATGAGTGATGCGATCACAGCCATCGCCATCAAGGCATCCCGCAAACTGCCAGTACCGTTCAAGTAATCCTCAAAACCCGTGTAGACAAAAGGCAGGCTGGTGAGGACGATCAGGGCGAGAACCGACAGGATCATCAGGTTGACCAACTGTGTGGTCTTGCGCCGGGCCTGGTGTTGTTGTTCAAAGAAGTTCATGGAGCCGTCCGTGGGCAGGGAGGTTCAGAGCGAAACGGTGGGCGCTGATTTGATTGCCAGCGTATCGGCGAACTTCAGCGGAACGGCGTCGTCGCGATGGCCGAAACTGGCGGCCAGCAGCACCGCCGGGAAACTCTGTTTCAGGGTGTTGTAGGCCATGACCGCATCGTTGAAAGCCTGTCGTGCGAAGCTCACTTTGTTCTCGGTGCTGCTCAGTTCCTCACTGAGTTGCTGCATGTTCTGTGAGGCTTTGAGTTCCGGATAGGCTTCCAGAGTCAGGTTCAATCGGCCGACGGCACTGCTGAGCGCGGCGTCTGCCTGGCCTAGCTCTGCAATATGTTGTGCGTTGCCGGGTTTGGCCTGTGCAGCCGCCAGCCCGACCACCGCAGCGTTGCGCGCAGAGATGACCGCTTCAAGGGTTTCGCGCTCATGGGCCAGATAGCCCTTGGCAACGGCAACCAGATTGGGGATCAGGTCATAGCGGCGTTTGAGTTGGACTTCGACTTGCGCGAAGGCGTTTTTGATTTCGTTGCGGCGGGCGACCAACGAGTTGAACAGGTGTACGGCGTAGAGGGCGAGGAGGCCGAGAAGCACCAGGTTGACGACGATGTAGATTTTCACGGTGATGTCCTTATTCACTCGGCAAGTTTTGCGCGGCATCTTAGCGTAAATGCGCAGGTCTGGCCGTGAACCTGTCGGGGTCATCCTGCTGGAGAGGAGGTTCTAGACTGTCTCGCCAGAAGTCAGCAAACCACATGGAATGATTCCCGTGCCCCACAGTCGGAGTTCAGGTATCAGACAATTCAGGAGGTTCACCGATGAACAACAAGACCCTAATCGCCAGCCTGGCCCTCGTCGCGGGTATCGCCGGGATCAGCCCCATCGTTCAAGCGGCCGAAACCTCAAGTAGCACCAGCGTGCAATCCCCGACCGGCAACCGCGCACTCAAGGTCAACGACCGCGCGCCGGACATCTACCAGCGCAGCGAAAAAGCCATCACCGATTGGAAACACAAAGGCCTCAAGGCACCGGAGCCGCAGGCGCAGTGGGTACAGATCGATGACAAGTACGTGATGGTGATGATTACCAACGGGACGATTGTGGAGATTCAGCCGGTGGTGCGTTGACCCGCCCGCTCAATACCCCGGTGCATGGACGCGCACCGGGTTTTCGCCCCCTAACCGATACTGATTATTCCCGCTGCGCTTGGCCTCATACATCGCCAGATCGGCAATGTGCAGCAGTCGATCCATGCTCGGCGCGTGGTCGGGGAAGACGGCGACGCCGAGGCTGGTGCCGATGTGGCGCTGGTCGCTGCCGATGGTGATGGTCGGGGAGAGTTCGACGAAGATTTTCTGGCAGATGCTGCGGGCTTCGTCTTGCAGGTTAAGGGCGGGGGAGAGGCCCTGGAGGACGACCACGAATTCGTCGCCGCCGATCCGGGCGACGGTGTCGCTGGCGCGCAGGATGCGTTTGAGGCGGGTGGCGGTAGTGATCAGGACGCGGTCGCCGGCAGCGTGGCCGTAGCGGTCGTTGATCGATTTGAAGCCGTTGAGGTCGACGAACACCAGCGCCACCCGAGTCTCGGTGTTGCGGGCGTGTTCCAGGGCTTGCGAGAGCCGTTCTTCCAGCACCAGCCGGTTGGGCAGACCGGTCAGCGGGTCGAAGTGGGCCAGGTGCTGGAGGTAGCTGGCGGACGCCTTTTCTTCGGTGATGTCGCGCACCACGCCCATCATTTTGACCATGGTGTCGTGATCGTTTTTCACCACGTTGCCCGTCTCGCGCAGCCAGCGAATGGTGCCATCGGGCCAGACCACGCGGTATTCCTCGTCGTGGTTTTCGCCGGTTTCCAGACAGCGCAACTCACCGGCACGGACTTTCTCCCGGTCGTCCGGGTGGACGCAGGAACAGAACAGGGCGTAGGACGGCGTCACTTCGCCGATCTTGAACCCGAACATGCCGAAGATCGCGTCCGACCAGTAGAGACGGTCGGTGTCGACTTCCCAATCCCAGGTGCCGATCCGGGCGAAATACTGGCTGCGCTTGAAACGTTCGGCGTCGCCATCGGTACGCGGCGGTGGATGGTCGGTCAGGCGGCTCACCAGTGCCTGATACGTCGCCAATTGCTTGTGCAGCGCACGCTGGCGCCATAACAGGTAGCCGATCACGCCAAGCATGATCGCGCCCGCAACCGCGACGATCCAGACCGGATTCATTCAGAAGTAGTCAACATGACGAGCGGACCGTACACCGACGAAATTGCCGCACAGCTTAAATCACTGATCTGCGCGGCAACAGCCCCTGTAAAGCCCGCGTGTATGGCACTTGGTCAGTATCTATTGGCTCCCTACAACAATTGCCCCTTGTCCCACAGATGAACCAGATCGCCCGGTGCCTGATCCTCCGGCACTTTCAGCACCATTTCACCGGCCCGGGAGCGCACCTCGATCTGATAAAACCGCTGATCCCCACGCCCGGACTCGCTGTTGTCCAAGGACAAACACCTTTCCAGTACCGAGCAGATTCGGCTGCGCTGGCCGGTATCGCATTGCGCGAACTCGATCTCCCTCGGCCGGCTCAGGCTATGAATCGCCGCCACGCCACCCTGTCGGGAAACCCGCACTACGGCATCGTCGCCCAACTCGGGCAGGGTTTTCATACAACCTCCAGCGACATTTCAATGCCGACCTGAGACCAACCCTGATGCACCGCCGCGACTTCCCTGGCCCCGAATCGCTTGCCCGCGTGCTCGACGGACAATCGGGCAAAGGCGTCGAACGTTGCATCCTGACTCAAGCGTTTATCGCACAACGTGTCGTACCAGATCCGCCCGGCCTTCTCCCAGGCAAACCCGCCCAACGCCCGTGCCGCCAGATAAAACGCGCGGTTGGGGATTCCGGAATTGATGTGAACGCCGCCGTTGTCTTCCGTGGTGATGACGAATTTGCGCATGTGTTCCGGCTGCGGGTCCTTGCCCAGCAGCGGATCGTCATATGCCGTACCGGGATGGGACATCGAGCGCAGGCCCTTGCCCTGAATCCTCGGCGTGAGCAGATCGGCGCCGATCAGCCAGTCGGCCTGCTCGACCGTGTGGCTGAGCGCGTATTGCTTGGCCAGCACGCCAAACACATCCGACAGCGACTCGTTCAGTGCCCCGGACTGGCCCGCGTAAATCAACCCGGCCTCGCTCTCGGTCACGCCGTGCGCCAGTTCGTGGGCGATCACGTCCAGCGAGCGGGTGAAGCGCTGGAAAATCTCGCCATCACCGTCACCGAAGACCATTTGCTCGCCGTTCCAGAAGGCGTTTTCGTAACCCTGGCCGTAATGCACGCTGCCGATCAGGGCGAAACCCTTGTTATCGATCGAGTCGCGTCCCAACACTTTCCAGAAAAAATCATAACTGGCGCCCAGGGCGTCATAGGCCTCGTCTACCGCCCGGTCGCCCGACGCCGGCTGGCCTTCCAGGCGCACCGCGCCCCCCGGCAGCAGCATTTTATTCTGTGCATCGTGAACGCTGCGCTGGGCCAGGCCGGGTTTGCCCGCTGGCTGGATCGTCCTGGCCGGCGGACGCAGGGGCGGGCCGGGATTGGGCAACAGGCTGCGGACATGATTGAGGGTCAGCATCGCGGCCCTGCGCTGCGTCTCCGAACCGTGGGCAATGATCCGGTTAAGGATGTACGGCGGGATGAAACTGCGCAGCAATCGTGAGTCGGTCATCAGAGCGTCCCTGGCTTGAAGCGATGTCGATATTCATGTGAGCGGCGGCGAATGATTCCGTTCCATGCATTGCCATTGGCGACGGATTCTGCGAAAACCTGCGTCCGCGCCCCGACCGGGCCATCGCTAATGAGTTAAGAACCATGACAGACGAACTGCAAATCATCGACCTGCAACCGGGCGACGGCAAAACCGCCGTCAAAGGCGCGCTGATCACCACTCAATACAGCGGATGGCTGGAAGACGGTACGGAGTTTGATTCTTCCTGGAGCCGGGGCAAACCATTCCAGTGCGTGATCGGAACGGGCCGCGTCATCAAAGGCTGGGATCAGGGAATCATGGGCATGCAAGTCGGTGGCAAACGCAAACTGCTGGTGCCGGCACACTTGGGCTACGGCGAACGGACGATGGGCAAGATCCCGCCGAATTCGAACCTGGTGTTTGAGATTGAGCTGCTGGAAGTGCTGACGCGGGAGGATTGAGGTCGATTGCGCCGATGCTCTTATCACTTTCAGGGACTGAATAATGGACGTATGGCACGTGGTTTCTCAGGTCGTCGACTGGTTGGGGGAAAACCATTCGAGGCGTGGGCGCTATTCCAGCGGCTTTATGACATTGCTCTCCATTGCGGTGGGGATTGGCGCTTGGGTCGTGAGCAAGGAGCTGCTTGCCAAACGCAACGCGCTCAAGTCGCGGCTCTCACAAGTGCTGGAGTCCAGGCCTTTGACGGCGACGTCCGTTACCGACGAGGAAGGGCAGAAGGTCAGGTTTACTGGCGTTCTGCTTCAGGACAATGAGTTTTACTCCGTCACCCTTACTCGCCTGGATGCCCGGGGAAGCACTGAGACATCCAGCGATTTGCTGCATTCGCTGGAACATGTGGATGTTTACCTTCGGGCTCATACGCCTTTTATCCTGGCGGATTTCAAGCGGTAAATCTGCCGGCTCTTTCGCGAGCAGGCCCGCTCCCACACTGGATCTGAGTCAGCCTGTTCCCCTCACCCCAGCCCTCCCGAAACGTCGGACCGCCCGGTGGGAGAGGGGGCCGAGTGGGGTGTCTGATGTTATGCACCGACCTGAATGACCGATTCGATTATGGATTCGGTAGAGCACTTCCAGGTCGGCGAATTTCCCAAGCATTCCCCAATCAGTTCCCTCCCCCACCGGGAGAGGGCTAGGGTGAGGGGCTGCGATCCGCGGGATGATTGCGTGAGGATCAGGCAACCCTCGCTATTTCGCCCAGCGTCCGGGCCACTGTGGTTTCGAGTGATGGAAAGCGGTTCTTCACTCGCGTTAGCGCCGGCAGTACGGTGCTTCGGTCCAGTTCGCCCAGTTGCCCGAGCGCGGTGACGGCGCAGGCGACGATTGATTCGTTTTGACTCTCGAACAGCACCAGGCATGCCCGTTGCGCCCAGAGGTGGTCGCGTTCGTTGAGGCCGATGGCGCTCAGTGCGGCGACGGCGTGTGTGTCTGTTTGGTTGAGCATGTGATGTCCTCCCTAACGCAGTTTCCGGATGTGGCGAGGGCGTTCGCTCGCTCGCCACGGATGCTTGCAATGACGGCTCAGATGGATGATTCGAAGGTGTCCAGCGCCCGGTTGACCGCCAGTTCGCCGAACATCACCACTTGGGCAATGCCCAGCACGGTGCTGCGGTAGGGCGGGTCGAGGAGGGCGGCGAAGTCGCTGAGCATCACGTTGGCCGAGGCCATGGATTCGCAGGCGTGGGCCAGCAGCGATTGCTGATCGAGATAGGGATCGATGGTGAACATGGTGCTGGGTTTGCGGCGTTTCGGCGCTTGGGGTTTGAGATGGTGATCGAGGGCGCGCTCGGCGGCATCGTGAAGCTTTTTCGGATCGAGGGAGGAATAGGGGGAGGCTGGATCGGCTTCGGTTGGGGTGTCTGTTTCTGGTGGATTGGGTGTTGGTTTAATCATTTGCTTGGATACCTGAATGAGGCTGACACTTTCTTGCGACTAAACAATAGGTGGCAGCTATACGCAGGTTAGTCGACCAGTGTCCAAGCATCACCGGCGCGCCCGAGGGCGCCCTGCGCACAGCCGCCATTGAGTGCAGGCGTGGAAATGCCTGACTGAATAACCGCTTGCGAACCTGGAAAACACCGAGCGACTAAACCCGATCACCGACCATTTCAGTGACGGGATAAAAGCTACCGACGCCCCCCAAACCGCACAAGCCGGCGGATTCTGGCGCAGTTGTAGGCAAAGGCGCAAGGCGATGTAGCCTCGCGGATGATGCTGAAATGATGCTTCGTTTTTCAGCGTGCCTTCGCGAGCAAATCCGCGCCCATAACGGAAGTTGCGTTCATTTCGGCGATCAGCCAATATGCCCACCATATAGGGGTAGGGGGTATAGGTATGTCGCACATTCATGAACACAAAGATGACCTGCTCAACCGGGTTAGGCGTATTGCCGGGCAGGTTCAGGCCGTGGAAAAGGCGCTCGAAGGCGATGCCGATTGCGCCAAGACCCTGCACCTGGTCGCGGCGATCCGCGGTGCGGTCAACGGCTTGATGGATCAGTTCATCGACGCCCACGCCCGTGAACATGTGGCCCGCCCCGGCCTGAGTGACGACGAGCGCGCCCAGGGTGTGGAAGAGTTGCTGCAAGCCATCCGTCGTTATTCAAAGTAGAGCGCCAAATCATGACCCTGACGCCGCAAGCGCAACGCTTTCGCCACGACCACCAGTTCCTGGGCGCCTCCCACGATGAGAACGCGCGCCGCACGTTATGGGTGGTGATCCTGACATTTATCATGATGATCGGCGAAATTGCCGCCGGCTACATCACCGGTTCCATGGCGTTGCTCGCTGACGGTTTTCACATGGCGACCCATGCCGGCGCCCTCGGCATCGCAGCGGCGGCCTATGGTTTCGCCCGGCGCAATGCGCAAAACAGCCGCTACAGTTTCGGCACCGGCAAGGTCGGCGACCTCGCCGGTTTCGCCTCGGCCATGGTTTTGGGGCTGGTTTCGCTGGGCATTGCCGGCGAGTCGATCCTGCGGCTGTTCCAGCCGACCAGCGTGGCATTCGGCGAGGCGACGGTGATCGCCGTGGTGGGCCTGGCGGTGAATCTGCTCAGCGCGTTTCTGCTGATGGGCCATCACAGCCACGACCATGGGCACCATCATGACCAAGGCCACGATCATCACCACCATCATGACAACAACCTGCGCTCGGCTTACGTGCACGTCCTGGCCGACGCCTTGACCTCGGTCCTGGCGATTGCGGCGCTGCTGGCCGGGCGTTATCTGGGCTGGGTATGGCTGGATCCGGTGATGGGCATTGTCGGCGCGATTGTAATTGCCAAGTGGGCCTACAACCTGATGCGCGACAGCGCCGCCGTGCTGCTCGACGCCACCGATGAACCGGTGGCCGCCGAGATCCGCGAGCTGCTGGAAACCTCGGACGACGTGCACATCAGCGACTTGCATGTCTGGCAGGTCGGCCCGCAGGCGCGGGCGGCGATTGTCAGTGTGGTGGCGACTGCCGGTGTGACGGCGGAGGCCATTCGCGAACGCCTGGCGCCGGTGCATGAGCTGTCGCACCTGACGGTTGAATTGCGCGGTGCCTGAGCGCTGAACTGAGTGCAGGGAAGGCAAAAGATCGCCGCCTGCGATCTTTTGCCTTTGCGTGCTTGCCGACGAGGAACAGGTTTTTCGCCTTGTCGTATCGCAATCGGATCGATACTGTATATGCAAACAGTATCGGGTCCAGCCATGCAACTCATCGACAAGCTCAGCATTCTCGCCGACGCCGCCAAGTACGACGCTTCCTGCGCCAGCAGCGGAGCGCCCAAGCGCAGTTCCGAGGGCAAGAGCGGGCTGGGCGCGACCGATGGCATGGGTATTTGCCACAGCTACACGCCTGATGGGCGTTGCGTCTCGCTGCTGAAAATCCTCCTGACCAATTTCTGTCTCTACGACTGCCAATACTGCGTCAACCGCCGCTCCAGCGATGTGCCGCGCGCCCGCTTCACGCCCGAGGAAGTGGTCGCGCTGACCCTGGATTTCTACCGGCGCAACTGCGTCAGCGGGTTGTTCCTCAGTTCCGGGATCATCCGCTCGGCGGACTACACCATGGAGCAACTCAATCGTGTGGCCCGCTTGCTGCGCGAGAAGCATGAGTTTCGCGGCTACATCCACCTCAAGACCATTCCCGAAGCCGACCCGGCTCTGATCGCCGAGGCGGGGCGCTATGCCGACCGTTTGAGTGTCAACATCGAGCTGCCCACCGACGCCAGCCTGCAAACCCTGGCGCCGGAGAAGCAATTGGGTTCGATCAAGCAGGCGATGAACACCATCTATACCGGTGAACAAACCGTACTCAACGAGCCCCGCGCGGCGAAGTTCGCTCCGGCCGGGCAGAGCACGCAAATGATCGTCGGTGCCGATGACACCGACGACAGCACCATCCTGCACAGCGCCCAGGCGCTGTACGGCACGTTCCGCCTGCGTCGAGTCTATTACTCGGCGTTCAGCCCGATCCCCAACAGCCCGAAAAGCGTGCCGCTCGCCGCACCACCGCTGATGCGTGAGCACCGCTTGTACCAGGCCGATTTCCTGTTGCGCGGTTATGGCTACAGCGCCGGGGAGCTGTTCAAGGGGCCGGGGCATCTGGCGCTGGACATCGACCCGAAACTGGCCTGGGCGCTACAGAATCGCGAGGTGTTTCCGCTGGACCTGAATCGCGCGGAGCCGGCGCTGATTTCACGTATTCCCGGTATCGGTCTGCGGACCACCGAGCGCCTGGTGGAGCTGCGTCGGCAGCGACGGATTCGCTACGAAGACCTGGCCCGCATGCGTTGTGTGCTGGCCAAGGCCAAGCCGTTCATCATTACCAGCGATTACCACCCGCAGCAGGCCGAGGTCACCAGCCAGATGCTTTATCAGCAACTGCGCGACCGACCGATGCCGCAGCAAATGGGGTTGTGGGGATGATCAATCTCGATTGCGATGACCTGTTCGACAGCTGGCGCCAGCAGGCGCGCTGGCTGCTCAGTCATGAGGTCGATCCGAGTCTGGTGAGCTGGGCGTCTGAAGGAGTCAGCGATCTGTTTGCCAACGAGCAGTCTGTTCCCGAGGGGCAGGGGCCGTTTCAGGCGCGGATTCCGCGCCTGCTGCTCGAGACCCTTGAATGTGCCGCGCAATATCGTGGCGATCAGCGTTGGAGTCTGCTGTACGAAGTGCTGTGGCGGGTCAGTCACGGCGATCGCACGGCGATGATGGCCGGCGACAAGCTGGGCAGCGAGTTGCAACGGCGGCTCAAGCAAGTGCACCGCGAAGCCCATCATTTGCATGCGTTCGTGCGTTTCATCGAACGGCCGCAAGGCAGCCCCGGCCCACAATATGTGGCCTGGCATGAGCCGGCCCACGACATCCTGCACAGCGCCAGCGAACATTTCATCGGCCGCATGGGGCGCCACCGCTGGTTGATCGCCACGCCCAGGGATGGCGTTTATTACGATGGCGAGCAGTTGATTCATCAACGCCAGTGCCCGGTGGAGTGGCAGCAACTGGCGCAGAACGTCGACGATCCCCATGGTGAGTTGTGGCTGACTTACTACAGCCACATCTTCAACCCGGCGCGGCTGAACCCGAAGGTCATGCAAGGGCATTTGCCGGCGCGGTTCTGGAAGAATCTGCCGGAGGGGGAGTTGATTCCGGGGTTGATTACCCAGGCACGGACAGGCAAGCAACAGAACGGGCAGGCGAGCGGGATTGCTGCGCGGGGTGGGAAGCGGATTGCTATGAAGGAAGGGCGGGAGTGACGTGCTTGATTTGATGGAAGTGCTCAACGACTTGCCGAAGCCATCAGCAATCCAAAACCTGCAAACGTTACCCCCGAGGCCTTCGCCGTCCACCAGGAACCCTTCGGACTCGACAGCCAGCCCTTGGCGACATGGGCGAGCAGGGCGTAGCTGCCGTGAACCAGAATCACCAGTACCCCGTAAGAGGCGACCAGTTTGAAGAACTGCGGATAGAAAGCCTGGGTGGTGTCGATGAATTGCGGGAACACCGCGAGGAAAAAAAAAATGGCCTTGGGGTTCAGAAACTGTAACGAGGCCGCTTCCAGAAACCGATAGCCGGGACGGGAGGGCGGCAGCGCTTTGAGGGCCACGAAGCGATCCGAGCGCCAGCTCTTGAAGCCCAGGTACAACAAGTAAGCGGCGCCGACGTATTTCAGCACGATAAAGGCGTTGGCCGAGGCGCTGAGGATCAGGCCGACGCTGGTGGCGCTGATCGCGGCCACCACGAAAGCGCCCGAGGCGATGCCGAAAATCCCCGGCAGGGCGCCGGCCCAGCCATGACGTACCGCGTTGGACAACGTCAGGACCACGCCCGGACCGGGACTGAGAATGGTCAGGGTGGCGAACAGTAAAAACAGTCCGTAGCTGTGCATGGATGGCTCCGTCGAATCCCGTGGCTGGGTGCGGGCAGATTGGCGTGGCGGCTGCGGGTGTGACAAACGCTTTAAATGCGCTGCATATGTAACTAAATTAGACGCATGAAAAAACCATTGCCTCCGCTCAATGCTGTTCGCGCATTCGCCGTCGCGGCGCGTCACCAGAGCTTCAGCCTGGCGGCCGAAGAGCTGCATGTCAGTCACAGCGCCATCAGCCGTCACATCAAACTGCTGGAAGAACACCTCGGTGTGTTGCTGTTCGAGCGGCGTATCCGCCAGTCACTGCTGACCGCCGTCGGGCAGCGTTACTACGAGCAGGTCAGCGCCGGCCTTGCGCAGATTGCCGATGCCACGTTCGAGTTGAAACAGCAGGTCGCGCAGCCGACGGTGACCCTCAATGTGCGTCCCTCCTTCGCTCAGTTGTGGCTGATGCCTCGGTTGCCGGACTTCATAGCGCAGCACCCCGACATCAAAACCGAGGTCATCACCCAAACCCGATCCCCGGATCCGGCCGTCGACCGTTTCGACGTGGTCATTCGGCGCGGGCGCGATGACTGGGCACCGACTATCGAGGCTCATGCGCTGTTCGAGGATGAATTGCTGCTGGTCGCTGCACCCGAACTGATCGAGCGCGTGCCTCTCGCGGACCTTGCGGCGCTGAATCAGCACACTTTGCTGACCGTTCGGGCTCGTCGCGAGGACTGGCATAACTGGGCCATGCGCTTTGGGCAAAGTCAGGATGCCGGGCAGGTAACCCGTCAGTTCGACTACATGCATCGGGTGCTGGACGCGGCGGTGGCGGGTGAGGGCATCGCCTTGTGCCCGACCTCGTTGCTGGGCACGCACCTGTCGAGCGGACGATTGATCTGCCCGCTGCCGGATTTGCGCATGCGCTTGCCACGTTATTACTACGGTACGGTGCCGCCGATGACAGCTTCGGCTCTGGTGTTCATCGAGTGGCTGTGCCGACAGCAGCCATGAAAAAGCCCCCCATCGATCACTCGATGGAGGGCTTTTTTACGTCTGGCCGTCAGATCAAACCTTGACGATCCAGCCCGCTGGCGCTTCGACGTCGCCGGTCTGTACGCCAGTCAGCTCTTTGTAGAGCTTCTGGGTCACAGGGCCGACTTCGGTCTCGCTGTGGAACACGTGCAGGTGGTCGTTGTAGCTGATGCCGCCGATCGGCGTGATCACTGCAGCAGTACCGCAGGCGCCGGCTTCCTTGAAGTCCGACAGCTTGTCGATGAACACGTCGCCTTCGACCACTTCCAGGCCCAGGCGGGTCTTGGCCAGTTCGATCAGCGACAGACGGGTGATGCCCGGCAGCACGGATGGCGAGTTCGGAGTCACGAACTTGTTGTCGTGGGTGATCCCGAAGAAGTTGGCCGAACCGACTTCCTCGATCTTCTTGTGGGTCAGCGGATCCAGATAGATGGCGTCAGCGAAATGCGCTTTTTTGGCCTGGGAGCCTGGCATCAGGCTGGCGGCATAGTTGCCACCGACCTTGGCGGCGCCGGTGCCTTGTGGCGCGGCGCGGTCGAAGGAGGAAATCTGGAAGTTGTGCGGGGTCAGACCGCCCTTGAAGTAGGCGCCGACCGGGATCGCGAATACCGAGAAGATGAACTCCGGCGCGGTACGCACGCCGATGTTGTCACCCACGCCGATCACGAACGGACGCAGGTACAGCGCGCCGCCGGTGCCGTAAGGCGGGATGAAGCGCTCGTTGGCGCGAACCACGTCCTTGCATGCTTCGATGAACTGTTCGGTGGACACATGCGGCATCAGCAGGCGGGCGCAGCTGCGCTGCATGCGCGCGGCGTTCTGGTCCGGACGGAACAGGTTGATCGAGCCGTCCTTGCAACGATAGGCCTTCAGGCCTTCGAAGCACTGCTGGCCATAGTGAAGGGCAGTGGAGCCTTCGCTGATGTGCAGCACGTTGTCTTCGGTCAGGGTGCCTTTGTCCCATTCGCCATTGCGAAAGTACGACAGATAGCGTTTGTCGGTCTTGATGTAGTCAAAACCCAGCTTGTCCCAGTTGATGCTTTCGTTACCCATGACACCCTCTATCACTTAACAACCGTCGAAACGGTTCAAGGCTTCTGACGTTTTTTGGATGGGCACAACAATACTTCATTCTTGAGCGGTTTCGCAGCCCGGGCGATGGGGGGAGAAGCAGATTTATTAGCCTGCTTATGAAAAATCTCCCCCTTCGTCCGATTATTACAGGTGCAGCGCGTGCCCCAATGCACGCAACGCCGCTTCCTGCACCGCTTCTCCCAGGGTCGGGTGTGCGTGGATGGTGCCGCCGATGTCTTCCAGCCGCGCGCCCATTTCCAGGCTTTGCGCAAACGCCGTCGACAGTTCCGAAACACCCACGCCCACCGCCTGCCAGCCGACGATCAGATGATTGTCCCGACGGGCGACCACGCGCACGAAGCCGCTTTTCGATTCCAGAGTCATCGCCCGACCGTTGGCGGCGAACGGGAAGTTCGACACGATGCAGTCCAGGCCGGCAGCCTTGGCTTCGTCTGGGGTCTTGCCGACCACCACCAGTTCCGGATCGGTGAAGCACACGGCGGCAATGGCGGTCGGGTTGAATTCGCGGGTCTTGCCGCTGATCAGCTCGGCGACCATCTCGCCCTGTGCCATGGCGCGGTGTGCCAGCATCGGCTCGCCGCTCAGGTCGCCGATGGCGTAGACGTTGCGCATGCTGGTCTGGCAGCGGCCGTCGATCTTGATCGACGCACCATTCATTTGCAGATTCAGCGCTTCGAGGTTCCAGCCCTGGGTGTTCGGTTTGCGGCCGACGGCAACCAGCACCTGATCGGTTTCCAGATTCAGGGTT
The DNA here is from genome assembly GCF_025447575.1 of Pseudomonas sp. B2M1-30. NCBI lineage: Bacteria > Pseudomonadati > Pseudomonadota > Gammaproteobacteria > Pseudomonadales > Pseudomonadaceae > Pseudomonas > Pseudomonas sp. B2M1-30. The sequence continues at coordinate 188,148 of NZ_JAOEJT010000012.1, read as the reverse complement.
TCACCGTCCGGGTCACGCACCTGCAAGGTGCCGTCAAAACCCAGGACGCTGTGTTTCAGGTACAGCTTCACGCCCAGTTGCTTCAGCGCTTCGTGTACCGGTTGCGTCAGTTCCGCGTCGTAGGCCGGCAGAATGCGATCCTGCGCTTCGACCACGCTGACTTCCGCACCGAGCTTGCGGTAGGCAATGCCCAGTTCCAGACCGATGTAACCGCCGCCGACCACGATCAGGCGTTTTGGCACCGATGTCGGCGCCAGCGCTTCGGTGGACGAGATGATCGGCCCGCCGATCGGCAGCATCGGCAGATTGACGCTTTTGGAGCCGGTTGCCAGCACCAGATGCTCGCACTGGATACGCGTATCGCCGACTTCCACGGTTTTGCCGTCAATCACCTTGGCCCAGCCGTTGATGACCTGAACCTTGTTCTTTTTCAGCAGCGCGGCGACGCCAGTGGTCAGACGATCCACGATGCCATCCTTCCACTCGACGCTTTTGCCGATGTCCAGGGTGGGCGCGCCGACGCTGATGCCCAGCGCCGAATGCTGGTTGTGGTGCCGGGTCTGATGGAACTGTTCGGCCACATGGATCAGCGCTTTCGACGGAATGCAGCCGATGTTCAGGCAGGTGCCACCCAAAGATTGGCCCTCGACCAAAATGGTCGGAATGCCCAGTTGCCCGGCGCGAATCGCGGTCACATAGCCGCCGGGGCCGCCGCCGATAATCAGCAGCGTGGTGTTCAGAGTCTGCATTGCTTACTCCACAAACAGCGTTGCGGGTTGTTCGATCAAGCCACGGATGGCCTGGATGAAGAGCGCCGCGTCCATGCCGTCGACCACGCGGTGATCGAAGGAACTGGAGAGGTTCATCATCTTGCGGATCACCACCTGGCCTTTGACGACCATCGGGCGTTCGACGATTTTGTTCACGCCGACGATCGCCACTTCCGGCAGGTTCAACACCGGGGTGCTGACGATGCCGCCCAGTGCACCGAGGCTGGTCAGAGTGATAGTCGAACCGGACAACTCGTCGCGGCTGGCCTTGCCGTTACGCGCGGCGCTGGCCAGGCGGGAGATTTCAGCGGCGCTGTCCCACAGGCTGCGCGCCTCGGCGTGACGTACCACCGGCACCATCAGGCCGACATCGCTTTGCGTGGCGACGCCGACATGCACCGCGCCGAGGCGGGTGATGACCTGGGCTTCGTCGTCGTAACGGGCGTTCATCTGCGGGAAGTCACGCAAGGCGACGACCAAGGCTCGCACCAGGAATGGCAGCAGGGTCAACTTGCCACGGCTGGCGCCGTGTTTTTCGTTGAGGTGCGCGCGCAGTTCTTCGATCGCGGTGACGTCGATTTCCTCGACGTAACTGAAGTGCGCTGCGCGCTGGGTGGCGTCCTGCATGCGCTGGGCGATCTTGCGGCGCATGCCGATCACTTGAATCTGTTCTTCATCGTTTCGCTGGGCGTAAGCGGCGCCAACAGGCGCCGAGGCATTCGATTGACCCTGGGCCAGATAGGCGTCGAGGTCTTCGTGCAGCACCCGGCCGGCCGGGCCGCTGCCGCGTACCAGACGCAATTGAATGCCCAGGTCCAGTGCGTGTTTGCGCACGGCCGGAGAGGCCAGCGGACGCTCATCGGCCTCGCGGGCAACCATCGGGCCTTGGCAGGCCGGGGCCGGACGCGGAGCCGCGGCAGGTTTGCTTTCCACGACGGCTTCGACTTTCGGTGCAACGGTCGCCTCTTTTACCGGTGCAGGCGCGGTGGACTCTTTCAGGTTGCCCGCGCCTTCTACTTCAATGCTGATCAGCACACTGCCGACCGCCATCACTTCGCCCGGCTGCCCGCCGAGGGAGATGACTTTGCCGTGTACCGGCGACGGAATATCGACCATCGCCTTGTCGGTCATCACGTCCGCCAGCACCTGATCTTCCACGACCAGATCACCGACCTTGACGTGCCATTGCGACAGTTCTACTTCTGCGATGCCTTCGCCGATGTCCGGCATCTTGATAACGTGCGTGCCCATTCAGACCTCCATGACCCGTTTCAGCGCCGCGCCCACTCGGGACGGCCCAGGGAAATACGCCCACTCTTGCGCGTGCGGGTAGGGGGTGTCCCAACCGGTGACGCGTTCGATCGGCGCTTCCAGGTGATGGAAGCAATGCTCTTGCACCAGCGACACCAGTTCGGCGCCGAAACCGCAGGTGCGGGTCGCTTCGTGAACGACCACGCAGCGGCCGGTTTTCTTCACCGACTTGACGATGGTGTCCAGGTCCAGCGGCCACAGGCTGCGCAGGTCGATGACTTCGGCGTCGACGCCGGACTCTTCAGCGGCCACTTGCGACACATACACGGTGGTGCCGTAGGTCAGCACGGTCACGTCCTTGCCCGGACGGGTGATCGCGGCGACGTCCAGCGGCACGGTGTAGTAGCCGTCCGGTACTTGCGCGGCCGGGTGCTTCGACCATGGGGTCACCGGGCGGTCGTGGTGGCCGTCGAACGGGCCGTTGTACAGGCGTTTCGGCTCGAGGAAGATCACCGGGTCATCGTTTTCGATGGAAGCAATCAGCAGGCCCTTGGCGTCATACGGGTTGGATGGCATGACGGTGCGCAGGCCACAGACCTGAGTGAACATCGCCTCGATGCTCTGGCTGTGGGTCTGGCCGCCGTAGATGCCGCCGCCGCAAGGCATGCGCAGGGTCATCGGTGCGGTGAACTCGCCGGCCGAGCGATAACGCAGGCGCGCGGCTTCGGAAATGATCTGGTCGGAAGCGGGGTAAACGTAGTCGGCGAACTGAATCTCGGCCACCGGACGCAGGCCGTAGGCGCCCATGCCCACGGCGACGCCGACGATGCCGCTTTCGGAGATCGGTGCGTCGAACACCCGCGAGGTGCCGTACTTGGTCTGCAGGCCTTCGGTGCAACGGAACACACCGCCGAAATAGCCAACGTCCTGGCCGAACACCACAACATTGTCGTCACGCTCAAGCATCACATCCATGGCCGAGCGCAGGGCCTGGATCATGGTCATGGTGGTCGTGGTCATGGAAGTTTCCAGCTGAATATTGTTGTTGTGATCGTTCATGTCAGATCCCCAACTGCTGACGCTGGCGCTTCAAGTGCTCCGGCATCTCTTTGTAGACATCCTCGAACATGGTCGCGGCGCTCGGAATCTGGCCGCCGGCGAGGGTGCCGTACTGTTCGGCCTGTTTCTGCGCGGCAATCACCTCGGCTTCCAGTTCGGCGCTGACGGCACTGTGCTCTTCTTCCGACCAGTGGCCGACCTTGATCAGGTGCTGCTTGAGGCGAGCAATCGGATCGCCCAGCGGGAAGTGGCTCCAGTCGTCGGCAGGACGGTATTTCGACGGATCGTCGGAGGTCGAGTGCGGGCCGGCGCGGTAGGTGACCCATTCGATCATGGTCGGGCCGAGGTTGCGGCGGGCGCGTTCGGCGGCCCATCTGGAAGCGGCGTAGACCGCGTAGAAATCATTGCCGTCGACCCGCAGCGAGGCGATGCCGCAACCGACGCCGCGTCCGGCGAAGGTGGTGGCTTCACCACCGGCGATGGCCTGGAAGGTCGAGATTGCCCACTGGTTGTTGACCACGTTGAGGATCACCGGCGCGCGGTAGACGTGGGCGAAGGTGAGGGCGGTGTGGAAGTCCGATTCGGCGGTGGCGCCGTCACCGATCCAGGCCGAGGCGATTTTGGTGTCGCCCTTGATCGCCGAGGCCATGCCCCAGCCCACGCCCTGGATGAACTGGGTCGCGAGGTTGCCGGAAATGGTGAAGAAGCCGGCGTCCTTGACCGAATACATGATCGGCAACTGACGGCCCTTGAGCGGATCGCGCTCGTTGGACAGCAGCTGGCAGATCAGGTCGACCAGCGGTACGTCGCGGGCCATCAGGATGCTTTGCTGGCGGTAGGTCGGGAAGCACATGTCGTCGATGTTCAAGGCCAGGGCCTGGGCGCTGCCGATGGCTTCTTCGCCGAGGCTCTGCATGTAGAACGACATTTTTTTCTGACGCTGGGCGACCACCATGCGGTTGTCGTAGATGCGCGTCTTGAGCATGGCGCGCATGCCTTTGCGCAGGATCTCGACCGGCACGTCCTCGGCCCATGGCCCAAGGGCATTGCCTTGGTCGTCGAGCACGCGGATCAGGCCACGGGCCAGGTCGGCGGTGTCGGCCGGTTCAACGTCGATGGAAGGTTTGCGCACCGTACCGGCATCGGTCAGGTGCAGGTAGGAGAAGTCGGTTTTGCAGCCTGGACGGCCCGAAGGTTCAGGGACGTGCAGACGCAGCGGTTCATACGCTTGGGTCATGGCTTCTACGCTCGATCTTGTGAATTTCTTGTAGTGAGCTGGCAGTCATTCTTCGATAAAAGAAATCTTGTCCTACAAACATCATAGGCCCCGGCAAGAAGAATATTTCTCTGTGTTTCGTTGCGCTGAAGATCATTTGCAGATAGAAATTCTGCATAAACATAAAAAACAGGTGGTTTTGTCTCATGCGCAAACTGGACCGTACCGACATCGGGATTCTCAACAGCCTTCAGGAGAACGCGCGTATCACCAACGCCGATCTCGCGCGCTCGGTGAACCTGTCGCCGACGCCGTGTTTCAACCGGGTCAAGGCGATGGAGGAGTTGGGACTGATTCGCGAGCAGGTGACCCTGCTCGATGCCGACCTGCTGGGGCTGCACGTCAACGTGTTCATTCACGTCAGCCTGGAGAAGCAGGTGGAAGAAGCCTTGCAGCATTTCGAAGAAGCGATTTCCGACCGCCCGGAAGTCATGGAGTGCTACCTGATGGCCGGCGACCCGGACTATTTGATCCGGGTGCTGGTGCCGACCATTCAGTCGCTGGAGCGGTTCATGATGGACTTCCTGACCAAGGTGCCAGGGGTGGCGAACATCCGCTCGAGTTTTGCCTTGAAGCAGGTGCGCTACAAGACCGCTTTGCCGTTGCCGGCGAACGGATTGACCTTGGGCAGTTGATCAGCCAGAGCCGTCAGACGTAGGCGTAGGTGTAGTCGAGCGCTTGGGTGTCGAGTGTGTCCCGCACGGCATAGGCGCGCGCCCACGGGGCCGGTTCGTTGACCGGGTGGAAAACCAGAACCTCGTTCAACCCCGCTTCGCCGGACGAACTCATGAACGGCAATGCGTTGCGGTGCTGCTGCCTCCAGCGCTCCCAGAGCAGATCGAGGTAGCAGTGGTGCAGGAAGAAGATCGGGTCGTTGGGGGAGGACGCTTCCGTCATGTTGCCGCCGATCCACGAATGCACGGGGTTGTGCAGTTGTGCTTCCGAAACGTTCTCCCAACCGAGGGTTTCGTCCCAGTAGACAACGCTGTTGAGTGCCTGAATCACTACGCCTGGCGGTGGCAGGCCGCCGTTCTGTCCCAGGTTGCGGCGTAGGCTGGCGTCGCCCGTATCAGTGTCCCAGACCGCTACGTTGAATCGGCCTGCCTCCACCGTGAACGGACCACTTGTCACGCGTTGTTGTTGCGAGCTGTCGCCGTTGCCGCCCATGAAGTCCGAGGTGAAGGGGTTATCGGCGCCCGTAAGCTGCCAGTTCCAGTAGGGGATTGTGATGCTGGAGTCGCCGGCGGCGGACTGCAAGGCCCATTCGAATTGACGCAGCAGGACACGATGCCATGGGTAGAACAAAGGACTGGAGTGGGGATTGGGGCTGAGTGGATTCCCACGTCCCATCGAATTCTTGTGGATTTGCACGAAGTCATCGTAGCGACTCTGCATCCCGGGCTGCAGCACGCTGTCGACTTCGGTTTTCAGTTTCAGGATGGCGCTGATGAAACGGGACTTCTGATCCGGCGTCATGTCCCGATGATTGATACGAATATCCATATTGCGAAAACTCCATTGAATGTTTGCCCAATCGAGTTTCCGCCTGGAGGCCACCCCGTTCAATTCGACCCTTTCGCCGGCAAGGGTGGGAAAAATCACCTGGAGGAGGGCGGCGAATCTCCGTCAAAAGGCGTTCAGCGGAATTTTCAGATAGACCACGCCGTTGTCTTCCGCCGGCGGCAGGTTCCCTGCCCGCACGTTCACCTGGATCGCCGGCAGCAACAGCGTCGGCATTCCCAGCCCGGCATCGCGCTTGGTCCGCATCTCGACGAACGCCGCCTCATCAATGCCGTCGTGTACATGGATATTGCTTTTGCGCTGTTCACCCACGGTGGTCTGGCATTGCGCTTCGCGACCGGCGGGTGGGTAGTCGTGGCAGACGTAGAGCTTCACGCTGGCGGGGAAGGCCAGCAGCTTGTGGATCGAGTTGAACAGCTGATGGGCGTTGCCGCCGGGGAAGTCGCAGCGGGCGGTGCCGACATCGGGCATGAACAGCGTGTCGCCGACCAGGATCTGCTCGCTGTCGATCAGGTAGGCCATGTCCGCCGGGGTGTGGCCGGGGACGTGCAGGGCAGTGGCCTTGAGGTTGCCGATCAGGAACGACTCGTTGGGCGCAAACAGATGGTCGAACTGCGAGCCGTCGACGCAGAACTCCGGCTCCAGATTGAACAGCGCCTTGAACACGTCCTGGACTTTGCTGATCGACTGGCCGATGGCGATTTTTCCGCCCAGTTCGCGACGCAGGTACGGCGCGGCGGACAGGTGATCGGCGTGGGCGTGGGTTTCCAGCAGCCATTGCACTTGCAGGCGATGGGCGCGAACGAAGGTGATGATCCTGTCGGCCTGGGCGGTGCAGGTGCGACCGGCCGGGCCGTCGTAGTCGAGCACCGGATCGACGATTGCGCACTGGCCGCCGTCGGCCTCGTAGACCACGTAGCTGTAGGTCGAGGAGGCGGGGTCGAGGAAGGCTTCTATCAGCGCGGGCATGGACGTGAACCTGTACGGGAGGACGAAAAGTCTGTCATGGGTTGCAACACTTTATGTAAAAACATAATGTTCGCAGCTTAAGTGACGTTGAAGGCATCCTGCAAATGCAATCCAGTCTGACCGAATGTGAAGTCGCCCAATTGCGCGCCTCGGCCTCCAAGGCCTGCGCGTTGCTCAAGGCCCTGGCCAACGAGGATCGGCTGTTGATCCTGTGCCAGTTGACCCAGGGCGAACGCAACGTCGGCGAACTGGAGAAAATGACCGGCGTGCGCCAGCCGACCCTGTCCCAGCAATTGGGCATCCTGCGTGATGAAGGGCTGGTCGCGACCCGACGTGAAGGCAAGTACATTTTTTACGGTCTCGCCAGTCATGAAGTGATCCAGGTGATGAAAACCCTCTCCGGGCTGTACTGTGGAGCGGTGCTCAAGAGTTGGATTCAGTCCTGATTTCATCCAAAAGCCACCCTTCCCACATCGGGTGGGTGGTGACTCCTTGCATGCGGCAATAAGGAACAAACAATGAACGATCAACACTGGGGGCCATCCATCAGTGCGGACATCGTGGTCATCGGCGGCGGCACTGCCGGCATCGGTCTTGTCGCCAGCCTGCTCAAGCGCGATCCGCACTTGAACATCACCGTGATCGAACCGGGCACCCATCATTACTATCAACCGGCGTGGACGCTGGTCGGTGGTGGCGCCTACAACGTGAAGGACACCGCCCGGCCGATGTCATCGGTGCTGCCACGCCAGGCAACCTGGGTGCAGGCCGCCGTGACCGGCGTCGATCCGGACAAGCGCCGCCTAACCCTGCATGACGACCGCACCGTCGGCTATCAGAGCCTGATTGTCTGCCCCGGCCTGCGCCTGGCGTGGGAGAAGATCGAAGGTTTGCAGGAAAGCCTCGGCCAGCACGGCGTGACCTCCAACTACAGCTACCAGCACGCGGCATACACCTGGGATCAGGTGCAGAAACTGCGCGGCGGCAAGGCGCTGTTCACCCAGCCGCCGATCCCGATCAAATGCGCCGGGGCGCCGCAAAAGGCGCTGTACCTGTCCTGCGATCATTGGCGCAAGACCGGGGTTTTGAACAAGGTCGAGGTTGAGTTCAACCTGGCCGGCGCGGCGCTGTTCGGTGTGCCGACGTTTGTCCCGCCGCTGATGAAGTACATCGAGAAATACAACGCCCGCCTGGCCTTCAACGCCAATCTGGTCAAGGTCGACGGCCCGGCGCGAACCGCATGGTTCGACGTGAAGGACGCCGACGGCAACGTCACCCGCCAGGCGAAAACCTTCGACCTGTTGCACGTCGTGCCGCCGCAGGTCGCACCGGATTTCATCGCGCACAGTCCGCTGGCCGATGCCGCCGGCTGGTGCGAGGTCAACCCGCACACCATGCAGCATCCGCGTTTTCCCGAGGTGTTTGCGCTGGGTGACATTTGCGGCACCAGCAATGCGAAGACGGCAGCGGCCGTGCGCAAACAGATCGTGGTGGTCGCGGAAAACCTGCTGGCCCAGCGTAAGGAGCTGGCGCTGCCGCTGAAGTACGACGGCTACGGTTCCTGCCCGCTGACGGTGGAGAAGGGCAAGGTGATCCTCGCCGAGTTCGGCTACGGCGGAAAATTGCTGCCGACCTTTCCCCTCGACCCGACCGTGCCGCGTCGTTCCGCCTGGTGGCTGAAAGCGACGTTGCTGCCGTGGTTCTACTGGAACGGCATGCTCAAGGGCCGCGAGTGGCTGACGCGCCTGTCTCAAGTCGACTGAGAAATCACTATGTTGCTGGCAAGTCTGTTTGGCGTGGTGATGGGGTTGATTCTGGGGCTGACCGGGGCCGGCGGCGGCATTCTCGCGGTGCCGGCACTGGTACTCGGCCTGGGCTGGAGCATGACCCAGGCGGCACCGGTGGCGTTGTTCGCGGTGGGCAGTGCGGCGGCGGTCGGTGCCATCGACGGTCTGCGTCATGGCCTGGTGCGTTATCGCGCGGCGCTGCTGATCGCGGCGCTCGGTGCGGTGTTTTCGCCGGTGGGCATCTACTTCGCCCATCAGATGCCGGAAAAGATCCTGATGATTCTGTTCAGCCTGCTGATGGTGATGGTCGCCTGGCGCATGTTGCGGCGCGAGCGTCAGGAGCAAGGGCCGAGTGACCACGGGCACGCCAGTTGGGGGCAGAAAAACTGCATGCTCAATCATGAAACCGGACGCCTCGCCTGGACCGCCAAATGCACCGCAACCCTCGCGGCGCTGGGCGCGGTCACCGGGGTGGTGTCGGGGTTGCTCGGGGTGGGTGGCGGGTTTCTGATCGTGCCGGCGTTCAAGCAACTGACCGATGTGCAGATGCGCGGCATCGTCGCCACGTCGCTGATGGTCATCAGCCTGATTTCCGCGATTGGCGTGGTCGGAGCGTTTCATGCCGGTGTGCGGATCGACCACCTGGGCGCGGCCTTCATCGTCGCCAGCATTGTCGGCATGATCATTGGTCGCAAGCTGTGCGCGAGGGTGCCGGCGCGGGCGTTGCAGGTGGGATTCGCCAGTGTGTGCCTGGTGGTGGCCGGTTATATGTTGCTGCGCGCGTGAATCGTTAGCAGAGAAAAAATCGCAGCCCTGGCTGCGATTTTTTTGTCACTGGTTATACGCCGCCTCCGTGTTGTCGATCAGCGGGTTTTTCTCGGTCAGGACAATCTGGGCAATCTTGTCCTTGCGCATGAATGTCACCTTCGGACGGGATTGCGCATAACGGATAAAACGCTCCATGGCCTCGACCATCGCCGGGGTGCCGCCAATACGGTCGTGCAGACTCACCGACATCATGCGCCGCTTGCTCGCGCCTTCGGCGTAGAGGCGATCGAATTCCAGCACCAGTTGTTGGTAGAACTGCTCGGCGGAGAAGTGCCGACCCTCGACCAGCACGATGTCGTTGTTGCGCAGGGTGTACGGCACTACGGCGAATTTGCGCCCGCGAACCATCGTCACGAATGGTTCGTCACGGCTGACGTCGTCGATGTGATAGGTGAAGTTCAGATCCTGCAGCACCTTCAGCGTGTTGGGGCTGCGCCGTAGCCAGTTGGCGTTGTAGCCGACCGAGCGCTGACCGGTAATTTTTTCCACCGCCGCGACGCCGTCGCCGATGAACTGTTTTTCCTGGGCGTAGTTCATGTTGTACGAATCGGCCCAACGCATGCCGTGGGCCGCCAGTTCATGACCGCGCTCGGCAATCGCTTTGGCCAGTTCCGGGTGCTTGAGCGCCGCTTCGCCAACCACGTGGGAGGTGACTTTGATGCCGGTGCGATCCCACAGATCGAGCATGCGCCACAAGCCTTCCTTGTAGCCGTAATCGAACCAGGTCTGCGCCGGCAGATCCGGATAACCTTTTGGCAGCGGTGTACCGGAGAACGGGCTTTCTGCGCCTTCGGGCTGGCCGCCGGTTTCGAATTGCATCGACACCGAAATCACCAGTTGCGAGCCATCCGGCCACGGGCGTTCCTGGGCGAAGGCGAGGGCGGGCAGCAACAGCGCGGCGGCCAGCAGGTTTTTCAGCAGACGCGGGGAGCGTTGCCAGCGGGGAGTGGTCATAACGGGCACCTTGCGGGTTGAGAAGTGCTGCAAGGTTGGCATTCGCCAGGCCCGGGAAAAATCCGCTGCGGGCGAGATGACTTTTAAACAAAATTTACCAATCCACCCCAAACCCGTGTGAGCAAGCACCCACAGGGATATGTGTTTGGCTGCCGTTTTGCGGCAAACTCAAGCCATCACCGTACAAGGCCGATCAATGAACCAATACGCCCCGCGCAACTGGCAGCCGCACGAGAAGCCCAGTCTGCCCGGTTCCCCTTCGACGCCGCTGCACTCCAACCCCAGGCGCCTGGCCTATGCGCTGGTCGGGTTGCTGGTGGCGTTGACCGGCGGGTTGGGCAATTCGCTTGTAGTCGCCAACCTGCCTTACCTGCAAGGTGCACTGGGGGCGACCACCGCCGAGATGGCCTGGTTGCCGGCGGCGTATGTGATGACCAACGTGTCGATGAACCTGCTGCTGGTGAAGTTTCGCCAGCAGTTCGGTTTGCGGGCGTTCACCGAGGTGTTTCTGGTGTTGTATGCGCTGGTGACCTTCGGCCATCTGTTCGTCAATGACTTGAATTCGGCGGTCGCCGTGCGTGCGGCCCACGGCATGGTCGGCGCGGCACTCAGTTCACTGGGCCTGTATTACATGGTGCAGGCGTTCCCGGCCAAATGGCGGATGAAGGCGCTGGTGCTGGGCCTTGGCACCTCGCAACTGGCCTTGCCGCTGGCGCGGCTATTCTCCGAAGACTTGCTGCAGATCGCCGAATGGCGCGGCTTGTACCTGTTCGAATTGGGCATGGCGCTACTGTCGCTGGGCTGTGTCCTGATGCTCAAGCTGCCGCCAGGTGACCGGTTCAAGACTTTCGAACCTCTTGATTTCCTCACCTTTGCGATCCTGGCCAGCGGCGTGGCCTTGCTGTGCGCCGTGTTGTCCCTCGGCCGGATCGACTGGTGGCTGGAGGCCGACTGGATCGGCATCGCCCTGGCCGCGTCGATTGCCCTGATTCTGGCTGGGCTGGCCATCGAACATAACCGCAGCAACCCGATGCTGATGACCCGCTGGCTCGGCAGCGGGGTGATGATCCGTCTGGCGCTGGCGGTAATCCTGATTCGCATGGTCACCTCGGAGCAATCCACCGGCGCCGTGGGCTTCATGCAAAACCTGAACATGAGCAGCCAGCAGCTTCATAGCCTGTACGTGGTGATGCTGATCGGCAGCGTCGCCGGTCTGCTCACCAGTGCGCTGACCATCGACCCGAAACACCTGCTGATGCCGCTGATCGTTTCGCTGGCGTTGATGGCCACCGGCTCGATCATGGACAGCTCATCGAACAACCTGACCCGCCCCGGCAATCTGTATTTCAGCCAATTCCTGCTGGCGTTCGGCAGTACCTTCTTCCTCGGCCCGACCATGGTGCTGGGTACTCGCAACGTGCTGACCAACCCGCGCAACCTGGTGAGCTTTTCGGTGTTGTTCGGGATCTGCAACAACCTCGGCGGCCTGATCGGCGCGGCGTTGCTGGGGACGTTCCAGATCGTGCGCGAGAAATTTCATTCCAGCCACATCGTCGAGCAACTGGTGATGTCCGACCCGCGTGTCGCTGCGCGGGTACAGAGCGGCGGTTCGGCGGTTGGTTCGCTGATCGCCGACCCGAGCCTGCGCAATCTGGCGGGCATTCGCAGCCTGGCCAACGCGGCCACCCGCGAAGCCAACGTGCTGGCCTATAACGATGTGTTCATGCTGATCGCGGTGATCGCGATCCTGACCATGATCTGGATTTCCATCCGTGCGCTGTGGCTGATCAGCACCACTAGAGCCGTCGCCCCGACACCTTCCGTACCTTCCAGCGGTGCCACTTCTTCATGACCGAACCGACTACCACGACCACCAATGCCATCGCCGCCATCCCTGAAGGCGTGGCGCCGCCGTCATCAACGAACACCGAGCCGCGCTCGTTGCGGGTGCGGATCATCTCGTCGCTGGGCTTTGCCGCGATTGCCATCGTCGGCGTGTTGATCGTGCTCTATGCCTGGCAGTTGCCGCCGTTCAGCAGTGCGGTCGAGACTACTGAAAACGCCCTGGTGCGCGGGCAGGTGACGATCATCGGCCCGCAGCTCAGCGGTTATGTGTTTGAAGTGCCGGTACAGGACTTCCAGTTTGTGAAGGAAGGGGATTTGCTGGTGCGTCTCGATGACCGCATCTATCAGCAACGCCTCGACCAGTCGCTGGCGCAACTGGCGGTGCAAAGGGCCTCGCTGGCCAACGTCGTGCAGCAGCGCAACAGCGCCGAAGCGACGATCAAGTTGCGGCAGGCGGTGGTGGCCGACAGCGAAGCGCAGCTGCGCAAAAGCGAGGCGGATCTGCGGCGCAACAAGGCGCTGGTCAACGACGGTTCCGTGTCCAAGCGCGAGATGGACGTAGCGCTGGCCGCCAACGCGCAAAGCATTGCGGCGGTGGCGCAGGCCAAGGCCAATCTGGAAATCGCCCGGCAGGATCTGCAAACGGTGATCGTCAATCGTGGCTCTCTGGAAGCGGCGGTGGCCAGCGCCGATGCAGCGGTGCAACTGGCGCGGATCGATTTGTCCAACACCCGGATCATCGCCCCGCGTGACGGTCAGCTCGGGCAGATTGGCGTGCGTCTCGGCGCCTACGTCAACTCCGGGGCGCAGTTGATGGCGCTGGTGCCGAACCAGAAATGGGTGATCGCCAACCTCAAGGAAACCCAGATGGACAATGTGCGAGTCGGGCAGCCGGCGAGCTTCACCGTCGATGGCTTGAACCACCGCAAATTCACCGGCCACGTGCAGCACATCTCGCCGGGCACCGGCTCCGAATTCGCGTTGTTGCAGGCCGACAACGCCACCGGCAACTTCGTGAAAATCGCCCAGCGGGTGCCGGTGCGCATCACCATCGATCCGGATCAGCAGGAGAGCGAGCGCTTGCGGCCGGGGATGTCGGTGGTGGTCAGCATTGATACGGCGGCGGGTGATACCCAGAAACACTGACCTCAGACGGCGATCATCGGCGGCAGGGTGCCGAGCACAGAAACCGCCGCCACGGCGCCGATCCCCAGCAGCCATTCGAGCATGACGCTGCGCTTGAGGGCGTTGATCCGCTGTTCGCAATCGTTGATCCGCAGGCGATTGAACAGCGCCAGTGCAAGCATGCCGAATACTAGCAGCGCCTTGATCAACAGGATCAGGGCGAACCCCGAGAACAGCTGCGTCGGCCACCATTGGCCGGTGAGCACGCGCACGTTGATCAGCCCGGTGATCAGCAGGCCGGCGACCAGCCCGTAACCGAGCCCGCTGAATCGCTGCAAGACTTCGCGCACGGGATGTTCGGGTTGGCGCAGGATCATCACCAGCATCAGCAGGCCGCCGAGCCAGGCGCCGACGCAGGTGAGATGAATGACTTGGTTGAGGATCAGCAGTTGCCCGCTGAGGCCGTCGAACATGGCGCCGTGACCGACCGGCGCCAGCGTCATCAGCAGCAGCGCGCTCAAGCCCAGTCGCAATGGCCGGTTCGAACGCCACGGCGTAAACAGCAACGCCAGCAACAGGGCGTTGATCAACAGATGCCAGCGCCAGACCTGACCGAAAAACGTATGACCGAGGACCAGCTCGACGGTGACCGGATCAAACGCGTCCGCCGCCGAACCGGCCATGCTTGCGGTAATCAACAACGCCCAGATGACGCCGCTGGCCAGGGCAATCGCCGCCAGCCAGCGGGTCAGTCGCGCCAGGTGCCGATCCAGTTCCGGCGCTTCACCCTTGAGCAGCAGCGGCCTGAACAGCCAGGCTCCGAACAGCATCAAGACCACGGCGAAATGCAGGAATCGGCACAGCACCAGCGCTTCGCTCATGAATTACTGGCCGACCTTGAACTGATAGGCGCCTTCGCTCTTGTGTGTATCGACCGATACCGCGTGCCATTCGACTTTGTATTCGCCAGCGGTCAGTGGGGCTTCGGGGGTGACGATCAGGGTTTTCTTGTCGCCTTCGGTGGTCAGCGGTTTGACCGCTACCGGCGCGCCGTCATGGGTGATGACGACCTTGGTGAAAGCGGCTTCGACGCCTTCGGAAAACACCAGGCGCAGGTCCGCAGGTGCGGTGACGGTGCTGTCGGCGGCCGGGGTCTGGCTTTTCAGGTGGGCGTGGGCGAAGGCCTGGGAAGTGACTGCCAGTGAAGCCAGCAGGGCGCCAGCGGTGAGCAGTTTTTTCATCGACATGGACAGGTTCCTTTCAGTGAAGTCGCGGGCTGAGTATAGAGCGCGAATCAGGCGCCTTTCAGACGCATGTGAATGACCGGGAATGGCCGGCCTTCGCCGTCGAGTGCCGAGCGGCTGATGTCTTCGAAACCGTAGTGCAGGTAGAAACCGTGGGCCTGCGGGTTCTGCTCGTTCACGTCGACTTTCAGCCGTGGCCGGGCCACGTGATCGAGCAGTTGCCGGCCAATGCCCTGACCTCGGAAGGCCGGGTCGATGAACAGCATCTGCACGGTGTCCGCGTCGGTGGCGATGAAACCGGCCGGGGTCTGGTCCGGGTTTTCCCAGACCCAGACATCGAGCGAGGGCAGGTAGGCGTCGCGCACCATCGGAAACAACCGGGAGATATCGTCTTCCGGGAGAAAATCGTGGGTGGCGCGGACTGAACGCTCCCACAGCGCGGCGAGTTGCGGATCGTCAGCGGCGATGCGCTTGCGAATGCTCATGGTGGTATTCCTTCAGCGGTTGCAAGGAGAAGGGGGGCGATCCTAAACCAGAAAACAGCCGGGGTGTGTGAAGAATCGTTCTCGGCTGTCGCCCCCGTGCCTGAGCGGATGCTAGTCTTCAACAACGTTGTCGTCAGGGAGCCCTCATGGGCAATCACAAGATCGAGATCCGTCGCAGTAACGTCGAGAAAATCCTTCTGGCGGCGGAAAAGGTGTTCGCCGAAAAAGGCTTCGGCGGCACCGCGATGGCCGACATTGCCGCCGAAGTGCAACTGCCGCGCTCCAACCTGCATTACTACTTCAGTACCAAGAGCGAGCTGTACAGCGCGGTGCTGTTCGACCTGCTGGAAGTGTGGAAACAGGACGCGCTGTGCTTCGAGATGTTCGACGATCCGCGCGTGGTACTCAGCAGTTATATCCGCGCCAAGATGAACCACTCGCGCAGCCGGCCGTATGGCTCGAAGGTCTGGGCCAATGAAATCATCCACGGCGCCCCGACCCTCGGTGAGGCGCTGGACGTCAGCCTGTACGACTGGGCGAAGATGAAAGAAGCGAAGATCCGTCAGTGGGTCGAGGACAAGCGCATTCTGCCGGTGGAACCGTCGAGCCTGCTGTACATGATCTGGGCGTCGACCCAGCACTACGCCGACTTCGATCATCAGGTGAATATTCTCAACGAGCATCAACCGCTGTCGGACATGCAGTTCGAGCGGGCGGTGCAGACGGTGACCAGTGTGATTTTGCGGGGGATCGGGCTGGAGCCTTGAGAGGCACAGACCCTCACCCCAGCCCCCTCCCGGAGGGAGAGGGGGCTGACCGAGGTGACTTGCGAGCTACATCGACCTGAACCACCGCGTCGATTGTGAATTCACAGCGAAGCTTGATTCTGGATTCAACGCTGCACGTTCAGGTCGGCGGAGTCCTGAAGCATCCCCAATCAGTTCCCTCTCCTTTTGGGAGAGGGCCAGGGTGAGGGGCTTGTGGATCTGCAGGCGATCTACAGAGCAACGTGATACGGATTCCTCGGATCATGGTTCCAGTCCAGAAACGGCTTGCCCGTCTCCATCGGCACCATCTCGATACAGTCCTGCACCGGGCAGGTGATCTGGCACAGATTGCAGCCCACGCACTCATCATCGATCACTTCATATTTGTGCGTGCCATCGGCCTGCCGCAGGCTACTGATCGCCTGGTGTGACGTGTCCTCGCAGGCAATGTGACAACGCCCGCAGCCGATGCACGCCGCCTGATCGATCTTGGCGATCACCTGATAGTTGATGTCCAGGTACTTCCAGTCCGTGGTGTTGCCCACCGCGCGCCCGGAAAACTCGGCGAGGCTGGCGTAGCCCTGACTGTCCATCCATCGCGACAGACCATCCTTCATCTCCTCGACAATCCGGAAACCATGCAGCATCGCCGCCGTACACACCTGCACCGCGCCGCTGCCCAAGGCGATGAACTCTGCCGCATCGCGCCAACTGCCGATGCCGCCGATGCCGCAGATCGGCAGGCCCTGGGTCTGCGGGTCGCGGGCGATTTCGGCGACCATGTTCAGCGCGATCGGTTTGACCGCCGAGCCGCAGTAGCCGCCGTGGGTGCTTTTGCTGCCGACGGTGGGCAGGGCGACCATGTGTTCGAGGTCGACGCTGGTGATCGAGTTGATCGTATTGATCAGCGACACCGCATCGGCACCTCCTCGGTGTGCGGCGCGGGCGGCGACGCGGATGTCGGTGATGTTCGGCGTCAGCTTGACGATCACGGGCAGCGAGCAATAGGTCTTGCACCAGCGCGTGACCTGCTCGACGTACTCCGGCACCTGGCCCACCGCCGCCCCCATGCCGCGTTCGGGCATGCCGTGGGGGCAGCCGAAATTCAGCTCGATGCCGTCGGCGCCGGTGGCTTCCACCAGCGGCAGGATGTGTTTCCACGACTCCTCGACGCACGGCACCATCAGCGACACGATCAATGCGCGATCCGGCCAGTCTTTCTTCACCTGGGTGATTTCCCGCAGGTTGATCTCCAGCGAGCGGTCGGTGATCAGCTCGATGTTGTTGATCCCCAACACCTCGCGGTTGGCGCCGTAATGCGCCGAGTAGCGCGACGACACGTTGACCGCCGCCGGGTCTTCACCCAGGGTTTTCCAGACCACGCCACCCCAGCCGGCCTCGAAGGCGCGCACCACGTTGTAGGCCTTGTCGGTCGGTGGCGCGGAGGCCAGCCAGAACGGATTGGGGGCTTTGATACCGGCGAAGACAATCGAAAGATCGGCCATTTACGCAGCCTCCACGTTGAGCATCAGTTGAGCATTGATGGCCTCGGCGGCCCGCTTGCCGTGTTGCACCGCTTGCACGGTCAGGTCCTGGTCGAGGCTGGTGCAGTCGCCGCCGGCATACACACCGGGAATGCTGGTGCGCAGGTTTTCATCCACCGCGATCCTTTCGCCCTGGCGCTTCAGCTCGCGGGCCATCGGGTCGGCGAGGGCGGTTGTGTCGAAGGCCTGGCCGATGGCCTTGAAGATCGCATCGGCCGCCAGCTCGAAGGTTTCGCCGGTGGTTTGCAGCCGCCCCTCCACCAGATGGGTACGGGCGAAGCGCATGCCGCGCACGTTGCCTTGGTCGTCGAGCAACACTTCGTCCGGTTGCGCCCAGGTCAGCAACCGCACCTGATTGGCCTTGGCGATGTCCTGTTCGTGACCGGTGGCACCCATGTCCGCCGTGCCCCGGCGATACACCAGATTGACGTCGCGGGCTCCGAGGCGGGCCATTTGCACGGCCATGTCGATGGCGGTGTTGCCGGCGCCGAGGACGATGCAGCGCTCGGCCAGCGGCAGTTGCGTCAGGTCATCGGCCTGGCGCAGTTCGCGGATGTAGTCGGTGGCGGCGAGCAAGCCCGGCGCGTCTTCGTGGGCCAGGCCCAGTTGTTTGCTGGCGTTGAGGCCGAGGCCGAGGAACACCGCGTCGAATTGCTGATGCAGTTCGCTGAGGGTCAGGTTGTCACCGAGCTTCTGGCCGTGGCGGATTTCGATGCCACCGATTTGCAGGAGGAAATCCAGTTCCTTCTGCGCATAGTCGTCCACCAGTTTGTACTTGGCGATGCCGTACTCGTTCAGGCCGCCAGCCTTATCCCGCGCTTCGAAAATCACCACGTCATGGCCGTGCATGGCACTGCGGTGGGCGCAGGACAAACCGGCCGGCCCGGCGCCGACCACGGCGATGCGTTTACCGGTGGCGGCGGCGCGCTGGAACGGATGCTCGCTGAATTGCGCGTTGTCCACGGCGTAGCGTTGCAGCAGGCCGATCAGCACCGGCGCGCATTCGTGGGCGTTGTTGCGCACGCAGGCCTGCTGGCAGAGGATTTCCGTCGGGCAGACTCGCGCGCAACTGCCGCCGAGGATGTTCGCCGAGAGGATTTTCTGCGCGGCACCGGGCACGTTATCCTGATGGATATTGCGGATGAACGACGGGATATCGATCTCGCTCGGGCAGGCATTCACGCACGGCGCGTCGTAGCAGTAGAGACAACGCGAGGCCTCCAGATGCGCCTGACGTGCGTTGAGTGGCGGCGCCAGATCGGTGAAATGGCCGGCGAGGGCGGCGGCACTTTCGTGCGGGTGCGGGAGATGGTTCAGGGTCTCGATCACGGTTTTATGCCTCACGGTTATTTGAGGTGCTGCCTCTGACGGGCAGTGGTTTACAGGTTGTCCGGACGGGCGTCTTCGCGAGCAAGCCCGCTCCCACAGGCGCAATGCATTTCAAATGTGGTAGCGGGCTTGTCCGCGAAGGCCGCAGGCCTCGAATTCAGCGTTTGACGGCAGTCGGGCGATGCAACTCCGCCCGCTTGCTCAGCAAATCAAACACCGCCGGATACGCCGGTCGCTCGATGTAGCGCCCGGCCCCGCGCTCGGCGCGCAGGTCGCCATCGGCCCAGACCACCCGGCCCTGGCTGACGGTATGGCTCGGCACGCCGTGCACGGTCTTGCCTTCGAAGATGTTGAAGTCCACTTGCTGATGGTGGGTCTTGGCGGAGATGGTGCGGGTGCCTTGCGGGTCCCACAGCACCAGGTCGGCATCGGCGCCGACGCGGATCGCACCCTTGCGCGGGTAGAGGTTGAAGATCTTGGCGGTGTTGGTGGAGGTGAGGGCGACGAAGTCCTGCATCGACAGCCGACCGCTGTTCACCCCTTCATCCCACAACACCGCCATGCGGTCTTCGATCCCGGCGGTGCCGTTGGGGATCTTGCTGAAATCGTCACGGCCAGCGGCTTTCTGTTCGGCACAGAAACAGCAGTGGTCGGTGGCGGTAGTGTGCAGATTGCCGGCCTGCAACCCGTGCCACAACGCTTCCTGATGGCCGCGCGGACGGAACGGCGGGCTCATCACGTAACCGGCGGCGGTCTGCCAGTCCGGGTGGCTGTAGACGCTGTCGTCGAGCAGCAGATGCCCGGCCAGCACTTCGCCGTAAACCGGCTGGCCCTTGCTGCGGGCGTAGGTGATTTCGTCGAGGGCTTCCTTGGTCGAGACGTGTACCAGGTACAGCGGCGTACCGAGTGTTTCGGCGATGCGGATGGCCCGGCTCGCGGCTTCACCTTCGACCTGCGAGGGACGCGACAGCGGATGCGCTTCCGGCCCGGTGATGCCCTGGGCCATCAGCTTGCGTTGCAGGTGATAGACCAGTTCGCCGTTCTCGGCATGCACGGTCGGCACGGCGCCGAGTTCCAGGCAGCGTTCGAAACTCGCCACCAGGGTGTCGTCGGCGGCCATGATCGCGTTCTTGTAGGCCATGAAATGCTTGAAGCTGTTGACCCCGTGATGGCTGACCAGCTCGGCCATTTCCTCGCGCACCTGCTCGCTCCACCAGGTGATTGCGACATGGAAGCCATAGTCCGACGCCGACTTCTCGGCCCAGCCCCGCCATTGGTGAAAGGCTTCGAGCAGCGATTGCTGCGGATTGGGAATCACGAAATCGATGATCGACGTGGTGCCACCGGCCAGGCCGGCGGCGGTGCCGCTGTAGAAGTCTTCGCTGGCGACGGTGCCCATGAACGGCAGTTGCATGTGGGTGTGCGGATCGATGCCGCCGGGCATCAGGTATTGGCCGCTGCCGTCGAGCACTTCAGCGCCGGCCGGAACATCCAGGTTTTCACCAATGGCTTTGATCACGCCGTCAGCGCAATAGACATCGGCGCGGTAACTTTCATCATGGGTAATAACGGTGGCGCCACGGATCAACAGAGACATTCCGAGTTCCTCGCAGGCATGACCGACTGGTGCCGGTTCTAGATGTTGTATTGATGCAGCGCTGATCGATGTATTCCTGTCAGCACTGTCAGGAATAAACGCTAGTCGCAGAATGATGATTGGGCAAGATTATTTTTTATAAGCTTATTCAATTATTAATTTATTGATAAATAACGATAAAAATCAAAAATCACCAAAATGGTGAGGCAGCTCACCATTTTGACGCACTTGACAGGATGGAAATATGGTCAAGATTTCCTATGTGAAATCAGCCGCTTGAACAGTGGCCGAAGGTTGATGTGTGACGATGAAAAAAGTGTGATGCACCAGTTTGAGTCCTGTCTATTCGGACAACTTGCCGACGTTTAGCCTGAGCGCCTGGAAAGTTGCCGGGGATTGAACGGGTAAATAATTAAAAACTGATAAACATCAGTTGCTTGAAATGCTTCAAAGGCATCGCCCAAGCCGCACGCGGAGAACCCGGCACGTAAATTGATGCCGCCGCTGACACCTTGGCCGGTGCATGAAAGTTGTCAGTTCCTCCGGCCATCGTCCGGTTTCCACGCTCGTGTGGCAGCCGTCTGGTGAGCAAAAAATAATCAGAAGAAACAGTGGAGCGGCCATGCAACAGAACAGATCGCAAGTGACCGAGCGCGACGGCTTGTTCGAGCTCGAAGCCGGCAGCGATGTCCTCGACAGTCCCCGATACAACCACGACATGGCACCGACCAAGGTGCGTGAACGAACCTGGAACAAATGGCACATCACCGCGCTGTGGGTCGGCATGTCGATCTGCGTGCCGACCTACACCCTTGGCGGGGTGCTGACTGCGTACTTCGGCCTGAGCGTCGGCGAGGCGCTGATGGCGATTCTGTTCGCCAACGTCATCGTCCTCATTCCCCTGACCCTCAACGCGTTTCCCGGCACCAAGTACGGCATCCCGTTTCCGGTGCTGCTGAGATCGTCGTTCGGCATTCTCGGCTCCAACGTACCGTGCCTGATCCGCGCGCTGGTGGCGTGCGGCTGGTTCGGTATCCAGACGATGTTCGGCGGTCTGGCGATTCACCTGTTTCTCGGCTCGGTGTTCGAGGGCTGGAAATCCCTCGGCGGCACCGGGGAGGTGATCGGCTTCATGATTTTCTGGGCGCTGAATCTGTGGGTGGTGATTCGCGGTGCCGAGTCGATCAAGTGGCTGGAAACCCTGTCCGCGCCGCTGCTGGTGGCGGTCGGCATCGGCCTGCTGGTGTGGGCCATGCCCAACGTGTCGATGAGCGAACTGCTGGCGATCCCGCCGAAACGGCCGGAGGGCGCCAGCGTGGTCAGTTACTTCGCCGCCGGGCTGACGGCGATGGTCGGCTTCTGGGCCACGCTGTCGCTGAACATTCCTGACTTCAGCCGCTACGCCCACAGCCAGAAGGATCAGATCCTCGGGCAGATTTTCGGTCTGCCGCTGACCATGTTCCTGTTCGCTTCGCTGGGTGTGGTAATGACTGCCGCGTCGGTGAAACTGGTGGGCGTCAGCGTCTCCGATCCGGTGTCGCTGATCGGTCATATCCAGAGCCCGGTGTGGGTCGCGGTGGCGATGGCGCTGATTATCATCGCCACGCTGTCGACCAACACCGCCGCCAACATCGTGTCGCCGACCAACGACTTCCAGAACATTGCGCCGAAAGCCATCAACCGCACCAAGGCAGTGATCCTCACCGGGCTGGCCGGTCTGTTACTGATGGGCCATGAGCTGCTGAAAAAACTCGGGCTGATCGTTTCCGATGTCAGTCTCGAAACCGTGTATTCGAACTGGCTGCTGGGTTATTCCAGCCTGCTCGGGCCGATCGCCGGGATCATGGTGGTGGACTATTTCCTGATCAAGAAACAGCAACTGGACCTGGCCGGGCTGTACCGCGATGACGTGTATCCGGCGTGGAACTGGGCCGGGTTCATCGCCTTCGGCGTGCCGGTGGTACTGACCCTGCTGTCGCTGGGTAGCGATGCGTTCAACTGGTTCTACAGCTACGGCTGGTTCACCGGTTCGGCGCTGGGCGGCCTGATTTATTACGGGTTGTGCGTGATGCGGGCGCAGCCTGATGCCGTGAAATCGGCGGTGTAGCGAGCGGCCCTTCACGGGCTTGCGGACACCGCAAAAACAGCCATAAGAAAAGCCTGAGGAGATCCCCATGAACGCAGCCGTAGACGTTCTGCAATCGACCCATCAGCACATCAATCGCGATCGCCTGTGGCAGTCGCTCATGGACCTGGCGCAACTCGGTGCCACGGTCAAGGGAGGCGTCTGTCGCCTGGCCTTGACCGACCTCGACCGCCAGGCCCGCGACCTGTTCGTGCAGTGGTGCAAGGACGCCGGTTGCAGCGTCACGGTCGATGAAGTCGGCAACATCTTCGCCCGCCGCCCCGGACGCAATCCGACCCTACCGCCCGTGATGACCGGTAGCCACATCGACACCCAGCCCACCGGCGGCAAGTTCGACGGCTGCTTCGGCGTGCTGGCCGGGGTCGAAGTGCTGCGCACCCTCAATGACCTGGGCGTGGAAACCGAAGCACCGCTGGAAGTAGTGGTCTGGACCAACGAAGAAGGTTCGCGCTTCGCCCCGTGCATGATGGGCTCCGGGGTGTTCGCGGAAAAATTCACCCTCGAAGAAACCCTGGCCAAGGTCGATGCCGAAGGCGTCACCGTCGGCCAGGCGCTGAATGCCATCGGCTATGCCGGGACGCGCAAGGTCAGCGGGCACAAGGTCGGTGCCTATTTCGAGGCGCATATCGAGCAAGGGCCGATTCTTGAAGACCAGCAGAAAACCATCGGCGTCGTACTCGGCGCCCTTGGCCAGAAATGGTTCGACCTGAAACTGCGCGGCGTCGAGGCCCACGCCGGCCCGACGCCGATGCACCTGCGCAAGGACGCCCTGGTCGGCGCCTCGGTGATCGTCGGAGCAGTCAATCGCGCCGCTCTTGGTCATCAGCCGCACGCCTGCGGCACCGTCGGTTGCCTGCAAGCTTATCCCGGCTCGCGCAACGTCATCCCCGGCGAAGTGCGCATGACCCTCGACTTCCGTCACCTGGAACCGGCACGCCTGGACTCGATGATCGCCGAAGTGAAGCAGATCATCGAAACCACCTGCCAACAACATGGCCTGACCTACGAACTGACCCCGACCGCCGACTTCCCGCCGCTGTACTTCGAAAAGGGTTGTGTCGAAGCCGTGCGTGGTGCGGCCAAGGGCTTGGGTCTGTCGCACATGGACATCGTCAGCGGCGCCGGCCACGACGCGATCTTCCTTGCCGAACTCGGCCCGGCCGGGATGATCTTCGTGCCGTGCGAGGGCGGCATCAGCCACAATGAAATCGAAAACGCTGCGCCGGATGATCTGGCGGCGGGGTGCGCGGTGTTGTTGCGGGCGATGCTGGCGGCTTCGGCGGCGGTGGCGGGTGGCAAGGCTGCGGCTTGAGTAACAGGCAAGCTCCTGCAGGGATTTGTGTTCAACCTGCAGGGGCTCGTTGGCGCGGGCAATCGCTGTCAGCCTGGTCTGACGGTTTTATTCGTGCTCCCTTGGCGACGCTCACTGCCATTGGGATTACCGGTGTCCAGCAATCGTCTTTCGACCATTACAGTCTCCAGCGCCTGGCGTTCGTCCGCGCCCATCTGGTGTTCGCGTTTTTTCAGCTCAAGCAGAATCGGCGTCGACCAGGTGCGGTAGGTCTGCTCGATGGTGTGGCGGGATGTCATCAGTCTCTCCTTGATCAAGAGCCCGCCTGCGGGCAGGGGCTCAATCCGATGAGGTACTAACGTTAGTCGAGAACTGCGTGGGGCGCGAATGGCCGGATGATTCCGGTGAGGCGACTTTTCTGGCCATGACATTCGGCCGCCTTCGCGGCCAAGTCCACTCTCACGGGGGCAATCCATGGGTGTCCCTGATGTGATCGGCACGATCACAAACGCCTGCGGTCGTACTTTCACACGCGAGCATTTGTGGAGGGCCAATGAGCCAGGACGTTCTGACCACCGAAACCAATCGCCGCCAGTTGCAGCAGATCATTGCGGGTCTGTCGGACGGGGTGATTCTGCTGGAACTCGACCAGAGCATTCTCTGGGCCAACGAAGCGGCGCTGCGCATGCATGGCGTCAATCGCGTCGGAGATCTGGGCCGCAATGCCCGGGAGTATGCCGAGCGTTTTCATTTGCGCTATCGCAACAACCACTCGCTGACGCCGGAGCAGTACCCGATCAGTCGGGTGGCGGCGGGGGAGGCGTTCAGCGATGTATTGGTGGAGGTGACGCCTCGGGATGACGAGCGCACCTGGGTCCATAGCGTGCGCAGCATGGTGTTGACCGATCGTGACGGTGAACCTGAGTCGCTGGTGCTGATCATGAGCGATGTCACCGACTGGGCGAACGCCGAGCAGCGCTTCGAAAAAACCTTCAACGCCAACCCGGCGCCGGCAGTGATCTGTCGCCTCAGCGATCTGCGCTACCTCAAGGTCAATTCGGGGTTCCTGGAGATGACCGGTTACAGCCGCGATCAGGTGATCGGTGCCTCGACCTATGAGCTGGATGTGCTGGAACAGGCCGAGCGGCGTGACCTCGCCATCGAGCGTTTGCGCAACGGTGCGACCATTCCGCAGATGCAGGCGCAACTGCGTTTGCCCGACGGCAGCAGCAAACAAGTGATCGTCGCCGGGCAAACCCTGCAACTGAACGATGAGGATTGCATGCTGTTTTCCTTTGTCGACATGGAGCTGCGGCACAAGGCCGAAATTGCTTTGCGCCAGAGTGAAGAACGCTTTGCCAAGGCCTTTCGTCTGACCCCGGTGCCGATCCTGGTGTGCAGCGCCGAAGAGCAGCGGGTGATCGACGTCAACCAGGCGTTTCTCGACACCCTGGCCTATGCGGGTGAAGAGGTGATCGGCAAAACGGTCGCCCAGCTTGAGTTCATCGATGACCAGGGTGAGCGCACGCGCCTGCTGGCGGCACTGGAGAAAACCGGCCGGGTCGATCGCGTCGATGTGCGGGTGCGGCGTAAGGACGCCGGATTGCTGGAGTGCGCGGTGTCGGCCGACACCGTGAGCATCGACGATGAGCTGTGCTACTTGCTGGTGCTGATGGACATCACCGAGCGCAAGCGGACCGAGCTGGAGCTGGTGGCGGCGATTGAAGAGGTGATGAAGGATGCGTCGTGGTTCAGTCGTACCTTGATCGAGAAACTGGCCAACGTGAAGAACGTCAACTCGCCGCAATTGCCCAGTGTTTCTTTCACCGACCTCACGGCGCGTGAGCGAGATGTGCTGGGGTTGATCTGCGAGGGACTGGCGGACAAGGAAATCGCCGCGCGGCTGAAGCTGGCGCCCAATACCGTGCGTAATCATGTGGCGACGGTGTATTCCAAGCTGGATGTGCACAGCCGCAGCGAGGCGATTGTCTGGGCGCGCGAGCGGGGGCTGTTTTCCAGCGAGCGGCGGCCCAAGGGCCAGCGCTAGAGTGCAAATGCACTAGGCGCCGGGGTGCAAATTCATGTGTTGGCACGCGGCTTCGATTCTTAGGCTGATGGGGTGCCTCGGTGGTCTGCGGATTGCCGTGGCGTCCCCTGTGAATCAGCTAAAGGAACAGCCGTTATGTGTCAGTCCCTGTTTTTCTGTTCGGGTCCGGGTCAGTGCCTGGCGAGGTTGCCGGGATGATTTATCTGGCGCAGTTGCGCGCGATGCTGGAGCGCAGTTTTTCGCCTCTGGCGTGTGAATGTTCGGTGGATGGGGATCATTCGTTGACGGTGAAGCTTTATCACCCGGCTTCGGGGCAGGTGGATCTGGTGGTGAGCGGGTTGAGCCTGGATGCCCTGCGGACGCCGGAGGCCATGGCGGGGTTGATTGACGAATTGCGCTATGAGTTGGGGAGTAATTCGTTGTCCGGGCCTCTGGGGGATCCTGATTTGGCTTGATCTTTTGATCCTTGGCGGCCTCTGGGCCGACCAGGTTTTGGGGTGTTTTGGGTGAATATCCGTTGCTTCGGGGGTTGCTGCTGGCGGTTTCGCCCTTACGGCGACTCCCTTTGGCAAACGCCCCAAAGGAAGCAAAGGTCTGGGCCCCGGCGTGCGGCCCCTCGCTTAGGCTCGGTGTTCCTTCGTTACGGGATTCATCCGGGGGCATCGCCTACGGTTTGCTGCGCTGCACCTCCTCTCGATGTGTTTGGCTTCGCCAAACGGTCGCTGCGCTCCCACCCCCGGATAAATCCCTCCACTCAGCCTGCCGAAGGGGCCGGCACGGCAAGATCAAAAGCGGCAGGCGAGCTGACACTCGGCCTAATAACGTCCGCGATCTGTTTTCGCTTTCGCTTTTGCTTTTGCTTTTGCTTTTCTGTGGGAGTGGGCTTGCCCGTGAAGGTGGCCTTCGGGCCGACCGGGTTTTGGTGAGGTACATATTCTTTACTGCCGATGTGGTCAGTTCCCTCTCCCTCCGGGCGGTCCGACGTTTCGGGAGGGCTAGGGTGAGGGCTGCGTCCTCAAGGGTGTTCAAAAACATCTGTCCCCACGAAAACACCCCACAAATCCCGAATCAAAATCGACAGCCCAATCCATCCCCTGTGGCCATTTCACTGGCGCTCACAAGCACCTCGGCTATAAAGAATGAGTGGGTAGGTTTCCGTTGCCAGGCGCTTATATGCGCGGTGGCGGGAGTGTGTTGTCCATTTATCGCGGGTCAGCCTATGAAGAGTCTTGGGAAACGCGTGTGTTCGCCGTTGGCGTGGGTGTTGGGTTTTGCGCTGTTGGGGGGGTGTGCCAGTCCGCCGCCGCCCCCGCCCGTGACGCCGCCACCGCCGCCGGAACGTACTTGCCAGGTTCTGGAAAATACTGAGGTCGCCGGGGATGTGTATGCCGATGGGCAGGTGACTCGGCACATCACCACGACGCGCTGCGTTACGCAGTAGCGGGCGGCGTTTGCGTTGAGGAGTCGGGTCGAGCGGATTGTGTTGGTGGCCGATCTGGTCGGCACTGCCGTGTTTTCCGTCGAAGGGGCGATTGCGGCGATGCGCAGTCAGCTCGATCTGCTCGGGGTGATGGTGATTGCGTTCATCGTTGCCCTGGGCGGCGGGGTGACCCGGGATCTGTTGATCGGTGCGACGCCGCCCAATGCGGTGGCCGACTGGCGTTATCCGGCGCTGGCGTTTGCCATGGGCGGGCTGGCGTTTGTTTTTCACGAGCAGGTGTTGGCCTGGACCGGCTCGACCCTGATTGTGCTCGACGCGGCGGGGCTGGCGCTGTTTGCCGTGGCCGGGGCGCAGAAAGCGTTGAATTTCGGGATCTCGCCGTTTGTCGCGATGCTCATGGGGACTGTCACCGGGGTCGGTGGCGGGGTGCTGCGCGATATTGTGCTGGCGCGGGTGCCGGTGGTGTTGCAGGCGGACTTATATGCCAGTTCGGCGTTTGTTGGCGCCGCGGTGTTGATCGTCGGGCGCAGGCTGGGTGTTCCGCCGGTGGCGGCGGCGTTGCTGGCGGGCGCGGCGTGTTTGTTGCTGAGGTTGTTGTCGGTGCATTTCGGCTGGCAGTTGCCGAAAGTGCTGGAGGCCTGAAAAAGGCAGCCCTTGGGCTGCCTTTTCTTTTGCGTCAGCGAATCAGGACAGGAAGCCACCGTCCACATTCAGCGAAACCCCGGTGGTGTAGCTCGACGCGTCGCTTGCCAGGTACAGCACCGCGCCGGCCATTTCGCTTGGATCGGCCACGCGCTTGAGCGGGATCTGAGTCAACGCCTGCTTCAGAATCGCATCGTTCTTCACCAGCGCCGACGCGAACTTGGTGTCGGTCAGGCCTGGCAGCAAGGCGTTGCAGCGGATGCCGAACTGCGCGCATTCCTTGGCGAACACCTTGGTCATGTTGATCACCGCCGCCTTGGTCACCGAGTAGATGCCCTGGAAGACCCCTGGCGAGATGCCGTTGATCGACGCGACGTTGATGATGCTGCCGCCACCGTTTTCGCGCATCAGCTTGCCGGCTTCCACCGACATGAAGAAGTAGCCGCGAATGTTCACGTTGACGGTTTTCTGGAAGGCGCTGAGGTCGGTGTCCAGCACGTTGCAGAATTGCGGGTTGGTCGCGGCGTTGTTGACCAGGATGTCCAGGCGCCCGAACTGTTCCTTGATCCCGGCGAACACCTGGCTGATCTGTTCCATTTCGCCGATGTGGCAGGCGATCGCAGTGGCTTTGCCGCCGGCGGCGATGATCGCGTCGGCGACGTGCTGGCAGCCTTCGAGTTTGCGGCTCGAGACGATCACGTGGGCGCCTTGCTGGGCCAGCAGTTTGGCGATGGCTTCGCCGATGCCGCGGCTGGCGCCGGAGACGAAAGCGATCTTGCCGTCGAGGTCGAACAACTGAGTCTTGGACATGGGATTCCCTTGTAGTAAGGCTTGTTATGGGGCCGCGATCAGAGGCTGGATTTGGCAATGACCTGCAGGCTCATCTGCTCCAGCAGTTTGTTCATGTGAATGAACTGCGCGAAGCGTTTGTCCTGGGTCTGGCCGTGGTAGAAGCGGTAGTAGATCTGCTGCACGATGCCGGCCAGGCGGAACAGGCCGTAGGTGTAGTAGAAGTCGAAATTGTCGATCTGGATGCCGGCGCGCTCGGCGTAGTAGTCGACGAACTCGCGGCGGGTCAGCATGCCCGGCGCGTGGCTCGGCTGGCGGCGCATCAGTTGCACCGGCGCCGGGTCATCGGCCTGGATCCAGTAGGCGAGGGTGTTGCCCAGGTCCATCAGCGGATCGCCGAGGGTGGTCAGTTCCCAGTCGAGCACGCCGATGATCTGCATCGGGTTGTTCGGGTCGAGGATCACGTTGTCGAAGCGGTAGTCGTTGTGGACGATGCTCGACGTCGGGTGGTCGGCCGGCATCTTGTCGTTGAGCCAGGCTTTCACCGCTTCCCAATGCGGCGCGTCCGGCGTCAGGGCCTTTTCGTAGCGCTCGCTCCAGCCTTTGATCTGGCGGGCGACGTAGCCTTCCGGCTTGCCCAGGTCGCCCAGGCCACAGGCTTGGTAGTCGACGCGGTGCAGCTCGACGAACTTGTCGATGAAGCTTTTGCATATGGCTTCGGTCTTCGCTGCGTCCAGGCCCAGTTCCGGTGGCAGGTCCGAGCGCAGGATGATCCCCTTGACCCGTTCCATCACATAGAACTCAGCGCCGATCACCGACTCGTCGATGCAATGGGCGTAGGCTTTCGGGCAATACGGGAAGGCGTCGCGCAACTGATTGAGGATGCGGAATTCGCGGCCCATGTCGTGGGCGGACTTGGCTTTCTTGCCGAACGGCGGACGGCGCAGGACGAATTCCTGTTCCGGGTATTCCAGAAGGTAAGTCAGGTTGGAGGCGCCACCGGGGAACTGGCTGATCCGTGGGGTGCCGGTCAGGCCCGGAATGTGCGCCTTGAGATACGGATCGATCAGGCTGGCATCGAGTTCTTCGCCGGAGCGGATACGGGTGGACTGGTCAGTAAGCGCCATGCTTATCCCTTCTGCTTATTTTGGAGGCCAGACATCATTGGCTAATCTAATGGCGCGCTCGGGTCGTCACAAGCGCGGTTCGGTCTTATAGGTTAGCGTGTTGGACGATAATCACCTTTGGGAATGTGCGCAGCGGCCCGCAGGCGACTAAGGTTTAGCACGAATGCCTTGTTCAGAAAGGAGCTTTGAAATGGGCTGCCCGCAAGTCTGTGCCAGCGCCACCCTGCAATGCAGTTTCGGTGCCGCGCCGGCGGTGCTCAACGTGTTGCCGGTCAACCGCACGCTGACCGGCGGAATGCCGGCGGCGAACATCATGGATCATATTCCGCTGGTCAACGTCACCACGTTCGGCATGTGCATGAGCATGGCCAATCCGATGGTCGCCGCTGCCACCGCCGCCGCGCTTGGCGTCCTGACGCCGATGCCGTGCATTCCGGCGACTGCCACGCCATGGATTCCCGGCGGTGCGCCGACCCTGCTGCTGGGCGGAATGCCGGCGATCGATGCCAACAGCACGTTGATGTGCAACTGGGCGGGGGTGATCAAGATTGTGATGCCGGGGCAGATGCAGATGTTGATTCCCTGAGTCAGACCTGCGCCGGATCCGTCCATTTGCGAAACCACCAGCGCACCCGGGAAATCGGCTTGCCATCGGCATCCAGTGGTCGCCCGTCCTCGGCAAACCCTTGCTCCGGCTCCATCAACTGGCCGTTCAGATACCGCGCATCCACCGCCGGTTTGCCGTTGGGATGAAAGCGCTGATAGCGCCCCTCACGCACGCCGTCGCGGTAGAACTCGGCTTCCGCCAGTTGCCCGTCGGGGAAGTAGTTGAACGCCTCGCCATGCAACAACCCGCGCCGGTAACTCGCCTTACGCTGTAAAAATCCCTCCGGCGCGTAGAAACTGGCGACACCTTGCAGCTTGTCACGCACGAACGGCATCTGCGCCGACACCTTGCCGTTGGGGTGATAGAGCAGGGACGAGCCCTGCAATTCTCCCTGGCTGTAATTCAGCTCCGCCTGCTGGCGACCGTCATCCTTGATGTTCAACGGACCGTCGAGTTGCCCGTCCTGCAGACGACCCTTGAGGTGTTTGTCATCCTGTTGCAGATCCAGCGGGGTGATCGCCATGGCTTCTCCTTGTCAGTTGACCTGTACCAGACCGCCCTTGATGGTCAGCATGCCGCCGCCATCCACGGTCTGCGAGGCGGCGCCCTTGTTGGTCAGGCTGATGCCGGCGTCGTTGGTCAGCGTCGTCCCGGCCTTGTTGTCCAGCGAGGTGCCGGCCTGGTTGGTCATGGCCGTTCCGGCCTTCTGGGTGATCGAGGTGCTGGCCGACGTTGCGAGATCGGCGCCGCTCTTGATCGTGAAACTGCCGCCGCTTTGCAGCGTCAACGTGCCGCTGACCTTGATCGTCAGGTTGCCGTCCACCGTCAGGCTGTAGTCGCCGGTGACTTTGTCGGTGTAGTTGCCGCCGGTGCTGTGGGTCTGGTCGGCGCCCACCTTCACCGTGCGGCTGTCCTTCACATCGAGTGAGTCGCTGCCGGTCTGGATGGTCACGCTGCGTTTGCCTTTCTCCAGCGTGACGGTTTCATCGCCGTCCTTCACCGTGCGGGTGCGGGCGTTCTGCACGGTGAGGGTTTCGTCGTGGCCGACGGTGGCGGTGGTGTCGTTGAGCACGTTGATCTTCAAGTCTTTTTGCGCTTGCAGAAACACCTCTTCGGCGTCTTTCTTGTCCTCGAAACGCAGTTCGTTGAAACCGCCGCCCCCTTTGGACGACTGGGTCTTGATTCCCGACTGGGTCTGGTTCGCGGGCAGTGCATAGGGCAGGGCGTTGTCGCCGTTGTACACGCAACCGGTCACCAGTGGCCGATCCGGATCGCCATCGATGAAGGTGACGATGACTTCCTGGCCGATGCGCGGCACGAACTGCATGCCGAAACCCTTACCGCTCCACGGCAACACCACGCGCACCCAGCAGGAACTGGCTTCATCGTTGTTGCCGTCGCGATCCCAGGGGAATTGCAACTTGATCCGGCCATACTCGTCGGTCCAGATTTCCTCGCCAGACTTGCCCACCACGATCGCCGTTTGCGGGTGCATGCGCGGTTTCGGCGTGAGCCGTTGCGGGCGAAACGGTGTGGCTTTGGGAATCGCCTCGAAGCGGTTGCGATAGTCGTCGTGGCTGACGTCATGGGTTACCCGCGTCACCACCCAATCGATGTTCAGGCTGGCATCGTCGTGGCCGTCGAGGGTGAACCAGTGGCCCGGCACCAGCCAGCGGCAATCGCTTTCACCGACGAAACGTTTCTCTTCGCTGCGCAAACCGTCGACCCGCTGCTTGGTCAACGCATCGCCCCGGGCCTTGGCGTTGTAGCCGCCCGGATGCTCATAGATCGAACGCGGCCCGGCCACCGCCTCGGCTTGATCGTAGAGCGAAGTGGTGGGTGTGGTGAATTCGTAATCCGTCGCGCGATACACGCCGGCTACCGCCTGCAAACACACCTGTCCTGCGCGAATGCCGTGCAACTCACGCTCGCCGAGTTCCTGGCCCAGGTACTTGACCTTCGGCCCGTTGGGGATCTGCACGAAGGCGTCATTGCTGTCCCCCAGCACCAGCGTATGGACGCCGTCGGCATGGGTGAAAAACCAGAAAATGCCTTCCTCCTCCAGCAGTCGCGAGACGAAAGCGAAATCGGTTTCGCCGTACTGCACGCAATATTCACGCGGGGTGTAGCTGCCACTCAGCGACAGTTTGAAATCGGTGAAACCGTGGGCCTTGAAGATCGTGGTGACGATGTCCGACGTGGCAAGGTTCTGGAACACCCGGTTATTGCTGGCCAGGGTCAGCCACCAGAGCCACGGCCTTAATATCAGTTGATAGCGCTCGGCAGTGGCATCGGCGGGGAGCTGGCGGATTTCAGCAACCAAGGCGTCGAACGGGCGCAGTTGGGCGTCGTTGTGCAGGGTGGTGGTGACGTGGGTGGCGATGGCGCTGGTCAGCGTCAGGGGCGCACCGTCGTTGATGCCGGTGAAGATTTGCGAACCCAGCGCATTCAGGGCTTCCTCACCGGACAGCGATTCAGGGAAAAGTGCCGACAGCGATGAGGCGGTGAGGGAGAGGCTGGTGGTGCTGTCGGTGGAGCGGGGCATCGAACGTCCTCAATGGCGGCGCGAAACCGGATTTCAGCCGGTGACGTCGAAAAGAATCGGGCGGTGATCCGGGCCGGACATGTCGAAAATGTGCCCCAGTCCGGTGATGTCGACGACTTTGACGCTGACGTCGGCGGACGCCAGAACCCAGTCCAGGATCCCGCCCTTGCTCTGGGTCTGCTGGCCGCCCCAGCAGTCATAAGCGAGTCCCGCGGTATCAAGTAGCCCGACGTTCTGATAGTCCAGATTCAGGTCCCCCGTCGCGACCCAGCGGCCACCCAGCGCGGTGCAGGACCTGAGTTGGCTTCTGGTGAGTCCGGTCTGTCCGGATTTGAAATGGGCGAGGAAAACGTAGCCGGTATAACCTTTCACGGCATTGGCCTCGACGGCGATCAGGTCCCTGTTCAAACCGAACAGACTGCCTTGGCTGCACACTTGCAGGGCTTCAAAACTCTTGACCATCACGATGTAGGCGTTTGAGTAACCGCCATCGAACGCATGCACGGTGTAGTGTTTGTAAATGGCCGCCAGGTTGAGTCGGTAGTTGTCGACCTGGGCCGAATGGATTTCGCACAGGAAAACGATGTCCGCGTCCCATGCATCGGTGCAGCAGTTGTGGATGAAGAATTCGACCTGGGTCTGCTTGTCGAGGGTCGAGGACTTGCCGTTTTTCTCGACGTTGAAACTTCCGATTCTCATAAGTCGACCACTGCGCTTGTGTTAGATCCGAATACCGAATGTTTTTCCGATACTTCTACATGAACTGCATGCCGCGACATCCCAGCCAGATAATGTATTTATCCGGAAAGCGCTGAATAATATTTTTCAGCGTAACGCCACGGTCATCCTCTGTGGATGTAAGGATGGGAATGGCGTTCCCGTGAAGGGAGGCGTAATCGAATGCCGCTCGAACACCGCCGAGATGCTCCGGGGCTGGAAATAAACGCAGGTTCTGTACAGATTGAAATTGTTTGACGATGGTATCTGGCCGATCCAGTTCGCTGGCGTCCCAGATCATGGCTTTGGCTTTCGCAGCGTTCATCAACTCACCGGCATCGTTATAAAAACCTACCTGAGAGCCTTTGGGCAGGGAGTAGAAGCCGTCCTGTGGGTTCCAGGCTGAATGTCCGAAGACAAACATCATCGTACCTGACGACCAATCAGTCTTCGGCGAGCTCAGCCAAAGACGTTTTCCGTTTTGATAAGGGATACCGAGCATGGCTGCATGTCTCCTTGACGTTGTTCATGAAAGATTGCTGTTCAGAATGAGGACCGAGACAACAAATCTGTTCCCTTTTCGACTCAGTCAGTGACTGAAGGCTTGATGACGTATGAAAAGTCCGCTGAACATATTTTTTCGAGTGCGGTGAAGATTTCAGGACCGTGCCGACTACCGCAGACCACGTACACCAATGTCTTCGCATCGTTCGCAAAGGCATCTTCAATCATCGCTGCCATGCGCTCACTTCGCTTGAGGGGCGTTGCTTCAAGGTCGATTTTCTCTTTCTTGATGTCGACGCTCGCACTGGTTCCGGCTTCGTACCGGTCATCCAGCAGGCGTTCGAAGATGACGCGAGTTGCGCTGTCTCTGAGCAAGGGAGGGGTCGCGACAAGCGAAGTATTGATGGCGATATCAACGTCATTGGTGTGGCTTTCGCCCAGGAAAATAACAGTGCGGGTTCTGAAGTGTTTTTCGATCTTCAGAATCTGCCCCCTGATGTAAGTCAGCGCTTTGTCTTTCTTTGATTTGACGTTCGCTAGGTTGAGATCCGTTTTGTGTCCACTTGGCATCACATCATCCTTTTATGGGCGTCACGTTTTTCAGAGGCCTGATCGCTCTACCGTGGGTGTTGAGGTGATTACTCCAACACCCACTCCGCCAACTTCCCCGTCACCTGCGTCATCAACACATTCTCGACATCCCGCGCACCTGCCGCGCTGCACTTGGCGAGTACCGCTTTGACGATGCCTGAATCAAATTCGAACGGCTTGCCGGTTGCAGCCTTGTAGCGTCCGCGCAGTTTTTCCAGCTTCGCCAGCACAATCCCTTCCAGCGTCGCCTCGTCCAGCGGCCGATAGGCAACCACCGTCATGCGTGCCAGAAACGCCGGGCGGAAGGCTTGCAGCAGGGTTTTGTGCAGCGCTTCGTTGAAGGCCTCGCTGCCGATTTGCGCCACCGGCGTGTCGAGCAGCAATTCGGCGCCGACGTTGCTGGTGGCGAGCATCACGGTGTTCTTGAAGTCCACCACCAGCCCGGTGCCGTCCTCCATCAGGCCCTTGTCGAAGACGTTGTAGAACGCTTCGAGCACATCCGGGTGGGCCTTCTCGATTTCGTCCAGCAGCACCACCGAATACGGTTTGCGCCGCACCGCTTCGGTGAGTACGCCGCCGCTGCCATAACCGACGTAACCGGGCGGGGCGCCCTTGAGCTGGCTGACGGTGTGCGCTTCCTGATATTCAGAGAGATTGATGCTGATCAGGTTGCGCTCGCCGCCGTACAAGGCGTCGGCCAGCGCATAGGCAGTTTCGGTTTTGCCGACGCCGGTGGGGCCGACCAGCAGGAACACGCCCACCGGTTTTTGCGGATCGGTCAGCCCGGCGCGGTAGGCCTGCAAGCGCTGGGCGATGGTGTTGAGTGCGGTACTCTGGCCCATCACCCGCTGGCCCATGCGCTGGCCGAGGGTGCGGACGGCGTGGGCTTCGTCGGCGAGCATTTTGCCGACCGGGATACCGGTCCAGCCGGCGATCACGGCGGCGACGGTTTTGCTGTCGACCTGCTCGGGCACCAGCGGGTCGTCCTGGCGGATGGCGTCGAGTCCGGCTTCGAGGCGCAGCAGTTCGGCGGCCAGGTGATCGATGCGGCTGTCGGTGGCTTCATCGGGTTTGTCGCTGTCGGCGCGTTCGCTCAGGGCCAGGAGTTCGCGGCGGGTGTCGAGCAGTTCGCGCACGGCGACCCGTTCTTCGCCCCAGCGGGTTTCCAGTTCGCGGATTGCCTGCACGTTGCCGGTGGATTCGCCTTCGAGCAGGGTGATGCGCTCACGGTGGTCCAGTCCCGTGGCCTGCTCGCGGCGCAGGCGTTCGACTTCTTCCTTGAGGCTCTGCTGACGGTGACGCAGGCTCTCCAGCGGCGGCGGCACGTCATGCTGACCGAGGGCAACGCGGGCGCACGCGGTGTCGAGGACGCTGATGGCTTTGTCCGGCAACTGGCGGCCGGAGATGTAGCGGTGCGAGAGTTTCACCGCTTCGTGAATCGCCGCATCGAGCACCTGCACGCCGTGGTGTTGTTCGAGTTTGGCGGCGACGCCCCGGAGCATTTCCACGGCGGTGATTTCGTCCGGCTCCTCCACTTGCACCAGTTGAAAACGGCGGGCGAGGGCAGGGTCTTTTTCGAAGTATTTTTTGTATTCCATCCAGGTGGTGGCGGCGAGGGTGCGCAATTCGCCCCGGGCCAACGCCGGTTTGAGCAGGTTGGCCGCATCGCTGCCGCCCTCGGCACCGCCCGCGCCGATCAGGGTGTGGGCCTCATCGATGAACAGGATGATCGGTTTGTCGGCGCTGCGCACCGCGTCGATCACGCCTTTGAGCCGTTGTTCGAACTCACCCTTGACCCCGGCCCCGGCCTGCAACAGGCCGAGGTCGAGCACCCGTAAACTGACTTCCTGCAACGACGGCGGCACGTCCCCGGCGGCGATGCGCAGGGCCAGGCCTTCGACCACGGCGGTTTTGCCGACACCGGGCGCGCCCACCAGAATCGGGTTGTTCTGCCGACGCCGCAGGAGGATGTCGATGCACTGACGGATCTCGCCGTCACGGCCAACGATTGGATCGATGCGTCCGGCGTGGGCGTCGGCGGTCAGGTCCTGGGTGTATTGATCCAGCACTGAATCCTGCCGGGGCGCGGGGTTTGCCACTGATGTCGAGCGCGCGCCGACATGTTCGCGGGAGTTTTCCGTCCATTCCAGCAGATTGGCGCGCAGGGCTTCCTTGGGAATTCGCAGCAATGAAGAGGCGCTGTTGAGCAGCAGGCTGCGGCGTTCGTCGCGGTCGATCAACGCCAGCAGCAACAGCCCCGAACGGATGCTGTCGATGCCCAGCACACTGGCCTGCACCACCGCATCTTCCAGCAGACCGAGGGTGTGCGAGGACAACGCCGGGGTGCGCGTGCTGCCGGATTTGAACAGCTCCAGGGCCTTGTTGATTTCCGCTGTCAGCGCATCCCGTTCCAGGCCGAAGCGCGGCAGCAGAAACGCCAGATCGCCGCCCTCGATGTCGAGCAGCTCAAGCAAAAGGTGCTCGATCTCGACGAAATGATGCCCGCGCTGCAAACAACGTTGCGCGGCGCGTTCGAGGGCGCGGCGGTTGTCCGGGTTGAGGCGTCCGATCAGGCTGGCCAGTTCCATGTCAGGTGATCTCCAGCTGACGAAGACGGGTTTCGATCCGCTGCACCGCGAGGCTGGCCTGACGTTGCAGACCACCGTTCCAGCTCAGCAGGGCCGGGGCCTGGCGACCGAGTTTGATTGGCCCTGCACCGCGCACCAGCAGCACCAGTGTCACGTCCAGATCGGGGCCGAAGTACAACCCGGCGAGACTCGCCAGTGCCGGATGTGCTTCGCCGTCCGGCAGAAAGCGCCCGGCCTGGGCTGAAGGCAACGGGCCGAGAGTCAGGCGAATCCCGGCGTGTTCGTCCCAGACCCGAGAACCCGCCACGGCCGTGCGCCCAAGTTGCAGATTGCGCCCGCCGGGTTTCATCACGCTGCGGCTGGCCGGCGGAATCTCGCGCCAGGCGCCTTCGTAGGCGCTCAGCTCGACCGGCACTTCAAACTGCTCGCGCACAATCGCGGCGAACCCCGCCAGTGAGCGGCGACCATCGGCGAACAGCGCGGTGCAGGCCAGCACCGCACAGTCGGGAACGGCCTGACGCTCTTGCAGCGACTTGGGCAACAACCCGGTCAGGGCGCGCAGTTGCGCCTGCACCGGCGAGGCGCCGGGTGTCACGAAGCCCAGGGCGATCCGGTGTTTGCGCATCACTTTGTAGAGCAGGCTGAGCAGCCGGTGCTGGAACAGGTCGAGGAACTCGGCAGGCGCATGATCCTTGGCCCGCGCCCGTTGTTGCAGCCACTCCTGATAGGCGTAGGGCAGCGGGCCGTCGGGGCCGCCGAGGCCGAACATCGGCGTGTCGAGGGTCAGCGGTTCGCCCGGTTCTTCACGCAGGTTTTCGATCTGGCTGGCGGCGAACACGGGCGTCAGCGGCCCGTGCAGTTTCAATGCCTCGGCTTGCGGTGACGTGCCGGAACCGAGGGAATCGGCCTGCGGCTGTTCGCGCTCGAGCAGCAGCAAGGCCTGCAACCATTCGAACGCCTGCGGATCGCGGCGCAGTCGTTGGCCCAGCGTCAGAGCGACAGGGGCATGCCGGCTTGGGGTTGCCATGCCTTGACCTCCTTGTCTGCCTGCATCAGCACCGTGCGCACGAAGCGGTTAGCCGTGGCGTACAGCGAAAAAAACTGCGCCAGTACCCCGGAAAACAGCACCGCACTGCTGCCGACGAAATGCTGCGGGTCGAGTTGCAATTGCACCTCCAGACCATTGCGCCAACCACGCCACGCGTCAGCACCGACATGGCCGATCACCCGCTCGCAACTGAGGCTCAGCAGGCCCTCGATTTGCCGCAGGGCGCTGGATTCGTCGCGCAGGTTATGCAGTTGCAGAATCTCTTTCAGCGCATCGAGCGCCTGCGGGCCTTCGACCAGCGACAGGTGATTGAGGGTCAATTGCGACACCAGCCGCCAGCGCGATTCGCCGTCCAGGCGCGGCAGGCTCTGTGGGGTTGGCGGGTTGCGCAGGCGTGCCCAGGCCACCGGCCCTGGTCGCTCGAAACCCAGCGGCGTGCCGGCCGGCAGGCTCTGCGCGAGGTGGCGGTTGGTGCAGAGCAGTTCGGCCGTCAGGCTGTAGTCGGGCAGGTCGGTTTGCGGATTGAACCGGGTGTCGACCACGCTGACCAGCAGATCGCTGCCGAGCCGGTTCGGGGTCATGCCGCTGACCCGTCGCGCATGCCAGTAACGTTGCTGGTCGCCGCCGCTGTGCTGGCTGCCGTAATACGCCGGCAGGCGCTGCACCCCGGCGCTGGAGCTGGCGCGCATGCCGCGAATGCTGTGGATTTCGACGCTGTTTTCCCGATGGCTGTCGGCGATCAGGCGATATTCGCTGCGGGTGCCGTCGGGACGCAGCGGCTCCGAGGTCCGCGGGAACAGATTGATCACCGGCGCACAGCCGAGTGCGATGTCGCTGGCCTGCAAGTGCAGACGACTGGCCGGAGCACGGTCGAAAACGATGTACAGATAAAGCGTCTGGCTGTCGCTGGCGACACCGTCCAGCGGCAGGTCGAAAAAGTGGAATTTCTCCGGGAAGGCAAAGTACTCCGCCAGCAGACGCATGCCCGGATGCACGCCGTCCTCGTCCGGCAGCAATACCTCCTCGTCGGCGAACCCGACGACTTGCGGTAGTCCCTTCAGCGTCAGCGGAATGCTCCCCGGCGTACCGCCAAGCACTTGCACCGCATGGGCGCCGAGCAAGTCATAGAGGCAAGCGTTGATCACCGGCGACGCCGCCAGATGAATGCGCAGTTTTTCGATGCCTGTGTTGAGGCGCGTGAGCTCTGACCATTGCGTCTCGCCGAGGCAACGCAGGCTCAGGCGCAAGGCCGAACGAGCCTGTGCGACGCCGGTCAGTGCCTGGGCCTCGTCGCTGCCGAGCAGCAGGGCCTCGCTCACGTCGATCGGCCACAGGCGCACGGCGGCGCTGGTGCGAAAGTGAATGCTCTCGCCCTGGCTGGTGGTGACGAACAGCGGCGTGTCCCGGGGTAGCGGATAGCCGCCGTCGAGTTTGCCTTTGCCTGGGTCGGGTTGGAACTGGACGATGGCGCACGATGGCAGCGGGCGCATCGCCAACGGATAGAGTTGTTCGAGCAGGGCGTCGCTGAACTCGGCGTAGTCGTCATCGAGCCGTCGTTGCAGGCGCGCGGCGAGCAGGGCGAAACCTTCCAGCAGACGTTCGACGTGCGGATCGGGGCATTCGCCGGGCGACAGTTCCAGGCGCCGCGCGACTTTCGGATAACGCTCGGCGAACTGGCCGCCGGCATGTCGCAGCCAGGTCAGTTCACGTTGGTAATAGTCGAGCAGTTGCGGGTCAATCGAGTCGCTCATGGCGCACCTCCAGCCCCTGGCCACCGGGCTCGATGACAAACGCCACCGGCCAGTGCCGCTGGCCGCTGCGCAGCTCGCCGACCAGGCGAATGCTCAACTGCTGCGGCTGCGCTGGCAGAGGATTGACCTGAACCTCGCCCAGACGCAGGCGCGGTTCGAAATGGTTGACGGCCTCGCGGATGTCCCGCGCCAAGCGTCGACGATCATCGCTGCGCTGTTGCTGCAGGGCACTCCAGTCGGCGATGCCGTAATCGATCACGCTGGGTGGGGAGGTGAGCGTCCGTGGGCCACGGCGGGTGTTGAACAGCCGCGCCAGTTCGGTGTGTACCGAGTCGAGCAGCGCTTGCAGATCGAACGCCTGCGCGACGTCGGCTTCGCCGGATGCGAGGCGTTCGAACAGCGGTGCAAGGAGGCCGGTGCCAGCCATGGCCGGGGCGTCCGCTTAACTGACCAGCTTGTTGGCGGCCATGTCCCAGGTTGCGGCGGCCGTGCCTTCCTTGGTGCCGTCGTCTTTCTGTGCGGTGAGCTCCCATTTGATCTTGGTGAAGTTCAGGGACAGGGTTTCCACCGGTTTGCCACCGGTGCCGCCGCTGACGCTGACGTTGGAAATCACCACGTTGGTGAGAGTATAGATGATGAACGGCAGCAGTTTGCCGCTACCCTCGGCGGCGTTGCGGCCGATGGTGATCTTGGCTTCCGGAATCGGCTTGCCGGCGCAGCAGTATTCGTTGAGGGACGGGGTGGAGGTGTCGACGAACTTGGTCAGGGTGAACTCGCCGACGTGGGGTTTGCCCGAGGTCCGTTCCGAGTTGCTGACGTCGTTGGTCACTTGCATCGCGACGTTGTGGCTGTAGGACATGACTTCGATCTTGTCCGTGTAGCCCTCGAGCAGGCTGTCGCCTTTGATGTCGCCGCCGAGGTCGAGAATGATTGCATCCATCGCTTGGAACTCCTGAAGGTTATCGCGCTAGACAAACGGTTGACGCCCGCAGGCCAGGCCTGCGGGCGGTGACGGTCAGGCTGCTACCGGAGGTGGCAGGGTGGCGACCAGGCGGATCGACGCGGTCAGCTCTTCGAGCTGGAAGTGCGGCCGCAGGAACACCGTGGCCCGATAGGCACCGGGTTTGCCGGCGACTTCGGTGACGTCCACCCGCGCCTCGCGCAACGGGTACTGCGCCTTGATTTCCTGCGGCGCGTTGTCGTTGATCAGCACGTAGTCGGCGATCCAGTTGTTGAGGTAGCTCTGCACGTTGTCGCGGGTCATGAAGCTGCCGACCTTGTCGCGCATGATGACCTTCAGGTAATGGGCGAAACGCGAGGCCGCGAGCACGTACGGCAGCATCGCCGAGATGCGCGCGTTGGCGTTGGCCTCGTTGGTGTTGTAGACCTTGGATTTGTTGGTGGTCTGGCCGCCGAAGAACACCGCGATGTCGCTGTTCTTCTTGTGGCACAGGGCGATGAAACCGAGGTCGTTGAGCTCTTTTTCCCGGCGGTCGGTGATCGCCACTTCGGTCGGGCATTTGAGCGACAGATCGCCAGAGCTGGTGCGGAAGGTGTGTGCCGGCAGGCCCTCGACCGCGCCGCCGCCTTCGGCGCCGCGAATCGCCGCGCACCAGCCGTACTTGGCAAAGGCTTCGGTGATGCGTTGCGACAGCGCCCAGGCAGCGTTGCCCCACAGGTATTTGCTGTGGTCGGTGCCGTTGACGTCTTCGACGTAGTTGATGCCTTCCACCGGCGAGGTGTCCGGGCCGTATGGCAGGCGCAGCAGGAAGTGCGGCAACACCAGCGACACGTAGCGCGAATCTTCGCTTTCCCGGAACGAGCGCCATTTGATCAGTTCCTGGCTCTCGAACACTTTCGACAGGTCACGGGGAACGGCCAGTTCGGTAAAGCTGTTCATGTCGAACAGCCGTGGGCTGGCGGCGGCAATGAACGGTGCGTGTGCGGCGGCGGCGACGTTCGAGAGTTTTTCCAGCAGGCCGATGTCCTGCGGGTGCCGGCCGAAGGTGTAGTCGCCCACCAGCAGGCTGAACGGATGACCGCCGAAGGTCCCGTATTCCTCTTCGTAGATCTTCTTGAACAGCGAGCTCTGGTCGAATTCGACGGCTTTTTCCAGGTCGTTCTGCAGCTCTTTCTGGGTCACGTTGAGCAGCCGCAGTTTGAGC
Organism: Pseudomonas sp. B2M1-30; assembly: GCF_025447575.1. Lineage (NCBI taxonomy): Bacteria > Pseudomonadati > Pseudomonadota > Gammaproteobacteria > Pseudomonadales > Pseudomonadaceae > Pseudomonas > Pseudomonas sp. B2M1-30. Next base: position 145,798 of record NZ_JAOEJT010000012.1, on the reverse strand, counting down.
CGGGTGCTGGTTTCGGTGTTCTGCACCAGCATGTGCAGGCCGCGCCAGGACGCTTCGAGTTTTTGCAGGTCCGGGTGGTGCAGCACTTCGTTGAGCTGGGCGCTGATCAGCTCGTCGATCTGGCTGATGCGGTCGTTGATCATCGCCACGGTGTCCTTGTCGATGGCCATGCCTTCGTCGAGAACCTGGGTGGCGAATTCCGCGAGCATGTCGCGGGCGTAATCCTGCTGGCTGTCGTCATGGGCCATGCGGCCCTCGGCGATGATCTTGTCCAGCAGTGACAAAGTCTGGGTCGAGCCTTCACTGGCTTCATTCTGGGCTGCGGCGGGCATGGCGGATTCTCCCTCGTTCAAATGGACGATCAGGCTTGCGGTTCGGCCGGGGCTTCGGCATCAGCGGCCGGGACAGCGGTGTCCGGGCGGGCCGACTTGATCTCTTGCAAGCCTTCGGTGTTGGCGATGACGTCGCGCAACAGCTTGTCCAGATCATCGTTGCCGTCGAGTTTGGTCAGCAGGTCGCGCAGGCGCTGGCGAGCCTCGAACAGACGGCGCAGCGGGGTGACTTGCTCCACCACCTTGACCGGGTCGAAATCGTCGATGTGTTTGAAGTTCAGCTCGATGTTGAGCTTGCTGTCGTCGCCGGTGAGGGTGTTGTTGACTTGCAGCGTGGCGCGGGGGGCGATGGAGGCGAGCACTTCGTTGAAGTTGTCGCGGTCGATTTCGGTAAAGCGCCGCTCATTCAGTTTCGGCAATGGCTCAAGAGGCTTGCCGGACAGGTCGGACAGAATCCCGACCACCAGCGGCAATTCCTTTTTCTCGATGGCATTGCCGATTTCGACGTCGTAGGTGATTTGCACCCGAGGCGGGCGAACCCGGTCGAGCTTGTGCTGGGTACTTTCTGCCATGTCGGCGGACTCCGATGCGATGAGCGGGCGCAATGCATCGGGGTGGCCCGCTCATCGCTTTCCCTTGCTGGACCATAGGTTAGAAAGGGAGGCAGATGACCTGTCGTTCCTTTGACAAACCTTCCACATTCGGCTGTAGGAACCGAACTACCCAAGACGCTAGAACAGGTCTATAAAAATGCAAGCGAAAAACATTTTTGGACTGTCGCGAGAAAAGGAAAATTCATTTTGAATGCACGTTTTTTTGCTGCCCTTTTGTTCGTGTGTCTGTCGGGCTGTTCGTTGTTCGGGCCGAAGGTCGACCTCGACAGCCTGACCCTCGATGTCGCGCCCAGGGCCAACGACGACACCCCCATCGCCGTGGACTTCATCGCGGTCAACGACCCGGACCTGCTCAAGCAACTGTCGGGCATCAGTGCCAGCCAGTGGTTCGCCGGACGCGAGCAGTACCAGCGCGACTATCGTCAACTGATGAGCGTGTGGGGACTGGAGCTGGTGCCCGGGCAATTCATCGACCGTCAACCCTTCCCGCTGGGGGGCAAGCGGGCGGCTGGACTTTTGGTCTTCGCCAGCTATAACACACCCGGAGCGCACCGCTTGCGGCTGGACGACCAGAGCGAGGCGTGGCTGAAGTTCGACAGCCGCGAGATGAGCCTGGTCAGCACCGAGCACTGAGCCTCGCACACGCAATCACCGTACGCCGCCAGGTTGCGGCGCAGTCGAAGGGAGTCGTATGAGTCTGCTACCTGACGCGGTTTGCTGGCATGAAGGCATGCAGTTGCTGCCGCAGCATTTTCAGTTGCAGGGGCTGCGCGCCGAGGCGCTGGTGGCGCACGCGGCGCAGGCGTGCAACCCGTGGTTCTTCGGGGTCGGTCACATGGAGTTCGACCCGTCGGCGATGAGCGCCGGGGTGGTGCGTGTGGTGTCGCTGCAAGGGACGATGCCCGATGGTTTGCCGGTCAATCTGCAGGCCGGTGTCGGCCCGGCGCTGGAGCTGGATGTCGGCCCGTCGATCAGCGAAACCGACGACGCCACCGTCACCGTTTACCTGGCGATCAGCCCGTTGTGGCGCGCCGGGCAACTGCTCCCGCTCAAGGGCCGGTTGCAGTCGCTGGTGGGGGAGGCGCTGCCGGATCTCACCAGCGGCGAGTTCCCCGAGTCGATCACAGTGTGGCGGCCGAATCCGCGCCTGTGTACGCAACTGACCAAGGCGGATTCGATCTGTCTGCCGCTGCTGAAGATCCGCAAGGAGGGCGGCGGTTTCCTGCCGTTGCCCTACACGCCGCCGACGCCGATCCTGTTGCCTGAATCACCGCTGGGCCGACGAGTCGCCGGGCTGTGTGCGCGGGCTCGGGAGAAGTGTCTGTTTCTCGGCGGGCGTCTGCGTCAGGCGCAGCAGGCCGGCAATCAGGACGATGCCCTGGAGATCCGCCGCCAGTTGACCGCGTTGTGGGCGCGACTGCCGGAAGTCGAAGGCACGCTCAACAGTCGCGTCGCCCATCCGCAAACCCTGTATGGGCAATTGCTCGGGCTGGCCGGTGCCTGGTCGGCGCTCGATCTGCTGGCCGGTGTGCCGGCGTTCGCGCCGCTGGATTTCTACGAGTTGCAGCGCGGCTACGGGCAAGTCCTCGACTGGCTGGAAACCACCCTGGAACTGATCCGCGCCGGCTATCGCAGCCTGCCGTTCGAACGCGGCGAGCAAGGGTTTTCCATCGAGTTGCCGGACGATCAGCCGAGCCAGCGTCTGGTCATCGGTCTGCGCATGCCCAACGGTGCCAGCGAACAGGCGGCCGGCGACTGGTTGCGTGGCGCGATCATCGCCTCGGCGCCGCACATCGCCTTGCTCAGCCGCCAACGCATGAGCGGCCTGACGCACCAGGCCATGAGCCGCAGTGAGCAGGTGGCCTACAGCGTCGGCGACGATACCCGATTGTTTGTGGTCACCGCCGAAGGGACCTGGTTCGACGCGCAACTGCCGCTGGTGATCGCGGCACCGGCGGCCCGACTCACCAGCAGTCCGTGGCAGGTCGTGCTGTTTGTTGCCCAGACCAGTGAAAGTGCCTGATTACACAAGGAACGCTGTATGTCTGAAGGGAATGGCGGGTCCGGGACAAGAAACCTGAGCGTGCAGGACGCGCCCTTGAGCAGCGCATTCCGCGAGGCGTGGCAGCAGTGGTCGCGGGACTGGAGCCAGTTGCCCAAGGACAGCGAGGACGAAGCGGCGCTGGTGGAAACCGTGGTCGAACTCTCGACCCAAGGCTCGCAGCGGTTATGGCGAACGGCGTACTCACGGGTCGGCGATTCGGCGACCGAGCAGGTCAAGGCGCTGGTCTACGCCTTCGTCGCGCTGGTCGATGAAACCCTGTTGTTCAGCCCGTGGCCCGGTCAGTCGGCGTGGCAGGACAAGCCTTTGGAGTCGCGTCTGTACAGCAGCCGTCAGGCCGGTGAGCAAGTGCCGGCGGCGATTCAAACCCTGCTCGACGAACAACAACCCACCACCCGCGATCTGGCGAACGTGTATCTGCTGTGCCTGATTCTCGGTTTTCACGGGCGCTTGCGTGGTGAGCAGAGTCAGGTGCAGCGGGAGAAATGGCGCCTGGCGCTGTTCACTTTTGCCTGGCAGGAAGAGGCGGACTACGCCGATGTCAGCCAGCGTCTGACGCAACCTGCGCAGACTCCGCCGCTGCAATTGCCAGTGCGCACGGCGTTGCCTGACGGCTTTCGTCTGGCGCTGGGCATTCTGGCGTTGATGATGTTGCTGACCGGGCTCGGTCATGTGCTGTGGCGCGACATCCGCATGGAGCTGGAACCGGTGTTGCAGATGACCGATGCCGTGCCGGCGCCGGAGCAAGACTCATGAGCACCCTGACGCTTGTCGCGTGGGTGCTGGCGATCCTTCTGCTGTTGGCGCTGGTGGCCGTCGCAGTGTGGTGGCTACGCACGCGCAGTGGCGCGGCGATCCGCAGTTTTTATGCGGCGGTGCGGCACATGGAGCAAGAGCAGGGCAGCCACGACCGTTATCAATTGCCCTGGCTGCTGATGCTCGGCGACGAAAACCAGGGCACGCAACTGGTCACCGAATGGCGCTTGCAACCCACCGACAAACCGGCGTGGTTCGGCCGCTGGTGGTCGGATCCCGAGGGCGCGGTGCTGGTGGTGCCGCAGGCGCTGTTCCTGCCGGAAGACGGCATGCATTTGCAGCGTGGTGGCTGGTGGCGGCTGCTCGGACTGCTCCTGCGTCTGCGCAGCAAGCGACCGCTGGACGGGGTGATCTGGACGGTGCCGGTCAGTCGTCTGGGCAATCTGGAACAAGCCACCACTTTGGGGCTGGCGGCGCGTCGACGGTTCATCGATCTGCTGCAACGCTTCGGCCTGAGTCTGCCGGTGTACGTGGTGATCACCGGGCTTGAGGAGTTGCCGGGGTTTCAGGAACTGATTGCCGCGTTGCCCGAAGAGGCTCGGGAGCGAACCCTGGGCTGGTCGTCGCCCTACGCGCGCGATGCGGTGTGGCAGGGGCAGTGGAGCGATCAGGCGCTGGATCGGCTGCACCGGGCGGTGGCGGAAGCAGTGGTGGAAATCGGCACTTTGTCCGGGCAACTGAGCGCCGATCTGTTCGCTTTGCCGGAGCGCCTGGAGACCTTGCGTCGGGGTTTGCAGAATGTGCTGGAACCGGTGTTTCAGGGCAACGCTCAAGGCGAGGCGCCGTGTTTTCGCGGAGTGTATTTGAGCGCCAATCAGGCGTCCGAAGATGCCCGTGACGGCTTCAGCGCCGACGACAGCGGTTTGCAGGAAAGCGCCTTCATGCGCCAGTTGTGGCGCCAGCGTCTGGTGGGTGAGCGCGGTCTGGCCCAGGGCGTGCCGCGCCTGTTGCGTTTGCGTCAGCGCTGGCAACGGCTGACCGTCGGCGTGGCGCTGCTGGTCGGGGTAATTTGGGGCGTGGCGATGGTGTGGGTGTGGCATGCGTCGGTCAAGGATGCCCACGAACTGGCGCGGCTGCTGCAAGGCGCGCAAAAAAATTACGTGGCGGTCACTGACGAGGCGCATCGGGTCGAACCGACCCGGCGCAACGTGCAGAGCTTCTGGCGGGTACTGGAACGGGCGCCGCGCTGGGATTACGCCTCGCTGGTGTTTCCGACGTCGTGGTTTTCCTCGCTGGACAGCCGTCTCGAACAGGAGCTGTTGCAGTCCTCCCGGCGCCATATCCTGACCCCGCTGCATGAGTTGCTGACGGCGGAGCTGGTGAAGATCAAGGCGATTCGCAGCACCGACCGGCGCGCCAGCGTCGAAAGCGAAGACCCGGCGCAATGGCAGAACTATCAGAAGGCCACGGATTTGGTAGACCGCGCGTTGCGCCTGGAACAGCAGAACCAGTTGTTCAGTCAGGTGCAGAACAATCAGCGGGTGCCGCTGGAGGATCTGGTGCAACTGAGCAACAACGCGCTGTCGCTCAATCTCAATGCCGGCGCCTTGCCCCATGCCGCGTTCTACAACCGCTTGCTGGTGGCCGGCGCGGGGGATAGCGGGGAATTGCAGGCGCTGGACTTGAGTGCCGAGCGGCCGTTGATCACCAGCAATTTTTCCGGGTTGATGGAGCGCTGGCTCGATCAGTATTTCCTCGCCGACAACTTCGTCAGCAAGGCCGGCTACCTCAAATTGCACCTCGAACAACTGGAGGTCGGCAGCGGCAACAGCCTGCGCGAACTGGAAGACCTGCGGGCGCTGGTCGACGACTTGCAGGCGGCCATCGCCCTGACCAATTCGGCGTGGGGGCGTGGCAAGGGCCAGGAACTGGTGCCGGGTTATCGCGAGCTGCTGGACAAGGTGCGCAAAAGTGCCTTGCTGGGGCCGGCGGTCGAGCAACAACTGGAGGCACAGGCCGCGCGGTTGCAGCAAAGTTTTCGCGATCAGTGGATCGCCCAGGTCGGTTCCCGGGGCAATCTGCTGGTGCAGCAGGGCAGCGGGCAACTGACGTTGCAGGAGCATGTGGTGAAGCTGGACAACGCGGTGCAGTCACTGTTCAAACGTGACTTCGTGTCGATTGCCTTGCGTGCCAGTCAGGACAATGTCGACCTGCAAGGCCAGGTCGTGGACGGCGATGACCTCAACACCTCGCTGAGCTACTTCGCCAGCTACAAGAGTTACATCGCCGAAGAACTGCCGCGCATTCCGCCGGTGTATCGCGGCGCGTTGCTGCAAGCCGCCGAGAACGCGGCGGCCCAGGCGATGTGGCTGAGCCTCAAGGACCACAACGACCAGACGCAGTCTTACGCGGTGTTCAACGTTCAGGCCGAACAGGCGATGGCCCTGCAAAAAGCCTTCGTCGAGGTGCACCGCACGGATCTGGCGGCGCGCCTGCAAAGTGCCCTGAACCGTCGGGCGATGGGGCAGATTGTCAGTGGCCTGGATGAAATCACCGCGCAGCCGCTGTTCGGTGGCCGCGCCGAAATCAGCCAGTGGGACGGCTCGAAAAACCTTGGCTTGCAGTTGTACGGCGCCAGTGACGTGCAGGACTTGAAGCTCGGCCTCAAGCAGCAGTTCAACACCATGCTCGGCATCACCGAACGTCGCACCCCGGCGCTGCAATGGCTCAAGACCCAGCAGGGGAATCTCTCGGCCCTGGACTATGAGCGGGTCACCCAGTTCAGCGCGCTCAACGATGAATTGCTCAAATACAAGGATTCCAACCCCGCCAGCTCGCCGGCGCAGATCGAGCAACTGGTCAGCCGCGACTTCATCGAAATGGACACCAACTCCTGCGTGCAGATGTTGCAGACCGCCAATCTGACGGGCGGACGCGGCACCCTGGCGATGCGGGCGGTGGAACTGCAGCAGTCGGCGCTGCAACGTTGCCAGTTTCTGCAGCAACAGCAGGCCGCCGCCGCGTGGAATGAGCTGGCCAATTACTTCAATCAGTACCTGGCCGACCGTTTCCCGTTTGCCAACGGTGTGCAGGCTCAGGATGCCGACCCGGCGCGGGTTCAGCATCTGCTCGAACTGATCGACAAGCGCTTGCCAGTGGCCCAGGCCGGACTGGTGATGAGTCAGGCGCCGGAGCGGTTGGCGGCTGAGGACTTTCTCAACCGTTTGAAACAGAGCGCGACCTGGCTCACGCCGCTGTTCGTGCGCGACAAGAGCGGCATTCTGGGCGTCGAGCTGGACGTGCGCTGGCGGACCGACCGTGAGGAGGAAAAGGGCGCCGATCAGGTGATCGCGTGGGGCTTGTTGTCGGGCAATCAGCAGGTCAACTACCCCGCCGGCGAGCAACCGAATCTGCGCTGGATGGTCGGCCAGCCGATTCGCCTGACCTTGCGCTGGGCACGCAACGGCAAGGATCGGCCGGTCAATGACCCGTCGCAACCGAACCTGGTGGTGCGCGACCTTGAGGCGGGTTGGGAGTACGGCGGGCCGTGGTCGTTGTTGCGGCTGATGCGCGCGCACTTTTCAGTGCAGCGTCAGCCGAGCATGGACTACACCGATTTTCCGTTGAGCCTGCGCCTGCCGGTCACCGCGCAGACCGACAGCGTCACCAACGAATTCACCCGGATGTTCGTGCGCCTGTCATTGATGAGCCAGGGCTCGAAACTGCCGTTGTCCATCGCACCGCCGCCAACCCGTGCGCCGCGCTCGCCGTTTCAGGTGACCGGCACGACGGCGGCCATTGAAACCCGGGAGGAGGGGCTGTGAGCCTGCCATCGACCACGTTGCCGGACCCGATCGAACAACTGCTCGCGCCGATCAGCAGCGAAGCGCCCTGCGGTGTGGATCTGCGCTATGAGCGTGAGTTCGATCAGTTACGCGACCTGCGCCGCGAGGACGACGCCAGCCTGCCAACCGGCGTCTGGCAATCGACCCTGAAACGGGCGAGCTGGCCCGAAGTCGAGAAACTGACCACGAGTCTGTTGCTGGAGCGCAGCAAGGACCTGATGCTCAGCGCCTGGCTCGGCGAGGCCTGGCTGCACTTGCAAGCGCTGGATGGTTTGCCCGGCAGCCTGGCGCTGATCGCCGGTCTGTGCGAGCGTTACCCCGAGCAGCTGTATCCCCGGGCCGAGGACGGCGATCAATCGTGGCGGGTGATTCCGCTGGAATGGCTGGTGCGTCGCTACAGTGAAATCCTGCTGACCCGGGTGCCGCTGTTCGGCACGCGCAACAGCGATTTCGAGGCGTACACCCTTGAAGCCTGGCGTCGCTTGCAGCTCCAGCAAGTGCAGGTCAACGACAGCAAGAATGCCAAGACCTCGGCGGAAACCGCTCGCAGCGAACAGAAGAAGCTCAGCGATCAGATCCGCGTCACGCCGATGGCGTTCTGGCTGCGCACCCAGGGCAATCTGCTGCTGAGCCTGCAACACCTGCAACGCCTCGACACATGGTGCGATGCGTACCTGGGCGATCAGGGGCCGGGGCTGCGACCGTTGCAGGAAACCATTCAAGCGTTGTTGACGCTGGTTCAGGAGTTTATCGCCATGCATCCACAGCAACCGGTGACAATGCCCGCGCCTGTGCCGGAGGTCGTCACGCAACCGGTCGAGGAAACCGCCCCTGTCCCGCAAGCGGCGCAGGTTTTCCGTGAGCCGGCCAGCCGGGAAGAGGCCTACCGACAACTGCTGCTGATCGCCGAATACCTGGCCCGCACCGAACCCCACAGCCCGGTGCCATATCTGATCCGGCGCGGGGTGGAGTGGGGCAACAAGCCGTTAAGCGAATTGTTGGGCGAGCTGATTTCCGCCGACGCCGAGTCGCGTCGTTTGTGGACGTTGCTCGGCGTGCTTTAGTGCATGCGCTGGTTGCTCAGCCTCGGTGGCAGCGCAAGGGGCGTCAGCACCGGTTCTCCGGAGAAGAATGCCACGAGGTTTTTCCCTACCAGTTCCACCGTGCCCTGGGTCGCTTCCGGTGACAGCCCGGCGACGTGCGGGGTGAGAATCACGTTGCCGAGGGTTTTCAGCGCATCCGGCACTTGCGGCTCGTGGTCGAAGACATCGAGCGCCGCACCGGCGATCCGCCGTTGTTCCAAAGCGCTGATCAGGTCGGCGGTGGCAATCACACTGGCGCGGGCGATATTGACGATAAAACCGTCCGGCCCCAATGCATCCAGCACCGGGCGATTGACCAGGTGTTTGCTGCCGATCCCGCCCGGCGTTGCCACCACCAGGAAGTCCGAAGCCCGGGCCAGTTCGGTCGGGGTCGAGCAGAACGCGTAGGGCACATCGCTGCGCACCTGGCGGTTGTGATAACTGATCTGCATGTCGAAGCCCTGGCCTGCGCGCCTGGCAATCGCCATCCCCACCGCACCGAGCCCGAGAATCCCCAGGCGTTTGCCGGCCAGGGACGGGCGCATGACTTTCGGCCACTCGCCCCGGCGCACGGCGGCGTCGCAACGGGGAATGTCACGCACCAGGGCCAGCAGCAGGGCCATGGCGTGGTCGGCCACCGACGAGGCGTTGACCCCGGCGCCGTTGGTCACTGTCAGGCCGCGATCGCTGGCGGCTTGCAGATCCACCTGTTCGTAACCTGCGCCGATCACGCAGATGATCTTCAGCGCCGGCAGCGCATCGATTTCTTCGGCATACAGGCCCAGCGGGCCACGGGTCAGCACCGCATCGATGCGGCTGCCGTGGGTGGCAATGGCCTGGGCACGTTCGGCGGGAGTCGGGGCGAGAATCAGGTGAAAGCCCTGTCGTTCAAGAATGGGCAGGTAGTCATTGATGGTTTCAACCAGTACCAGAACGGTTGCGGGCATTGCACGGCTCCTGAGATCGTCGGCTTTCGTACGCATTCGCTTCAGAGTGCTGATTCCCGGAGCGTTTGGCAATCGCCGGCGCCGGACTCGCACCAGCCAGTGTAGGGGCTGATGCGGATCTTCGGAGGGGCCGGGCGGCGCTGCTCGTCAGGTCACGTATTGGGCGACACCGTTGCCGAACGACCAGTTCTCTTTCTTCACTTCCACCAGATTGATGAACACATCCTCCCGGCGCACGCCCAATTGGCTGTGCAGGCTGTCGGCGATGGTTTTGAACAGCAGCTGTTTCTTCTCCACGCTGCGGCCTTCGCTGATGGTGATCTGAATGAACACATTGCCGTCGCTGCGCGGGATGCCGAGGTACTGCGGGTCATAGATGAAGTGCTGGGCATCGTGTTCGGTGAGGATCTGGAAGTTGTCGTGTTCCGGCACATCGATGCAACTGCGCAGGGCGGCGTAAATCTGTTCGCCGATGCGTTTGGCGAAGGCGGGATCGGGGTTTTGTCTGATGTCGACGCGAACGAGGGGCATGAGCGGGTTCCTTGGGGAGGGGGCTTTTCTCACGCTAGATGATGTTGGGCGGATTGAAAGTATTTCGATGTTTGATCGAGCGCTTTCAGGCGCAGGGGGTGGGTTGGTCATGGGGTGTTTTTTGTATGAGGCCACCTACGAGGCTCACGGATTTTGCCTACGAATTTGCCAGATCGATCCGCTACCAGATGGACGATGAACACGAAATGATGAAGACACGAAGCAACGTGGGCTGCGACTGCCCAAAAAGCCAGGGAAGGCGAATGCTCAAGAACGATCGCGAAAATCTGGAACTCGAAAGGCTGGAGAACGAGTCACGGAAACTCGTGGCCGAGTTCAAAAAGCTTCTGGCGGAAGAGAAAAAGCTGAACAGGGAGAGGAGTTTATATCCACTCGCGGTATTGGGTGGATTGGTGACCGCAATCACTGCTGTAGCAGGCTTTTTTTTCAAATTTTGAATAGGCGTGTTTCACGACAGACAAGCCCATGATCCAAGAGGAGGGCAACATGAGTACATATGACGCGAAAGCCAGAAGAGCAAAAATTGAGCGAGAGATTGAGGAGTACGCCGAAGAGGTGCGCATCAAAGACAAGGATGAAGCGCGCAAAATGTGGTTGTTATTCGGCTTTGGTCTGTATTGCATGTTACTTGGAGTCCTTTTGGGGCGATCGTTCTGACTGCCCTTTTTGCCTTGGTCTCCTATTGGTTGCATGTCAGAAAACGACGAATTACATGTCTATTAGCGGCTTTAATATTCCTGAAAACGACGTGCCTTCAATCTGCACCGCACAACCATTCCTCAGCTAAGTCTTTGCTTCTGCTCATTTATCGCGGAGAATCGCGCCCCTGTTTCGGTTGCGACGTTTCTGTCGGTTTTTTCCGGCGCGTTTCGACTGAGTGGCAACTGACCGGAATGCGGAGATCCGACCGGATGAATGAGCAGGCCAATAGCGTCAACGAGCGCTATGAAGCGGCGGCACCAGCTGAACTTTCGAGCTGGAGTCGTCAGGACACCACCTGGATGTTGGGACTGTTTGGGACGGCCATCGGTGCCGGCACCCTGTTTTTGCCGATCAACGCAGGTCTGGGCGGCTTCTGGCCGTTGCTGATCCTCGCGGTGCTGGCCTTCCCGATGACGTTCTACGCACATCGCGGCCTGACCCGTTTTGTGCTTTCCGGTCGCGAAGGCGCCGACATCACTGAAGTGGTCGAAGAGCATTTCGGCATCAAGGCCGGCGCACTCATCACCTTGCTGTACTTCTTCGCCATCTTCCCGATCCTGCTGATCTACAGCGTCGGCCTGACCAACACGGTCGCCAGTTTCCTCGAACACCAATTGCACATCATGCCGCCGCCACGGGCGGTGCTGTCGTTTGTGCTGATCCTCGGCCTGCTGGCCGTGGTGCGTTGCGGCGAGCAGGCAATCGTCAAGGCCATGAGCCTGATGGTTTACCCGTTCATCGTTGCACTGCTGTTCCTTGCGGTGTACCTGATCCCCCACTGGAACGGCGGCATCCTCGCTACCGCTTCGCAAGTGCCGGCACCCTCGGCGCTGCTGCATACGCTGTGGCTGGCGATCCCGGTGATGGTGTTCTCGTTCAACCACTCGCCGATCATCTCGGCGTTTGCAGTGGACCAGAAGCGTCGTTATGGCGTCCATGCCGAACAGCGCAGCTCGCAGATCCTGTCCCGCGCCCACGCGCTGATGGTGCTGATGGTGCTGTTCTTCGTCTTCAGTTGCGTGCTGACCCTGTCGCCGGAACAACTGGCCGAAGCCAAGGCGCAGAATCTGTCGATCCTGTCGTACCTGGCCAACCACTTCAGCAACCCGACCATCGCGTTCGCCGCGCCGCTGATTGCCTTCGTGGCCATCTCCAAGTCGTTCCTCGGTCACTACATTGGTGCCAGCGAAGGCTTGAAGGGCCTGATCATCAAGAGCGGCAAGCGCCCGGGTGCCAAGGCCCTGGACCGCATCGTCGCAGCGGCGATGCTGGTGGTGTGCTGGATCGTGGCGACCCTCAACCCGAGCATTCTCGGCATGATCGAAACCGTCGGTGGCCCGGTCATCGCGGCGATTCTGTTCCTGATGCCGATGTACGCGATTCGCAAGGTGCCGGCGATGGCTCGCTATCGCGGCCAGGCGTCCAATGTCTTCGTCACGGCGGTAGGCCTGGTGGCGATTTCGGCGCTGGTCTACAAACTGGCTGTCTGATTGCCCCTGTGAATGAGCGAGTCTGCCGGCGTGTGCAGGCTCGCTCCCGCAGGTTGTTTTCAACATGACAGCCGGATGCCTGATTCAGGGCACCCATCCCGAGATATAAGCGACTACGCTTGGGAGGCACTTTCCACCGGAGATGCCTCATGCCTCGACCCCGCCCGCAATTGATCCGCGGCAAACTGGAAAAACTCCATCCCACCCAGCTGACGGTCGGCCTCGCCGAAGTCGCTGACAAACGCCAGGAATGGAAGCAACTCAAACGCAAGGAGCGGGCCGCCGCCCTGGATAACCACTGGTTTCCCTGCGTGCTGGGTGCTGAAGGCGTCTACTACATCGTCGACCACCACCACTTTGGCCTCGCCCTGCTGGAAGAAGAGGTCAAGCGCGTATCGTTGCTGGTGCTCAAGGACCTGTCGTTTGTCGATCCGGTGACGTTCTGGAACGTGATGAACTTCAACCAATGGGCGCATCCCTACGACAGCCGTGGCGTCAGGCGTACCTTCGAAGCCATTCCCCGGTCGATCGTCGACTTGCAGGATGACCCTTATCGCAGCCTCGCCGGCCAGTTGCGCAGGGCCGGTGGCTACGCCAAGGATGCCACGCCTTACAGCGAGTTCCTGTGGGCGGACTTTCTGCGTAGCCGCATTGCCAGTGATCAGATCATCAATCAGGGTGCCAAATTGCAGGCCAAGGGCATGGCGCTGGTACGCAGTCAGGAGGCTCGGTATCTGCCGGGGTGGGTGGGGTCGATTGCCGACTGAACCCATGGGAGCCGCACCGGCGGCACAGATCGATCGGCAAAGCCGGAGTCAGGATCTGCTTGCCGGGTTGTCGATTGCCGGACTGTTGCTGCCTGAGGCGGTGGCTTATTCCAGTATTGCCGCGTTGCCGCCTCAGGCCGGGGTGATTGCATTGTTCGCCGGCCTTCTGTGCTACGCACTGATGGGCACCAGCCGCTTTGCCGTGGTCTCGGCCACGTCTTCGTCGGCGGCGGTGCTGGCGGCGGCCACCGCTTCGCTGGCGGGTGGTGATCCGTCGTTGCGCCTGGGGCTGGCCGTTGGTCTGGTGATGATGACGGGCGTACTGTTTCTGCTCGCGGGACTGCTCAAGCTTGGCAGCGTCACGTCGTTTATTGCCAAGCCCGTGCTGCGCGGGTTTGCGCTGGGGTTGGCGGCAACCATCATTCTCAAGCAAGTGGCGAGTGTGGTGGACGTACATCTGACGGACAGCAACCTGATCCGTTTTCTGCCGCAGTTGCTGGAGCAATGGCCGCGATGGAATCTGGCTGGTGCGGGGGTTGCTGTGGCGGCGCTGCTGGTGCTGATGGCCTGTGCGCGGTTTCGCCGGGTCCCGGGCGGGTTGATAGTGGTGGCGTTGGGGGTGGCTGCCAGTCATTGGCTGAATCTGCCGGCTCACGGGGTGAAGCTGATCGGGGTCATTGACCTGAGTCTGGAAATGCCGCGTCTGCCGAACATGCCGTTCGCCGACTGGCTGCGACTCGGGGAACTGGCGTTTGCCATGGTGATGATTCTGTATGCCGAGTCCTATGGCTCGATCAGCTCGTTTGCCTTGAAGCACGGCGACAAGGTGTCGTCGAATCGCGATCTGCTGGCCCTCGGCGCCTCTAATCTGTTGTCCGGCCTGTTTCACGGCATGCCGGCCGGGGCCGGGTATTCGGCGACGTCTGCCAACGAGGCGGCAGGGGCCACGTCGCGGCTGGCGGGTGTGGTGGCGGCAGGGGTTGTGCTGCTGATCGTGTTGACCTTGCTGCCGTACATCGCCCTGACGCCGGAGCCGGTGCTGGCCGCGATTGTCATTCATGCCTTGGGCCGGGGGCTGAGCCTGCAACCGTTGGGTCGCTACTTTATCTGGCGACGGGACCGGGTACTGGTGATCTGCGCGGTGGCGGCGGTGCTGGTGCTGGGGGTGCTGGACGGGTTGCTGCTGGCCGTGGCGATCAGTGTCGTGCTGATGTTGAAGCAGATGTCCTCGGCGGATATCCAGGTGCTGGGGCAGATGGGTGGCGGGCATGACTATGTCGATGTGCAACGCCATCCGGACGCCCGGGAAATTCCCGGAGTGCTGATCGTACGGCCGAGCGAGGCGCTGTTTTTCGCCAATGCGGAGCGGATTCTCGGCGCCGCCCTGAAGCTGGCACGGCATGCACCGCAGGTGCATACGGTCGTTCTCAGTCTGGAGGAGTCGCCGGATCTGGACGGCACCAGTATCGAGGCGCTGGAGGCGTTTTTCTTGCAGATACGAGCCGAGGACAAGCTGCTGATCCTGGCGCGGCTCAAGCATCAGGCGCAGAGCGTACTGGCGCAATTGCCCGAGCAGGAGCGCAAGCATGTGTTGCTCAGTGACTTGAGTGTGGACGGAGCAGTGCAGCAGGCGCTCAGGTTGCAGGCGTGAAATTCTGGCAGGGTTTGTTCGGGGCATAAAAAAACGCCGCCCATCTCACGATGGGCGGCGTTTTTCATTGCCTTGCAGCGTTACGCTTGAATGACCGGGATCTTGGCATTCGCAGCCGCTTCACGGAACTCGGCGATCTGGTCGAAGGACAGGTAGCGGTAGACATCGGCCGCCATGCTGTCGATCTTGCCAGCGTATTCCATGTACTCCTCGACGGTCGGCAGGCGACCCAGGATCGAAGCAACGGACGCCAGCTCGGCCGAGGCCAGGTAGACGTTCGCGCCGTCACCCAGACGGTTCGGGAAGTTACGGGTCGACGTCGACACCACGGTGCTGTTCGGCTCAACGCGTGCCTGGTTACCCATGCACAGCGAGCAGCCTGGCATTTCCATGCGTGCGCCGGCCTTGCCGTAGATGCCGTAGTAGCCTTCTTCGGTCAGTTGGTGAGCGTCCATCTTGGTCGGCGGCGACAGCCACAGACGGGTTGGCAGCTGACCCTTGACCTGATCCAGCAGTTTACCGGCAGCGCGGAAGTGACCGATGTTGGTCATGCACGAACCGATGAACACTTCGTTGATCTTCTCGCCAGCAACGCTGGACAGCAGACGGGCGTCGTCCGGATCGTTTGGCGCGCAGAGCACAGGCTCTTTGATGTCGGCCAGATCGATTTCGATGACTTCGGCGTATTCCGCGTCTTTGTCGGCTTCCATCAGTTCCGGGTTGGCCAGCCAGGCTTCCATCGCCTGGGCACGACGTTCCATGGTACGAGCATCGCCGTAGCCTTCGCCGATCATCCAGCGCAGCAGGGTGATGTTCGACTGCAGGTACTCGGCGATAGCCTTTTCCGGCAGCTTGATGGTGCAACCGGCAGCGGAACGCTCGGCGGAGGCGTCGGACAGTTCGAACGCTTGTTCAACGGTCAGCTCGTCCAGGCCTTCGATTTCCAGGATGCGGCCGGAGAAGGCGTTTTTCTTGCCTTTCTTCTCGACGGTCAGCAGGCCTTTCTGGATGGCGTAGTAAGGGATCGCATGAACCAGGTCACGCAGGGTGATGCCAGGTTGCAGTTTGCCCTTGAAGCGAACCAGGATCGATTCCGGCATGTCCAGCGGCATGACGCCGGTGGCAGCGGCGAACGCGACCAGACCGGAACCGGCCGGGAACGAGATGCCCATCGGGAAGCGGGTGTGCGAGTCACCACCGGTGCCCACGGTGTCCGGCAGCAGCATGCGGTTCAGCCACGAGTGGATGATGCCGTCGCCCGGACGCAGCGAAACGCCGCCACGGGTCATGATGAAGTCAGGCAGGGTGTGGTGGGTGGTCACGTCGATCGGCTTCGGATAAGCCGCGGTGTGGCAGAAGGACTGCATCACCAGATCAGCGGAGAAGCCCAGGCACGCCAGGTCTTTCAGTTCGTCACGGGTCATTGGACCGGTGGTGTCCTGAGAGCCGACGGTGGTCATCTTCGGTTCGCAGTAGGTGCCAGGACGAACGCCCTTGCCAACTGGCAGGCCGCAAGCCTTGCCGACCATTTTCTGCGCCAGGGTGTAGCCCTTGCCGGTGTCGACAGGTGCTTCCGGCAGCTTGAACAGGTCGGTTGGGCCCAGGCCCAGTTCGGCACGCGCCTTCTCGGTCAGGCCACGGCCGACGATCAGCGGGATACGGCCGCCGGCACGAACTTCGTCCAGCAGAACCGGGGTTTTCAGTTCGAAGTGAGTGATGACTTCGTCGGTGCCGTGCTTGCAGACTTTGCCAGCATGCGGGTAAACGTCGATGACGTCGCCCATGTTCATGTTGGTGACGTCGAACTCGATCGGCAGTGCGCCGGCATCTTCCATGGTGTTGTAGAAGATCGGAGCGATTTTCGAGCCGAAGCAGAAACCACCGGCGCGCTTGTTCGGCACGTAAGGGATGTCGTCGCCGAAGAACCACAGTACCGAGTTGGTCGCCGATTTACGGGAAGAACCGGTACCGACCACGTCACCGACGTAGGCAACCGGGAAACCCTTGGCCTTGACTTCTTCGATCTGCTTGAGCGGGCCGATGGCGCCTTGTTGCTCAGGCACGATGCCGTCACGGGCCATTTTCAGCATGGCCAGGGCGTGCAGCGGGATGTCAGGGCGCGACCAGGCGTCCGGGGCAGGGGACAGGTCGTCGGTGTTGGTTTCGCCGGTGACCTTGAACACGGTCAGGCTGTACTTGTCGGCGATGGCTGGCTTGTTGGTGAACCACTCGCCGGCGGCCCAGGATTCCAGCACGGCCTTGGCGTGGGCATTGCCCGCCTTGGCTTTCTCGGCAACGTCGTGGAAGGCATCGAACATCAGCAGGGTGTGCTTCAGTTGTTCGGCGGCAACGGCGGCCAGTTCGGCGTCGTCCAGCAGTTCAACCAGAGTGGCGATGTTGTAGCCGCCCTGCATGGTGCCCAGCAGTTCGACGGCGCGTTTCTTGTCGAGCAGTGGGGATTTGGCTTCGCCCTTGGCGATGGCGGACAGGAAACCGGCCTTGACGTAGGCCGCTTCGTCCACACCTGGTGGAATGCGATTGGTGATCAGGTCAACGAGGAAGTTTTCTTCGCCAGCCGGAGGATTCTTCAGCAGCTCGACCAGGCCTGCAGTTTGTTCGGCGTTAAGCGGCTGGGGAACGATACCCAGTGCTGCACGCTCTTCGATATGTTTGCGGTAGGCTTCAAGCACAGTTATTACCCTCATCAGTGGTCCCAAATGGGTGTCCGGGACGCTCATCCCGAAATGCTCGTACTCATGCGCTGCGTGGCGTTGTGGGCCACTTAGCCAGAATTACCGACCATTCCTTACAGAAGCTGCTTTCAAAGTTTTACGCCTGCAGAACGGGGAGCTGATGAGGGTTGGCGTTGGGCTTTTCCCCGCTGGAAAAACCCTTCGCCAACACCGCTCTGAAGGAACGACTGTGCTCGTGACGCTTTGAAAACAGCTTCTAACGGACATTGGCGCCTAAAAAGGCTGGCTGATTCTACGGCAAAAAAAATTTAAAGGTAAGTCGGCTTCTATTGGACTTTGGTGGCGGGGGTGACGGGCGGGGCAAAGTCCGGTCGGGCGCCAGACCCTGATGTTTGAGGGGTGATGTCTGTCCGGTAAAGGACTACCATGCCGACCTGTTCCGCGTTTCAGTGTTAACCCGATTTATGCCCAATCAGACCATCAAGACCCCCTGCGTCGGCCTCTGCTCCACTGTTTACGGTGACCTGGTGTGCCGTGGCTGCAAGCGTTTCCACCATGAAGTGATTCACTGGAACGGTTACGACGAAGAGCAGAAGACCGCCGTCTGGTTGCGTCTGGAGCAATTGCTGTCACAAGTGATGGCGAGCAAGGTCGAGGTGTTCGATCGCGGGCTGCTGCGCCAGCAACTGGAACAGCGCAAGATCCGCTTCGTGCCGCATCAGTCGGAATATTGCTGGGCCTACCAGCTGATCGCCCGGGGCGCGCGGGTGATCATTAATCTGGAAGCCTACGGGATGGTGCTGATGCCGGAGTTTCGTGACTGGAACCTGCCGGAACTGCGCGACGCCATTGATCGGGAATTCTTCCTGCTGTCGGAAGCGCATTATCAGCGCTACATCGCGCCCGGTTTCCTCAAGGATGCCCTCGGCGGCTGAAGCCCGGGCACTTCGCGGGCTGGCCCGCGAAGACGGACTTTCAAACGCCCCAAAACTCAGTGCTTCACCGCCAGTTCCACCAGATGATCCTCGACCTCCTGCGGCTTGAGCACCAGCACATCGCTTTCCAGCGCATCCAGCACCACTTCGGCGGTGTTGCCGATCAGCGCCCCTGACAGCCCGGTACGCGCCACGGTGCCGATCACGGTCACCGCCGCTTCGAGCTTGTGCGCCATGAACGGAATCAGCACGTCCGCCGGGCCTTCCTCGATGTGCAGATGTGCATCGTCGATATCGAATTCGGCCTGGAACGCCCGGCATTGCTCGCGATAACGTGCCTCGATGGTTTCCTTGAGCTGGAAGGTCGGGTCGGCGGCCGAGAGCATCGGCGACGGATGAGCGGCGATCACATGCAGGTGCCCCTTGGCCAGGCTGGCGATGTCAAAACCGTGGTCGATGATGGTGGTGTGCAGGTGGCGGTGTTCGCCATCGGCATTGCCCACGTCGACGGCGGCCAGGATCACTTTGTCTTTCCAGGAACCGGCGGTTTTCACCAGCAGCACCGGGGTCGGGCAGTGGCGCAGGAGTTTCCAGTCGGCCGGGGTCAGCAGGGCCTTTTTCAGTGAACTGTCGGGGTAATGCTGCTTGATCACCAGCCCGCAACCTTCGGCCTGCTGCACGTCGATGATGGTTTCGTGCAGGCTTTCGTTCCACGCCTGTTCGGTGGTGACGCTGTAGCCGTCCGCCAGCAGCGCAGCCTTGAGCACGCTGAGCATGCCGGCATGGTCGTGCTTCTTGTCGCACACCAACAGGTGCAGATGGGCCTGGGTCACCCCGGCGATCAGCTTGGCGCGCTTGAGCGCCAGGCTTTCCGCGTGTTCAGGGTCGATGACTACCAGAATGCTGCGAATGGCTTGCATGAGCGGAGTCTCCAGCAATGAAAAGGCACGGCGTTGCACAACTATAGTTCCTGCCGCCGCGCCCGCGACTTGATGCATATCAACGCTGGCGGCTGGTGGTCTGCGGACAGCCCGGTATAATCGGCGCCTTTCGCTCGAACCCCTTTAAACCGTGAGTCCCATGATCCTTCCCGAAATTCACGAATTCCTTGGCTGTCGCACCCCCGATGCCTGGGTTCAGGCCGCGCTGGCCGATCAGGAAACCCTGCTGATCGACCACAAGAACTGCGAGTTCAAGGCCGCCAGCACGGCGTTGAGCCTGATCGCCAAGTACCATTCCCATGTCGATCTGATCAACATGATGTCGCGCCTGGCCCGGGAAGAACTGGTGCATCACGAACAGGTCATGCGCCTGATGAAGCGACGCAAGATCGAACTGCGCCAGCTCCACGCCGGTCGCTACGCCTCGGGCCTGCGCAAGGTGGTGCGCAGCCATGAACCGGTGAAACTGGTGGATACCCTGGTGGTCGGCGCCTTCATCGAAGCGCGCAGTTGCGAGCGGTTCGAAGCATTGGTGCCGCATTTGGACGAAGAACTCGGCAAGTTCTACTTCGGCCTGCTGAAAAGCGAGGCGCGGCATTTTCAGGGTTATCTGAAACTGGCCTACCAGTACGGTGACGCCAAGGACATCGCTCAGGTGATCGAGAAAGTCCGCGCCGCCGAGCAGGAACTGATCGAGTCGCCGGACGAGGAATTCCGCTTCCACAGCGGTGTGCCGGTCGCGGCCTGAGATACAAACTGTTAAAAACTCTTAAGAGTATGAAACATCACGGAAAACCGGCCCCAGCGGCCGGTTTTTGCTGCCCGCGACAAACGCCCCAGTCGTGAATGCCGCCATAATGTCGCCCACTTGAGATTGGGGTCGCAGACGGTCGTTATGGATAACCTGGGTTTTGGCAAAGTCCTGCTGGTGGAAGACGATGAGCGCCTCGCCGCGCTGATCGCACATTTCCTCGAACAACACGGCTACGAGGTGCGCACGGTGCATCGCGGCGATCTGGCCGTGGCCGCTTTTCTTGAGTTCCGGCCCAAAGTGGTGGTGCTTGATCTGATGCTGCCGGGGCAGAGCGGGCTGCATGTGTGCCGCGAGATTCGCAGCGTGTCGGACACGCCGATTGTCATTCTCACCGCCAAGGAAGATGACCTCGATCACATTCTGGGGCTGGAGTCCGGCGCCGACGATTACGTGATCAAACCGATCAAGCCGCCAGTGCTGCTCGCCCGCCTGCGGGCGCTGCAACGGCGCCAGGTGCCGGACAGCGGCGTGGTCAGCGCGCTGGAGTTCGGTCACTTGAGCATCGATCGCAGTTGCCGGGAAGTACGCCTGGCCGGGGAAAACATCGAGCTGACGACCATGGAGTTCGAATTGCTGTGGTTGCTGGCCAGTGCCGCCGGGCAGACCCTTTCCCGCGATGACATTCTCAATCGCATGCGCGGCATCGCGTTCGACGGTCTCAATCGCAGTGTCGACGTGTACATCAGCAAATTGCGCAACAAACTCAAGGACAACCCCCGTGAGCCGGTATGCATCAAGACCGTGTGGGGCAAGGGTTACCTGTTCAATCCGTTTGCGTGGGAGTTGTAGATGCTGCGGTTATTTCTCGGGCTGTTTCTGGTCATGACCCTGGGGCTGGTCGTCGCGCTGCAGACCGTCGAGCGCACGTTCGACGCGCTGCTCGACTACCAGATGCAGGACTACAACCGCGAAGCCGTGCGCGGTCAGGCCTGGACGCTGACCGAACAGTTGCGCGGGCTGGACAGTACGGGACGGGAACAACGCCTGCAGGCGATCCGTCCGCACTACGGCCTGGGCCTGACCCTGGTTCAGGCCGATCAACTGGCGCTGAACGAAGAGGAACAGGCCGAACTGGCCCGTGGTCTGCTGGTGATCCGCGACAAGTACACCCAGTACATCGCTTCGATCGACGGCGGCCCGCAACTGCTCAGCATCAAACTGCCGGCGGAGCCGAGCCTGATGCCGTTCTACATTGCCGGGGCCTACCTGATGATCGCGGTGATGATCGGCATTGTCCTGTTCTTCTGGGTGCGCCCGCACTGGCGGGATCTGGAAAAACTGCGCCTGGCCGCCGAGCGTTTCGGTGACAACGACCTGTCGGTGCGCATTCAACTGTCCAAGCGCTCGAACATTCGCGACCTGGCTGAACACTTCAACCTGATGGCGGCGCGCATCGAGGGTCTGATCGCCAATCAGCGCGAGCTGACCAACGCGGTGTCTCATGAGCTGCGCACGCCGATTGCGCGGCTGTCGTTCGAACTCGATCAGCTCAAGCAGCAGCCGGACGCCAGCCAGAATCGTGAACTGATCGCCGATATGTATGCCGACCTCGGTGAGCTGGAGGAAATGGTCTCCGAGTTGCTGACCTACGCCAGTCTCGAGCGCGGGGCGACGGTGATTACCCGCGAGAATATTCAGGCGGCCAATTGGCTCGACAGTGTGGTCGGCAGCGTGGCGCTGGAGGCGGAGGCTGCCGGGGTGCAGTTGTCGATCGGCGAATGTGGGGTCGACGAGGTGAGGATCGAGCCGCGGTTCATGGCGCGGGCGGTGATCAATTTGCTGCGCAATGCGATTCGTTATGCCGAGCAGCGGGTCGAGGTGTCGCTGGTGCGTGTCGGGGATCTGTACGAGGTGCAGGTCAACGATGACGGGCCGGGGGTGCCGGTGGAGGGGCGGGAGAAGATTTTTCAGCCGTTTTCGCGGCTGGATGCGAGTCGGGACCGGCGCACCGGTGGGTTTGGGCTGGGGTTGGCGCTGGTGCGGCGGGTTTCGCAGTCGCATGGGGGGCAGGTGGAGGTGGGGGACTCGGTCTGGGGTGGGGCTTCGTTTCGGATGACCTGGGTTTATTTGGACTGAGCTTTTGCTTTTGCTTTTTGTGGGAGTGGGCTTGCCCGTGGAGGCGGCCTTGGGGCCGGCCTGGTTCTGGTGGGTGTACATGTTCTTTTGGCCACACCGGTCAGTTCCCTCTCCCTCCGTATCCCTCAAAAGGTGTAGATCACCTGCCCGACCAGCGATGTCTGCATCCGCCGTTCGACAATCGGGCTGTCCGCCGCTTCGTGGCTCAGGTACTGCATCGACAGCATGGACGACACGCTCCAGTGCTCATCAATCGGCAACGACCAGGTCAGGTCCGCCCCACGGCTGATCAGCCCGCCACTGGCGTCATACGCACGAAACCGGCTGCGTGAGGCCTGTCCGGTGCTGACGCCGTACCAGGTTCGCATGTAGTCGCCATCGCCGAACTGGCTGTTCAGGCTGCCCGTCACTTTGCCGAAGCGTCCTTCGTACAACGGCGCGCTGATGCTCAGTTTGAGGCGGTTCCAGGAGGAGCCGGTGTCGTGGTCATCGTCGTCTTTTTCCAGCGCGTGTTCGAAGGTGGCGCCGAGGATCAGGGGGCCCATGTGGTAGGTGCCGTCGAGGCCGATGACCGGGCGGGATTTGATGGAACCCATGCCCTCCAGGTGGTCCGAGCCCTTGTATTTCGAGCGGCGGTCTTTGCGCACGTCGCTGGCGCCGATGTACACGCTGAGGCCGAAGTCGTCTTCGTCGAAGCCCCAGCCCAGGCCGCGCTGGCTGTCGAGGAATACGCCGTAGGGGCTGACGATTTCGACGCCCGCCAATGGTGTCAGCACTTGCTCGTCGCTGCCGCTGTAACGGGGCACGCTGGCGGCGCCGGCGCGCAGGGAGGCTTGCCAGTCTTCGGCGCGCAGGGCGTCGGTGGGCAGCAGCAGGCAGAGGGAGGTCAGAGACAGTGAGAACGTGCGAAATGAAACCGGCATGAGGCACCCGAAGGGAATGTGAGGGTGCCCATGCTAGGCGGGTGTCGAGCGGCAATCTTTGACAGCTTTGTCGGGAAACTGTCAAAGACTGTTAAGTCGGATTCAGCGTGCTCCCGAGGTCAGAAATCCCATTTTGTGGTCAGCATCAGGTTGCGCGGCTCACCGTAGAACGTGGTGTCGAAGTTGCCCAGACCGGTCAGGTACTTCTTGTCGAACACGTTGTTGGCATTGACGGTGAAACTCAGGTATTCGTCGTACTGGTAGCGGGTCATCAGGTCGACCAGGGTGTAGCCGCCCTGTTTGATCCGCGTGTAGTCGCCAGCCGGGGCGCTGTAGATTTTGCCGTAGAACGCGCTCTGCCAGCTCACGCCGCCGCCAACGGTGAATTTGTCGAGGGCGCCGGGCAGGCGGTAGGTGGTGAAGGTGCGCACCACGTGTTCCGGTTTGGTGGTCGACAGCGGGTAGCCGTAGATCCGTTGTTCGTCGGCGTCGCGGGTGCGGGCGTAGGTGTAGCCGGCGGAGACGTTCCAGCCGTCGGCCAGTTCGCCGGCCAGTTCCAGTTCCACGCCTTGGGTGGTGGCGCCGTCGATGGCTTTGTAGATGCCTTCGTTGGTCACCGGGTTAGTGCCGATCGATTCGGCGACGTTGTCCTGTTCGATGCGGAAGAACGCCAGGCTGGCGTTGAGGCGGCCGTCCAAGTACGCCGCTTTCAGGCCGGCTTCGTAGCTGTCGCCCTCGACCGGGGCGAGGGTCGAGCCGTTGGCGTCCTTGTAGGTCTGCGGCTGGTAGATGCTGGTGTAGCTGGTGTACAGCGAGTAGGTGTCGTCGAGGTCGTAGACCAGGCCCGCGTACGGCGTGACGACGCCATGTTCCTTGTAGCTGGCGTGGGTGTCGTCCAGGCCGGCACCGGCGTTGTAGCGATAGTCTTCGTTGTACTTGAAGGTGCTCAGGCGGCTGCCGAGGATCACCGACAGGTCGTCGGTCGGGTGCAGGCGGGTGGCCAGGTAGACGCCATTCTGGCTCTGGATGCGTTCGTATTTGCCGTTTTTCGGGAAGTTCTGTTTCGGCAGGTCGCCGTTCCAGTCGTAGATGCTACCCGGGACCAGTTCGAAGGCGCTGGTATCGTAGGTTGCGCCGGTCTGGCGTGAGTGCGCGGTCATGACGCCCGCCACCAGCTCATGTTCACGACCGCCGAGGGTGAACGGACCGGAGACGTTGACGTCGGCGGTGTTCTGCACGCGATGACCTTCCCAGCGACCCCAGTACAGGAACATGCCTTGGCCGGTGGCGCGATCCGGATTGCCGCCGCTGGCCGACGCCAGGCGGGTGTCGTGGTCGGTGGTTTTCTGGTCGAGGCTGACCTTGAACTTCCAGTCATTGGCCAGCGCCTGTTCCAGTGAGGCGAAGTAGGTGATGTTGTCGAAGTCGCGACGGCTCCAGTCTGCACCAGAGTTGAAGTGGCGCGGGAAATCGGTGCGACCGCCATCGGCGAAATACACCGGGTTGCCGGTCCAGGACGTGCCGCGCGGCGTGGTGCTGGATTTGTCGATGCCGAAGGTCAGCAGGGTGTCGTCGCTGAGGTCGGCTTCGAGGATGCCGTAGAACAGGTCTTTCTTCTGGCTGTAGTGATCAAGGTAGGAATTCTTGTCCGAATAGGCGCCGACGAAGCGTCCACGCACATTGCCGGAGTCGGTCAGCGAGCCGGAAATGTCGCCCACCGTGCGGTAGGCATCCCACGAGCCGACGGTGCCGCTGATCGAGGCCTTGAATTCTTTGGTCGGTTTCTTGCGGATCAGATTGACCGTGGCCGATGGGTCGCCCGAGCCAGTCATCAACCCGGTGGCGCCCTTGATGATTTCCACCCGGTCGATGCTGGCGGCGTCATCGCCGTTGTTCGGGTTTTCCCCGTACACGCCGTCGTACGGAATGTTGATGCCGTCGTACTGGAAGTTGGTGATGGCAAACCCCCGGGCGGAAAACTCGGTGCGGTCGCTGTCGTACTTCTGGGTCGAAATGCCCGGCGTATTGCGCAGCGCATCGCCGATGCCTTGCACGCCACGGTCGTCCATCTGCTGGCGGGTGATCACCGTCACCGACTGCGGGGTTTCGCGGAGCGACAGCGGCAGGCCGGTGGCGGACGAGGTCGAGCCCGTGGTGTAGGAGCGGGTGCCCTCGGTGGTAGCGCCGAGGCCCTGGGCGGAAATGTTGGTGGCGCCCAGTTGCAGCGGTTGCTCTGGTTTGGCGACGGTTTCAGCGGCGTTGGCGGCCAGACTCAGCAGGGCGGCCGGGAAGGCCAGCGCCAGCGGGCGCAGGGCGAAATGGAAACGGACGTGCGACATGGAGATCCCTTTGCATCGAATCGATCGGTAGTTGAAGTGCTGCTGAGGGGTTAACCGAACGAAAAACGCGAAGGGGAACTGCCATGCCTCAATTAAATGAACTCTATTCTCAACAGCTCACGCCCAGCCGCTCATGCCATTGGGCGATGGATTCTTCGGGGTAGACCTCGAACTGTTGATCTGCGGGTCTGGCCTGGACTTCCACCCACGGCGCTTTTGAGCCGAGCATCAGGTGGGTGTGTTCCGGCGGAACCGGCAGTGGCGTGTCGATGGCCGAGGCGAAGGGGTGAATCAGCTCAGGCCACTCGGGGCTGAACAGCCACAGGCCGCTGCCGCACAGTGAGCAGAAATGCCGTTCGGCGCTGCTGCGGTGGGTGCGTTGGTCGCCGGGGTTTTTCATTTTCGCGTGGTAGATGCTGATGTGTTTGCGCCCGCGAACCTTGAGGCTGCTGGCGTCGCCGCCGAGGTTGATCGCATAGCCGCCTCCGCCCTGGGTCTTGCGGCAGATCGAGCAATAGCAGCGTTGGTACGGGTAGGGGTGGGCGCTGGTCAGGCTGAACGAAACCGCGCCGCAGTGGCAGGAGCCTTCGAGGTGCATGGTCTTCTCCGGAGCTTGGGTTGTCCGGTTCAGCCTAGAAGATGTGGGTTGCCTGTGCCGACGATAACCCTCACTCCAGCCCTCCCGAAACGTCGGACCGCCCGGAGGGTGAGGGACTTTTCAAGTTCAACTCAGGGATTGCTGACGAGGCTCAGCCACTCAGTGAACAACTTCACTTTCGACAACCCCTGCCTGTCATTCGCCACGTCCAGCCAATAGCCGTAAGGTCCGATCACTTCAATCGGCGTGATCGGCACCAGGCTGCCGTTGGCCAGTTCCTTCTCGATCATCTGCCGGTCGATCACCGCCAGTCCGCCACCGGCCAGTGCCGTGTGGATCACTTGATCCAGCGTACTGAATTCCAGACCTTGCCCGGCATCCACATCCTCTCGGCCCATGGCTGCCAGCCAGTTTTCCCAGACCTTGAGGCGCTTGCCGTCATGCAGGATGTGCAGCAGCGGAAACTGCCGCAGATCCGGTGCCTGATCGCCCGCGAACAGTTCCGGGCTGGCGACCGCCATGTGCCGCTCCATTACCAGCAACCGGCTCACACAATGGGGCGCCGCTGCCAGGCCGAATCGAATGTGGCAGTCGATCTCCGCAAGACTTTCGTGGCTGGCGTGGTTGGTGACGCTGAGGCTGATGTCCGGGTAGCGCTGACAGAATGCGCGCAGGTGCGGCGACAACCAGCGGGTGGCCCAGGTCGGCGGCGCCAGGACCCGCAGGCGCTGGCGCAGATTGGGCACGCGCACCGCTTGCAGGGCGCGTTCGATGTGGTCGAAGGCTTCGGCCAGATGGGGCGACAGACTGCTCCCGGCATCGGTCAGTGAAAGCCCTTGCGGCGTGCGCACGAACAGCGCCACGCCGAGATAGTCTTCGAGTTGTTTGATCTGGCGGCTGACCGCGCCCTGGGTGACGTTCAGTCCGATGGCTGCCTGACTGAAGCTGCGATGCCGCGCGACTTCTTCGAACACGCGCAGGGTGTTGAGCGAGGGCAGTTGACGCATGAAGGCAGAACTCCCTGGCCGGTTTGGTGACCGGTTTTATTGTGGGAAATGGCTGAGGGGGATATCTGACTATTGATGGGGGGCTGGAGGCAAGTGGTGTTTGTGTTGAAGCCTTCGCGAGCAAGCCCGCTCCCACTGGACAACGCATTCCGATGGGGGAGCAGACTGGCCCGCGAAGACTGACGTTCAGGCGCTGAAGAGCAGGATCAGAAGTAATACCCGACGTTCACGTACACCTGGTTTTCCCACTGATCCGACCCGCCGGCCCCCAGGCTCTGGGTGTAACTGCTGCCGCCAATGTACGGGTCGTTCTTGCCGATCAGCCATTCGGCCGCGACCCACAGTTTGCTTACCGAAAACGAACTGCCGAGGATCATTCGCTGGGAGGTCTTGAAGTCGCTGGCGGATTTGTCGAAGGCGCTGTAGTTGGCGTAGAGCTTGATCCCGCTGATCTGATCGAACAGGTATTTGCCGTCGACGTCATAGCTCAGGTCGGCGACATACAGATTGCCGCGACTGGCGACGTTGTAGGTGCCGTCGTAACCGCCGAGGGTGACCACTTCATCGGTGCCGGCGTTGCGTGGCGACATCTGCTGCCGCGCGGCTTGCAGTTGCACGCCCCATGGGCCGTTCTTGCCCAGGTAGTGCACGGCGACCGCGTTGCGTCGGCCGTCGTTGTCGGTGTCCTTGTTCTCCAGGGTCGAGGTCAGCCCGGAGACGCCGACTTCGGATTTCCACGAGCCCAGATCGAACGCCCTCGCCACACGCAGCACCACGGTGTTGCGCTCCTGGTTGTCGCTGCCGTCGGCCACGTAGCTGTCGGCGCCGGACACCACGCTGGAGTAGGTCACGCCCTTGCTGGTGCCTTTGCCTTGCCAGGCCGGACGCAGGTAGTAGCCGGCCTGGAGGTTCCAGTCGCCACTTTGCTGGATGTATTTGGCGCCGACCTGTTGCACATCTTCCAGGCCAATGACGTTGCCCAGGGTTTCGTAGAACGTGCTGCCGAAGTACGGCTGCAAGCCGAACGGCACGGTGTTCAGACCCACTTGTACCTGCTGGTCGGGATTGAACTTGTAGCCGGCCCAGGCGAACTTGGCGAAGCGGATGTCGCCGTAGTTTTTCGTGTACTGGTAGGGGTAGGAGCGACCGTAGAAACGGTATTGGGCCTCGCCGATCCAGGTGTCGGAGTTGTACTTGGCGCTGAGAAAAACAGTGTCCAGACCGAACTTCTGAATGTCGCGATCCGGGTCCACGTCCCAGCGTGCGCGGATGGCACCGCCGAGGTCGAGGTTGTCAGTGACTTGTACGGCCATCGCCGGAGCAGCAACGCTGCAAAACAGGACAATGGAGGTCGTGCGCAGGCGCAGGGAAGCAGGGAAGGGCATGGAGCGGCTCTCGATTGTTTTTATTAGAGATGCCGCGCAGTCTTGCCATCCTCCGGGTGTTGAACAAACGATAAAAACGGCGGGCAAACCTGCGTCGAATGCATGTTACTCGGAAAATCCTGTAGGACAGTCCGGCACAGTCGTGGGATGCTTGACGCCTTGTCAGTGGTTTTCGAGTGCCTTTCATGAAACGCAAAATGCCCGGCCTGAATGCGCTCAAAGCGTTCGAAGTGGCCGGCAGCACCGGCAGCTTCACCCGCGCCGCCGAGCTGCTCAACGTGACACAGAGTGCGGTCAGTCGTCAGGTCCGGCAGCTCGAAGAGCAGCTCGGCGAGAGTCTGCTGGAGCGCCGGCACCATCATCTGGAACTGACCGGAGCCGGGAAGATTCTGCTGCGGGCGCTGCATCAGTCGTTCGACAAGATCGAGCTGACAGTGCGCAGCATCCAGCAGAAAACCCATTCCAACCGCTTGCACATCAATGCGCCGCCGACCTTCACCAGTCGCTGGCTGATGCCGCGTCTGGGGCGCTTGCGTGAGCAGCACCCGGAACTGGAGCTGAGCATCACCACCCGTTTGCAGGACAGCCTGGCGGAAACCAACACCCTCGATTGTGCGATCCGTTTCGGCAATGGCGAGTGGGACGGGCTCGACAGTTCGTTGCTGATTCAGGAACGGCACATCGCGGTGTGCGCGCCGTCGCTGTATTCCCGGGAGAGCGGCGAGCAGGGCATCGACCTCAATCGCCTGACCCTGCTGCATGTGCTGGCGAAGGAAGACCAGCGCTACCTGACCTGGAAGCACTGGCTCGACGCCGCGCGCATCCATGGCGTCGATACCCAGGGCGGTTACGAGTTCGATCTGCTCGACCTGGCGATCCAGGCGGCGACCGACGGTCTGGGCATCACCATTGCCGACTGGCACATGGTCGCCCAGGAACTGGCGAGCGGGCAGTTGACCCAGGTGCTCAATGTGCATGTGGACGGGCATCAGTCGTACTGGCTGGTGACCCGGCCGGAACAGGCGCAGATGCCGCAGTTGCAGGTGTTCAGCCAGTGGTTGCAGGAGGAAATCTGGCTGGCGCAGCGCCAACTGCAGCCATCAACCGCTGCCACCTGAGCCACTGTTTGATCCCTTTGCCCGCCCCCACAAAAGTGGGTCTGGAGGGTTTTTAGGGGTAACGTGCATTTTTCGAATGTTTGCCCGCCCGATAAATCGTTTGTTCAAGGCGCCAGCGATGACAAGACTGGCGCCATCGATAAAAACACACGATGGGCGATGCACATGCGAGTCGAGCGAAATTTTGTCAACGGCCACTTCATCGAGCCGGCCAGCGCCGCGCTGATTGCGGTCCATAACCCGGCGACGGAAGCACTGATCGGCCAGGTCTCGGCCGCCACCGCCGAAGAAGCCACCGCTGCGGTGGATGCGGCAGCCGCCGCGCAAAAGGTCTGGGGCAAGCTCACCAGTATCGAACGCGCCGACCATCTGCGAGCCTTCGCCACTGCTCTGGAAGATCGCGCCGAAGCCATTGGCGCCGCGCTGGCCGCCGAGTCCGGCAAGAGCCTCAACGACGCCAGCAACGAAGCCCGTTACGCCGCGCAGATCACTCGTTATCACGCCGAATGGGCACGGCGTATCGAAGGCGAGATCATTCCCAGCGACAGCCCCGACGAAAACCTGTTCCTGCATCGCGAGCCGATCGGCGTGGTCGCCTGCCTGATTCCGTTCAACTATCCGGTCTACACCCTGCTGCGCAAAATCGCCCCGGCGCTGATTGCCGGCAATACCGTGGTGGTGCGCCCGAGCAACAACACCCCGACGTCGGCGTTCGAGATCGCCAAAGCCGTACAGCAATCGGGCATGCCGGCCGGGGTCATCAATATCCTGACTATGGATCACGCCACCGCCGCTGCGGTTTGCACGCACAAAGCCGTGGGCCTGATCACCCTGACCGGCAGCGTCAACGCCGGGCGTATCGTCCTCGATTACTGCAAGGCCAATATCGCCAAGCCGTCGCTGGAACTCGGCGGCAAGACCCCGGCAATCATCGAGGCCGACGCCGATCTGGAGGCCGCCGCCAGCGCGATCATCGGTTCCAAGACCACCCACTGCGGCCAGTTGTGTACGGCGGTGGAGCGGGTCTACGTGCAGGAAAGCGTGCATGACCGCTTCCTCGCGTTGCTCAAGGCGAAAATCGCGGCGGTGAAATTTGGCGACCGTGCCACCGACGCCAGCCTGATGGGACCGCTGGTCAACGCCAGTTCGCAGCAGAACATTCACGCCATGGTCGAGCGCGCCATCGCTGACGGCGCCGTCCTCGAAAACGGCGGCGTGCTGCCCGAAGGCCCAGGTCATTTCTACCCGCCGACCCTGCTCAGCAACTGCCGCCAGGACATGGAAATCGTTCAGGAGGAAATCTTCGGTCCGGTGCTGCCGGTGCTCAAGTACCGCGACATCAACGAAGCGCTGGCCATGGCCAACGATCACCAGTTCGGCCTGTCGTCGGTGCTGTACACCGAGAACTACCGCACCGCGCAGAAAGTCGCCAACGCCATCGAGGCCGGCGAGTTGTACGTCAATCGCACCCCGGCCGATCCGTATCAGGGTTACCACGCTGGCTGGAAACGCTCGGGCCTGGGCGGCGATGACGGCAAGCACGGGATGCTCGAATTCACCCAGACCCGACTCGTGGTCATGAAGTACTGATCCACCGCACCACGCCTCACGCTACACCTATAAAAACAATTATCAGGGGCGCCCGGAGCACCGGGTCGCCCGAGGTCACATCAATGTCCAAGCATGCATCGTCTGCTGCCGCTGTTCAGGGTTCCGATTCGGCTGTGAAAAGCCACGGCGACAAGGGAAGTCGCTATCTCCAACTCATGTTGCTGGTGCTGGCCGCCGGCGCGATCTATCCGATTCTGTACCTGCGCCAGGTCTATCAGACGACCATGCTCGAGGTGTTCCAGATCAACCACAGCGAGCTGGGTTATCTGTACTCGATGCTCGGGACGATATTCCTGCTCAGCTATCTGCCCAGCGGTTGGCTGGCTGACCGCATCGCGCCGCGTTTCCTGATTTTCTTTTCGCTGGTGGCGACCGGCGCACTGGGTCTGTGGTACTCGACCGCGCCGTCGATGACCGGGTTGATGATCATCTTCGGGTGCTGGGGTTTGACCACCGGCCTGACGTTCTGGGCGTCGGTGCTCAAGCGGGTAAAGATGATTGCCCATCACTCCGAACAGGGCCGGTTCTTCGGCATCCTCGACGGTGGTCGCGGGCTGGTCGAAGCGTTGCTGGCGACGGTCGCGCTGGGGCTGTTTGCCTACGCCACCGAAACCCGTGGCGAGTCCACCGCCGAGGGTTTCCGTCACGTCGTCTACCTCTATGCCTTCACCTGTATCGTCATCGGCTGTGTGCTGGTGTTGATCAAGGATCCGAAGTCGATGGAGGACACGCCAGCGGTGGAGAAGGGCAAGTTCAACCTGCTGGCCGACCTGACGACCCTGGTGAAGATCCCCGAGCTGTGGCTGGTCACCGCTATCGTGTTCTGCGGCTATCACATCTTCTGGGCAACCTACAGCTTTTCGGATTACCTGCAAGGTGGCGGCATGACCGCGGTCATGGCCGGCACCATTACCACCATCAAGTTGTGGATGCGCCCGGTGGGTGGTATTGGCGGCGGCTGGCTCGGGGACAAATTCTCGAATATTTCGGTGCTGATCGTGGCGCTGTTGCTGGCGTCGCTGGCGATGATCGGACTGATCGTATTCCCGGCGCTCAACAGCATGGGCCTGTTGATCGGCACGGTGATTTTCATCGGCCTGATGACCTATGCGATTCGCGGTCTGTACTGGGCGATTCTCGACAATTGCAACATCCCGCTGCGCATCACCGGCCTGGCGATCGGCATCGTCTCGGTGGTCGGCTACATGCCCGATGCCTTTATTCCGCTGATCAACGGCTACCTCACCGAGCATTACCCCGGTGCGCTCGGCTACAAGCTCTATTTCGGCTACATCGCCGCCGTCGGCCTGATCGGCACCTTTGCCGCGCTGACCCTGCGTGCCCGGATCAATCGCAAATCCTTGAACAAGACAGGTGCCTGAGATGAAAATCGTCGCCCTTGAAACCCATATCGTCGCCGTCCCGCCACCCCACGTCGGCGGCATGTACTGGCTGTTCGTCAAACTCAGGACCGACTGCGGCATCGAAGGCGTGGGCGAGATCTACGCCGCGACCTTCGGCCCGAAAGCCATGCTGCCGATCATCGAAGACGTGTTCGAGCGCTACCTGCTCGATCAGGACCCGCACCACATCGAGCGCTTCTTCCGCCAGGCTTATTCGAGCGGGTTCACCCAACGCCCCGACCTGACCATGATGGGCGTGGTCAGCGGCCTGGAAATGGCCTGTTGGGACATCATCGGCAAGGCCGCGAACAAGCCGGTCTACGAGCTGCTCGGCGGCAAGGTCAACGAGCGCCTGCGTTCCTACACCTACCTGTATCCGGTCAACAGCCGTGGCGAGTACGACTACGACGATCCGGACCTGGCCGCTGAATGTGCGGTGGAGAACATGAACAAAGGCTTCACTGCCGTGAAGTTTGACCCGGCCGGCCCGTACACCGCGTACTCCGGGCACCAGATTTCGCTGGAGGTGCTGGAACGCTGCGAAACCTTCTGCCGTAAGATCCGCGAAGCGGTGGGCGACAAGTGCGACCTGCTGTTCGGCACCCACGGGCAAATGGTGCCGTCGTCGGCGATTCGCCTGGCCAGGCGTCTGGAGAAATACGACCCGCTGTGGTTCGAAGAACCGGTGCCGCCGGGACAGGAAGAGGCCATGGCGCAAGTCGCCGCCAAGACCAGCATCCCGATTGCCACCGGCGAGCGCCTGACCACCAAGTACGAATTCTTCAAGCTGTTGCAGGCCGGCGGTGCGTCGATTCTGCAAATGAACGTGGCGCGCTGTGGCGGCCTGCTGGAAGCGAAGAAGATCGCCAGCATGGCCGAGGCGTACTACGCGCAAATCGCCCCGCATCTGTACAACGGGCCGATTGGTGCGGCGGCGAGTTTCCAGCTGGCGACCTGCACGCCGAACTTCCTGATCCAGGAAAGCATCGAGACCTGGGGCGGCTTCCATGCCGAAATCCTGAAAAAGCCGTTGCAGTGGGAAGACGGCTACATCATTCCGTCCACCGAGCCGGGCCTTGGGGTCGAGCTGAACATGGACGTGGTGCGCAAGCATTCGCCGTACACCGGTTCACGTCTGCACCTGCAAATGGCGCCGACGCCGGCTGACGTCAAAGACACCTCGCCGGCCAAAGGCTGACGCAGTCCTTGTGGGAGCCCACCGCTCCCACCTGCAGATTCGCGATTTTTGTATAACGACTTACGCGGTAACCGTGCATGACATACGACTACATCATCGCTGGCGCAGGCGCTGCCGGCTGCGTGCTGGCCAACCGGCTCTCGGCGTCGGGCAAACATTCGGTGCTGCTGCTGGAAGCGGGTGGCAAGGACAGCTCGCTGTGGTTCAGGATCCCGGTCGGCTTCGCCAAAATGTATTACAACCCGACCTTCAACTGGATGTACTACAGCCAGCCGCAGAAGCAGTTGGGCAACCGTGAAATCTACGCCCCGCGCGGCAAGGTGCAGGGTGGTTCGGGCTCGATCAACGCGATGATCTACGTGCGTGGCCAGGCCCATGACTTCGACGACTGGGCTGCCAACGGCAACGACGGCTGGGGTTTCAAGGACGTGCTGCCGTACTTCCGCAAACTGGAAAACCACCCGCTGGGCGACAGCGAATATCACGGCGGCAGCGGCCCGATCAGCATCACCCCGATGGCCGGCCAGACGCATCCGATCTGCGACGTATTTCTCAAGGGGTGTGACGAGCTGGGCTACCCGCGCAGCGACGATTTCAACGGGCCGAAATTCGAGGGCGCCGGGATCTATGACGTCAACACCAAAAACGGCCAGCGCAGCTCCAGCAGCTTCGCTCATTTGCACCCGGCACTGAGCCGGCCGAATCTGACCGTCGAGCATTACGCGCTGGTCGATCGCGTGTTGTTCGATGAGTCGCAACAACGCGCCACGGGGATCTCGATCACCCAGCATGGCGTGGCCCGCACCTTTACCGCGCGCAAGGAAGTGATCCTCTGTGCCGGTGCTGTCGACACCCCGAAAATCCTGCAACTGTCCGGCGTGGCCAATCGTGAGCTGCTGAGCAAGCACCAGATTCCGGTGGTCAAGCACCTGCCGGCGGTGGGGCAGAATCTTCAGGATCACCTCTGCGTCAGCTACTACTACAAGGCCAATATCCCGACCCTCAACGATGAGCTCAGCTCGTTGTTCGGCCAGTTCAAGCTCGGCGTGAAATACCTGCTGACCCGCAAGGGTGCGCTGGCGATGAGCGTGAATCAGGCCGGCGGTTTCTTCCGGGGTGATGCGCAGCAGAGTCATCCGAACCTGCAGCTGTACTTCAACCCGTTGTCGTACCAGATCCCGAAAAACAACAAGGCCAGTCTCAAGCCCGAGCCGTACTCAGGTTTCCTGTTGTGCTTCAACCCGTGCCGGCCGACCAGTCGCGGGCATATCGAAATCGCCTCGAAAAATCCTCGGGACGCGGCGCGGATCGACCCCAATTACCTGAGTACGCAAAAGGACATCGACGAGGTGATCCAGGGCAGTCGCCTGATGCGCAAGATCATGGGCGCACCGGCGCTCAAGGACATCACCGTCGACGAAGTGCTGCCGGGGCCGGTGGTCGAAAGCGACGAGCAGATGCTCCAGTACTTCCGCGACAACTGCGGCTCGATCTATCACCTGTGCGGGTCCTGCGCGATGGGCGCGGACGAGCAGACCTCGGTGGTCGACAAACGCCTCAAGGTGCACGGCCTGCAAGGTTTGCGGATTGTCGATGCGTCGATCTTTCCCAACGTGACATCGGGCAACACCCACGCGGCGGTGCTGATGGTGGCGGAGAAGGGCGCGGATCTGATCTTGCAGGACGCGTGATGACTGCTTTGGCGCAATGAACTGTGACACTTGGTTCAGGGCGTTTTCGCAGCCTGCGCTAGGCTTTTGAGTGCCGGCCCCGGACAGGGCCGGCATCGCTATTCATGGAGGATACGTTTTCGGTTTTGAGGAGCCACTGATCATGGATGATCTGGTGAAAGAGGTTATTCCGCTGTTGCAGTATTTGATTCCGGGGTTTGTCTCGACCTGGATTTTCTACACGCTTACCGCGTTCAAACGGCCTGACACATTTGGGCAGATTGTGCAGGCGTTGATTTTCACGTTTGTGATTCATGGAGTGGTGCTGGGGGTTGGTGCGATTTGTTTGTGGATCGGACTGAAGGGCTTTTCTGTAGGCGTCTGGAGCGTCAAGGTGCATGCGTGCTGGGCTTTTTTCGTTTCGGTGGCGTTGGGTCTGTGTTCCTGTTTTCTGTCCACGAATGACCAATTGCACGGATGGTTGCGCCGTCGAAATGTCACGAAACAATCTTCCTACCCCAGTGAATGGTTCAGTACCCTCTCGCAAAACAGCAGCCTCATTACCCTGCACTTGACCGATGAAAGGCGCGTGTTTGGCTGGCCCGTCGAGTGGCCGCCTGAATCCGGGTCAGGACAGTTTGTAATGCAGAATCCCTACTGGCTCAATGGCGATGGCACTAAGACGCCTTTTGAGTCTGAGTTTTTGTTGATAGATTCCGGAAACATCAAATGGGTTGAGCTCAACCCTGCACAAGAGGGTTCATCATGACTGCCAGAGCACGCCAGCTCATGCCACCGCATATCGCCCGGCTCTTTTTCGGTCCGGACGGAAAGCGTCTGGAGGTTCCGTTGGTCAAAACGCCGACTACACCGCCGCCGCCCCCTAAATACTGATCACGCATCACCCCCAACCTTCCCTGACCGCCCGGCGAATGCCCTCCAGCAACATGGCAAACGCCGGGTTGTCGTTATTCTCGCGCCAGATCAGGTGCAGTTCGCTCTGAACGCCTTCACCCAGATCGATATCGCGAAACACCACATTCCTGAACACCACACTGGTGGCGCAGCGCGGCACCAGGGCGACGCCCATGCCGGCGTTGACCAGTGCCAGAATTGTCAGTGACGACCCCAGCCACTGCACATAGTCCGGGGCGACGCGGGCCGAGCGCAGCGTGCCGGTCAGCAGTTCGTTGAACGGTGGATAGGCCGCGTGGGAGTACATCAGGAACGGTTGCCCATCCAGATCATTCACCGAGACTTCGGCGGCGTTCGCCAGGCGATGGCCGCTGGGCACGGCCAGTACGAAAGGTTCGCGCACCAGGCATTCGGTGGCGTAGCCCGGCTCCAGTAACGGCGCGCGGGCGATGCCCAGATCGATACGGCGGGCGCGCAACGCTTCGTGTTGCTGGTAGGTGTTCATTTCGCTCAGATCGATTTTCACCTGCGGCTGACGCAGGCGAGCCTCCGCGATGACCTTGGGCAAAAATTCATACACCGCACTGCCGACGAAACTGATGTTCACCGAACCGATATCGCCCTCGGCGAAGCGCCGCGCGGTGACGGCCGCTTGCTGGGCGCGCTCCAGCAGGTTCTGCGCCTCGATGAAAAATGCCCGACCTGCTGCGGTCAGGGCCACGCTGCGCGTGCTGCGGGTGAACAATTCGACGCCCAGGTGATGCTCCAGCAACTGGATCTGCCGGCTCAGCGGTGGCTGGGTCATGTTCAGGCGTTCGGCGGCGCGACGGAAGTTGAGTTCGGTGGCGACGGTGGTGAAGCAGCGCAGTTGGGTCAGTTCGAACATTGATCTAATCCGGGTATCAATCGAATGCCAAGTTAGATTAGACGGGATCAATTGCCCCGTCCATGATCGGTCTACGCCTAAAAGGCATCCCTAAAAAAACAATGATCGGGAGTCGCCCCTTGAAAACCCAACAGAGTTCGCCGGACGTCACGGTACTCGCCCGTGCCGCTGCCAAGGTCAAGCGCCATGTGCTGCCGCTGTTCGTGGTGATGTTCATCGTCAACTACATCGACCGGGTCAACATCGGTTTCGTGCGCAGTCATCTGGAAACCGATCTGGGTATCGGCGCGGCGGCGTACGGCCTCGGCGCCGGTCTGTTTTTCGTCGGTTACGCGCTGTTCGAAGTGCCGTCCAACATGCTCCTGCAACGCTATGGCGCGAGGGCCTGGCTGACGCGGATCATGTTTACCTGGGGCGCGGCCGCGATGGCCATGGCCTTCGTTCGGGGCGAAACCAGTTTCTATGTCCTGCGCTTTATTCTCGGGGCGGCCGAGGCCGGATTCTTCCCGGGGATCATTTACTACTTCACCCAATGGTTACCTGCCTCAGAGCGCGGCAAGACGATGGCGGTGTTTCTCAGCGGTTCGGCGATTGCCTCGGTGATTTCCGGCCCGGTGTCCGGTGCGCTGTTGCACATCAGCGGCATGGGGCTGCACGGCTGGCAATGGATGTTCCTGATTGAAGGCGCTGCGTCGGTGGTGCTCTGCGGGTTTGTCTGGTTCTGGCTGCAATCCCATCCGCGCCAGGCCAAGTGGCTGAGCGAGGAAGAGCGCGAAGCGTTGGTGACAGCCATTGCCGAAGAACAGCGCGCCCGGGAAGCGACCCATGTCGCCAGGCCATCGATGTTCAAGCTGTTGGCGGATCGGCAGATCGCGCTGTTCTGTTTCATCTATTTCTCCATCGCCCTGACCATTTACGGCGCGACGTTCTGGCTGCCGAGCATGATCAAGAAGATGGGCAGCCTGGGTGACTTCGAAGTCGGTTTGCTCAACTCGGTGCCGTGGATCATTTCGATCGTCGCGATGTACGGTTTCGCGGCCCTGGCCGGCAAATGGAAATTCCAGCAGGCCTGGGTGGCGCTGACGCTGGTGATCGCCGCGTTTGGCATGTTCATGTCGACCACTGGCGGGCCGGTGTTCGCCTTCGTCGCCATCTGCTTTGCGGCCATCGGTTTCAAGGCGGCCTCGGCACTGTTCTGGCCGATCCCGCAAAGCTATCTGGATGCACGCATCGCGGCGGCGGTGATCGCCTTGATCAACTCGATCGGCAACCTCGGCGGTTTTGTCGCGCCGACCGCGTTCGGCTTCCTTGAGCAGTCCACGGGCTCGATCGAGGGCGGCCTGTACGGCCTCGCGGCGACCTCGCTGGTGGCGGCGGTCGCGATCTTCTTCGCTCGCATGGCGCCTGGCGCCAAGGGCAATTCCCCGGCAAAGCCTGAACCCGAAACCGCCGTCGCGTCGACGGCCAGTACGGCGGCGAGCCACTGATTCCGATCCATCAGGAGCATCATCTTGAAAATCATCCGCGTAACCGTCACCCCGATTGCCTTTCGTGATCCGCCGTTGCTCAACGCCAGCGGCATTCATGAGCCCTTCGCCCTGCGTTCGATCATCGAGATCGAAAGCGACAACGGCTACATCGGCCTCGGTGAAAGCTATGGCGACGCCCCGGCGCTGGCGATCCAGCAGCAATTGCAGTCACAACTGATCGGGCTCGATCCATTCAACCTCAACCAGTTGCGTCGCATCGTCCAGGCGACGGTGGCGGCGAACAAGCCGGCCAGTCTGGCGGGCGCGGAACTGGCGCCTGGCTCCCATGCGAGCAAAGCGGTGAGCAACGCCTATTCTGCGTTCGAAGTGGCGTTTCTCGATTTGCAGGCGCATTACCTGAACGTGCCGCTGGTGGATCTGCTCGGCGGTGCACTGCGCGATGAGGTGCCGTTCAGCGCCTATCTGTTTTTCAAGTACGCGCAACACATCGATTCGCCCTACAAACCGGACAACTGGGGCGAGGCGCTGAGCGAGCAGCAGATCGTTGCCCAGGCCGCGCGGATGATCGAGGCCTATGGCTTCAAGAGCATCAAGCTCAAGGCCGGCACCCTGCCGCCAGAGCATGAAGTGGCGTGCATCAAGGCCCTGAAAAAGGCTTTCCCCGGCTATCCGTTGCGGATCGATCCGAACGGCAACTGGTCGCTGGAAACGTCCATTCGCATGGCCGAATTGCTCGGTGACGATTTGCAGTATTACGAGGACCCGACCCCTGGGCTGGACGGCATGGCCGAGTTGCACAAACGCACGGGGCTGCCACTGGCGACCAACATGGTGGTCACCGACTTCGACGAATTCCGCCGCAGCGTGGCGCAGAACAGCGTGCAGATCGTCCTCGCCGACCACCATTACTGGGGCGGCCTGCGCGATACCCAGATCCTGGCGAAGATGTGCGACACCTTTGGTCTGGGCGTATCGATGCATTCCAACTCGCACCTGGGCATCAGCCTGATGGCGATGGCCCATGTGGCGGCGGCGGTGCCGAATCTGGATTACGCCTGTGACACCCATTACCCGTGGCAGGAGCCGGACGAGGAAGTGATCAAGGGCGGCAAGCTGCCGATTGTCGATGGCTGCGTGAAAATCACCCGTGCGCCGGGACTGGGCCTGGAGCTGGATCACGACCAACTGGGCAAGCTGCATGACCAGTACCTGACGTGCGGGATTCGTCAGCGCGACGATGTGCGCCAGATGCAGCGATACAAGGCGGACTGGAAGGCGCTCAAGCCGCGATTCTGAGGTGTCTGGCCGGACGTCTTCGCGGGCTTGCCCACGAAGGCGCCGGTCCTGGCAATACAAAGGCTCAGAGTGTCTGCACCAGCCAATCCCGAAACGCCTTCAGCGACGGCAGCGATTCATTGCGCGCCGGGTACACCAGGTAATAGCTGCGACGACTGCTGATCGGCTCGCCCAGTTGCAACAGCTCGCCGTTGTTCAGCTCGTCCTCGACCAGAATCCGTGGCACCAGGCCGATGCCGATGTTGGCGCGCACCGCCTGAATCAGGTGCGAGGTCATTTCGAAACTCGGGCCGATACGCATGCTGCGATGGGGCAGGGCGTGATGGCTGAACCATTCGGCCCAGGCCTGGGCGTTGCTGCTGACGTTGAGCAGCAGTTGCCCGGCGATATGCTCGCCGGCGCTGCGCCGCTCGGTTTCGGACAGCTGAGCGCTGGCGATCACCACCAGTTCTTCGGTGTGCAGGCGATGCGCGGT
This sequence comes from Pseudomonas sp. B2M1-30, assembly GCF_025447575.1. Lineage (NCBI taxonomy): Bacteria > Pseudomonadati > Pseudomonadota > Gammaproteobacteria > Pseudomonadales > Pseudomonadaceae > Pseudomonas > Pseudomonas sp. B2M1-30. The sequence continues at coordinate 105,225 of NZ_JAOEJT010000012.1, read as the reverse complement.
CAGCCCCGGCCAGTCGCCACCGCCGACGCAGATTGCCGCGTCGATTTCGCTGGTGTCGAAATCGATGGCCTCGATTCGCGAGTGCAGGTGAACGGTCATGCCGGGATGCGCGGTGTAGAAATCCTTGAGCCGTGGCAGCAACCATTTCGAGCCGAAGGTCGGCAGTGTCGCCAGGCGCAGGCTATGGATACCCGAGCCGAAGGCCATGGCCTGCAGGGTTGCGCTGCGAATCTGCCCGAGCGCTTCGGTGAGTTCGCGCTGATACATGCGCCCGACGTCGGTCAGGATCACCCGTCGGCCTTCGCGGCTGAACAGGCGCATGCCGAGCATTTTTTCCAGAATCTGCACCTGACGGCTGACCGCACTCTGGGTCAGCGACAGTTCGTGGGCGGCACGGGTGTAGCTTTCATGGCGTGCGGCGGCTTCAAACGCCAGCAGCAACGACATCGAGGGAGTGAGGGTTCGCGGATTCATTCGTTTTAGTCATTAAAGTCGGGTCGAATTTACGTTTGTCGCAGAGTCTTTCTGCAATGAACATAGGCATCCAATGGCCAAGGAGCCTGACGCAATCATTCGTTGCGTACAAGAGTTCCGGCCACATCAGCCCGATTTTGACCTGAGACGCCTTTGCCGATGATCGCCCAGCTCTCTCCCGCTACGCCCCTGACTTCCGATTACAGCCAGTTTTTGCAGGCGCTCAAGAGCGGTGGTTTCAAAGGTGAAATCAGCGCCGACTACGCCAGCCGCGTGGTGCTGGCGACGGACAACTCGATCTATCAGCGCCTGCCCCGGGCGGCGGTGTTCCCGATGGACGCCGAGGACGTGGCGCTGCTGGCGCGGCTGATCGCCGAACCGGCCTATCGCCAGGTGGTGATCACGCCTCGGGGCGGCGGCACCGGCACCAACGGCCAGTCGCTGACCGACGGCATCGTCGTCGACCTGTCGCGGCACATGAACCGCATTCTGGAAATCAACGTCGAGCAACGCTGGGTGCGGGTGCAGGCCGGGGTGGTCAAGGATCAGCTCAACGCCGCGCTGAAAGCCGCCGGGCTATTTTTCGCCCCGGAACTGTCGACATCCAACCGTGCCACTGTCGGCGGCATGATCAACACCGATGCCAGCGGTCAGGGCAGTTGCACCTACGGCAAGACCCGCGATCATGTGCTCGAACTGCAGATGATTCTGCGTGGCGGCGAGAAGCTGCACGGACGGGCGCTGGAAGAGACCGAGCTGGAGCAGGCATGTGCGCGCGAGGATCGGGTTGGTGAGGTGTACCGCTGCGCGCGGCAGATCATCGATGAGCAGGGCGAACTGATCGAGCAGCGCTTTCCCGACCTCAACCGTTGCCTCACCGGCTATGACCTGGCCCACCTGCGCGAGGCCGACCGGCGCTTCAACCTCAACAGCGTGCTGTGCGGCGCCGAAGGTTCGCTGGGGTTTGTGGTCGAGGCCAAATTGAATGTGTTGCCGATCCCCCGGCACACCATGCTGGTGAACATCCGCTACGCCGGGTTCATGGATGCCTTGCGCGATGCCCGGGCGCTGATGGCGCTCAAGCCGCTGTCGATCGAAACCGTCGACTCCAAAGTGCTGCTGCTGGCGATGCAGGACATCGTCTGGCACGGCGTCGCCGAGTATTTCCCGGCAAGCGCCGAGCGCCCGACGCTGGGCATCAATCTGGTGGAGTTCTGCGGCGACGATCCCGATGACCTGCAACGCAGGGTCGAGACTTTCCTCGAACACTTGAACAGCGACCGCACCGTCGAGCGACTGGGGCATACGCTGGCGGTCGGTCAGGCGGCGGTGAACAAGGTCTACGGCATGCGCAAGCGCGCGGTGGGATTGCTCGGCAACGTCGCCGGGGAAGCGCGGCCGCAGCCGTTCGTCGAAGACACCGCCGTGCCGCCACAGCATCTGGCCGAGTACATCGCGGAACTGCGTGAGCTGCTCGACAGCCATGGCTTGCAGTACGGCATGTTCGGTCACGTCGATGCCGGCGTGCTGCACGTTCGGCCGATTCTCGACATGAAGGACCCGCAGCAGGCGGCGCTGGTGCGGCCGGTGTCCGATGGCGTGGCGGCGCTGACCCAGCGCTACGGCGGGCTGTTGTGGGGCGAGCACGGCAAGGGCCTGCGTTCGGAATACGCCCCGGCGTTTTTCGGTGAGCTGTATCCGGCGTTGCAGGCCTTGAAGGCGGCGTTCGATCCGTTCAACCAGTTCAACCCCGGCAAGATCGCCACCCCGGCGACGGTCAACGCAACGCTGTCGAAAATTGACGAAGTCACCCTGCGTGGCGAACTCGACCGGCAGATCGACGAAAAGGTCTGGCAGGACTACGGCGCGGCCATGCACTGCAATGGCAATGGCGCCTGCTACAACTTCGATCCGGACGACGCCATGTGCCCGTCGTGGAAAGCCACCCGCCAGCGCGCGCAATCGCCCAAGGGTCGCGCGTCGTTGATCCGTGAATGGCTGCGTTTGCAGGGGCTGGCGGGCGTCGATGTGTTGTCCGATGCCAGCCGCCGGCCGCCGTTTTTCACCACGCTGCTGCAGCGCTGGCGGAACAGTCGGGGGCAGGGCGCGGACTTCTCCCATGAGGTGTACGACGCCATGGCCGGGTGCCTGGCGTGCAAGTCCTGCGCGGGGCAATGCCCGGTGAAGGTCAACGTGCCGGATTTCCGCTCGCGTTTTCTGGAGCTGTACCACACCCGTTATCTGCGTCCGCTGCGCGATTACCTGATTGCCTCGCTGGAATACAGCATTCCGCACATGGCGCGGGTGCCGCTTTTGTACAACGGTCTGATGGGCAATGCGTTCAGCCGCCGTGTGCTGGAGCGACTCGGCGGGATGGTCGATGTGCCGTTGCTCAGCCGGTTCGATTTTCACCGGTCGCTGGGTAAGTGGCAGGTGCAGGCGGCGACGGTGGACGTGCTGTCCGCACTGACCCCGGCGCAACGCGAACGCAGTGTGGTGCTGGTGCAGGATGCGTTTACCCGCTACTTCGAAGCGCCGCTGCTGGCGGATCTGATCGAGCTGATCACGCGCCTCGGCTATCAGGTCTACCTGGCGCCGTTCAGTGCCAACGGCAAGCCGCTGCATGTGCAGGGCTTTCTCTCGGCGTTCAATCGCGCCGCGTTGCGCAACGCCCGGCAGTTGGGTGAGCTGGCGCGGATCGGTGTGCCGCTGGTGGGGCTGGACCCGGCCATGACCCTGGTCTATCGCCAGGAGTACCTCAAGGTGCCGGGAATGGAGGGATGCCCGGAGGTGGCACTGGTGCAGGAGTGGTTGCTCAAGGCGATGCCGGAAAACACCGCCGTGCGCCGTGACGAACGCTTCCGTCTGTTGGCCCATTGCACCGAGAAAACCAACGCGCCGGCCGCGACCCGACAATGGGAGCAGGTGTTCGAACGGGCCGGGCTGAAACTGGCGACCCAGGCCACCGGTTGCTGCGGCATGTCCGGCACCTACGGCCACGAGGCGCGCAACCGGGTGACCTCTGCGGTGATCTTCGAACAGTCCTGGGCCAGGCAGGTCGAGGCACCGAAAGAGCAGGGCGAAGCGCTGGCTACCGGTTATTCGTGCCGCAGTCAGGTCAAGCGTGAAGCCAACCAGCAATTGCGCCATCCATTGCAAGTGCTGCTGGCGCAACTGCGCTCTGCTTGAGAATTGCTAGCAATTGGATCGGCTTTTCATGTTATAAGGTAACGAAAATCGGGCCGCATTCGTGCGGCCCTGTCGTTCCTGACTCGCTTACGAAATTGCCATGACCCTCGCTGTTTCCCCTACCGTTCCCCCGGCGACCGGCCGGCTGCTGTCGATCGATGCCCTCAGGGGCCTGGTCATCCTGTTCATGCTGCTCGACCACGTGCGCGAAACCTTCCTGCTGCATCGTCAGGTGTCCGATCCCATGGACATCGCCAGCACCGAACCGGCGCTGTTTTTCAGCCGGACCCTGGCGCATTTGTGCGCGCCGGTGTTCGTGTTGCTGACCGGGCTGTCGGCCTGGTTGTTTGGTGAGAAGTACGCCGGCAAAACAGACGTCAGCGCATTCCTGTTCAAGCGTGGATTGTTTCTGGTGCTGCTCGAATTCACCTTGGTGAACTTCGCCTGGACCTTCCAGTTGCCACCGAGCGTGATCTACCTGCAAGTGATCTGGGCCATCGGCCTGAGCATGATCGCCTTGTCGCTGCTGGTCTGGCTGCCGCGCGGATGGTTGCTGGCGTTGAGCCTGACGATCATCGCCGGGCACAACCTGCTCGACGCCGTGCATTTCTCGCCAGATTCGGCGCTGCACCTGCCTTGGGCGATTCTGCATGATCGCGGCTGGATCGAGGTCAGCGAACAACTGCGTCTACGCACCTCGTATCCGCTGCTGCCCTGGATCGGCGTGATCGGTCTCGGTTACGCGCTGGGGCCGTGGTTTGCCCGTGCGGCCGATGCCGCTGTACGTCAGCGACGCCTGCTGTTGTGTGGCATCGCCGGGCTTGGCGGGTTCGTGGCGCTGCGTTTGCTCAATGGGTATGGCGAGAAGCCGTGGGCGGTGGGCGAAAACGCTCTGCAGACCCTGATGAGCTTTTTCAACATCACCAAATACCCGCCGTCGTTGCTGTTCATCGCCCTGACCGTGAGTGTCGGCCTGCTGCTGTTGCTGGTGTTCGAGCGTGCGCAGGATCGTCGCTGGATCCGCTGGCTGACGGTGTTCGGCTCGGCGCCGATGTTTTTCTATCTGCTGCACCTGTATGCGCTCAAGGTCTTGTATCTGCTTGGCGTGGCCTTGTTCGGGCTCAATCAGGGCAGCTACTTCGGTTTCTCGTCGGTGGCGGCGGTTTGGCTGGCGGCGGTCGTGCTGGCGGTCGTGCTGTTTCCGGCGGTGCGCTGGTTTTCGGCGTTGAAGGCGCGGCGTCGTGACCTTGCCTGGTTGAAGTATCTGTAAGCGCGGTTATCCGTTTCGGCGTTCCCGGGCGAAGTCGATGAAGGCCTTGAGCGGCGCCGGGACATGGCGTCGACTCGGATAATACAGGTGCAGGCCGGGGTAGTACGGGCACCAGTGGGCCAGCACCTGCACCAGGCGCCCGGTGTTCAGGTGTTCCTTGACCATGTCCTCGAACACGTAGGCCAATCCGAGGCCTTGCAGCGCCGGGCCGACCATCAGGCTGACGTCGCCCAGGGTCAGTGGGCCGTTCACTTCGATGTCCTGTTCGATGCCGCCGCGTTCGAATTCCCAGCGGTACAGCGAACCGCTGGGGAAACGATGGCGAATGCACGGAATGCCATGCAGGTCCTCAGGCTTGTGCGGCGTTGCATACCGCTCGAAAAACGCCGGTGAACCCACCACTACCGAGCGCAGGGGCGGGCCGATCGGCAGCGACACCATGTCGGCTTCCAGCCGATCACCGAAGCGCACCCCGGCATCGAAACCCGTGGCGACGATGTCCAGCAGGGCGTCGCTTTCGACCACTTCCAGGCGGATATCGGTAAATACCTGCAAGAATTCGCTGGCAATCGGCAACAGCACCAGTTCGCAAGCCTGACGCCCGCAGGTGATGCGCAGATTGCCCGAGGGCTTGTCGCGAAAATGGTTGAGGTCTTCCAGAGCGTCATCGATATCGCGGAACGCCGGTTTCAATCGCGCGTACAGACGCTCGCCAGCCTCGGTCAGGGCCACGCTGCGGGTGGTGCGGTTGAACAGGCGCACGCCAAGGCGATTTTCCAGAGCGCGCAACGAATGGCTGAGGGCCGAGGGCGTCAGACCCAGTTCAACCGCCGCACGGCTGAAGTTCAGATGCTGGGCGATGCACAGGAAGATCGACAGGTCAGCGGCCGAAGGGTTCTTCATTCGAATGTCTCATTTGTGAGCAGGTTTCACAAAGCCATGTAATTTTGTTGGGATTATCACATCAGTAACACGGCTTTACAGTCGCTTCAACTGATCGAGAAGGCCCGGCAACCACGCCAAGGGTCGCAGACAGGAGGAGTTGAAATGCGTACTTGGCTGATTACCGGAGCTTCCCGTGGTTTTGGCACCCTCATCGCAGAACACGCCCTGCGTGCTGGCGACGCTGTCATCGCCACTGCTCGCAAACCTGAAGACATTACCGCCCGCCTGGGCAATCACCCGAACCTGTTGGCGGTGCGCCTGGACGTGACCCGCGAAGACCAGGCGCATCAAGCGGTGGCGGAGGGCATCAAGCGTTTCGGCCGCATCGATGTGCTGATCAACAATGCCGGTTTTGGCGTGCTGGGCGCGGTGGAGGAAACCAGTGCCAGCGAAACCGAGCGCTTGTTCGCCACCAACGTGTTCGGGGTCCTCAACGTGACCCGCGCGGTGCTGCCGCACATGCGTGCCCAGCGCAGTGGTCGGGTGATCAATATCTCGTCGATTGGCGGCTATCAGGCCTACATGGGGTGGGGCGTCTACGGTTCGACCAAATTTGCGGTGGAAGGCATCACTGAAGCGCTGCATCAGGAACTGGCACCGTTGGGCATTCATGCGACGGTGGTCGAACCGGGCTTCTTCCGCACCGACTTCCTCGACGAACAATCGCTGATCAAGACGGCCCTGGTGTTGCCGGACTACGACGAAACGGTCGGCAAAATGCGTCAGTTCGCCGAGGCCGCCAACCATGCGCAACCCGGCGATCCGGTGAAGTTCGCCGAAGCCATGCTGGCGCTGGTCAACGCGTCGAGTCCGCCGCAGCGCCTGGCGCTGGGCAGCGACACCATCGCGCGGATCGAAGCGAAGAACCGGCTGGTGGCGCAGGAGTTGGCCGAGTGGCAGGCGTTGGCGCTGTCTACCGATTTCAAGGAGTGATACATAACCCGCAGGAGCTGCCACAGGCTGAGTGCTTTGCGCGATCAAGCGATCGCAGCCTGCCTGACGTTATTTTTTCTTCATCGGACGAATTCATGACAACTGTCTCTCAACACCGGATCGAGCGCGACAAGCTGCTGATCCTCGCGGCATCTGCCTGTCGGCACTGGTCCTTCCCTTGAGTTTTACCGGTGGCGCGGTGGCGACGCCGGCCATTGGTCGAGACCTGGGCGGCAGTCCCGTGGCGCTGACCTGGATCACCAATGCGTTCATGCTGTCGTTCGGCAGTCTGCTGATGGCGGCGGGGGCGCTGGCCGACGTCTACGGGCGCAAGCGTCTGTTCGCTTTCGGCATGCTGCTGTTTACTGGCGCGTCGATTGCCCAGAGCCTGGCGCCTTCGGTGTTCTGGCTGGATGCGCTGCGAGCGATTCAAGGGGTGGCCGGTGCTGCGGCGCTTGCCAGTGGTTCGGCGGCGCTGGCACAGGAGTTTGAGGGTCATGCGCGGACGCGTGCGTACAGCATGCTCGGCACCACGTTCGGCATCGGCCTGGCGTTCGGGCCGTTGCTGGCCGGGGCGCTGATCGAAGCGTTCAACTGGCGGGCGATCTTTGTCTTCACCGCGTTGATTGGCGTGATCGCCATGGTGTTCGGTCTGCCGCGCATGCGGGAAACCCGCGATCCACAAGCCTCGGGCCTCGACTGGCCGGGCACCGTCACGTTCAGCACGATGCTGGCGTTGTTCACGTTCGGCATCATTCAAGCCCCGGAAAGTGGCTGGGGCAGCCCGTTGGTGGTGGGTTTGCTGGCGGCTTCGGCGTTGTTGCTGGTGCTGTTCGTCATCATCGAAATGCGCGTCGAGCGGCCGATGCTGGACCTGACCCTGTTCCGCTTCCCGCGATTTATCGGCGTACAGATGCTGCCGATCGGCACGTGCTATTGCTACATCGTGCTGGTGGTCATGCTGCCGCTGCGCTTTATCGGCGTGGAAGGTTTGAGTGAAATCGATGCCGGCCTGCTGTTGCTGGCGTTGTCCGCGCCGATGCTGGTGGTGCCGATGCTTGCTGCCTCGCTGACGCGTTATGTATCGGCGGGCCTGTTATCGGGCGGCGGTTTTCTGATTGCCGCCGTGGGCCTGCACTGGCTGAGTCTGTACAACGTCGGCGAACCGAAATATGCCCTGGTGGTGCCGATGGTGTTGATCGGGATCGGCAGCGGTTTGCCGTGGGGTTTGATGGACGGTTTGTCGATCAGCGTGGTGCCGAAAGAGCGCGCGGGCATGGCCGCCGGGATCTTCGGCACGGTGCGGGTGGCGGGTGAGGGGATTGCACTGGCGAGTGTTGCGGCGATTCTGGCTTCGCTGTTGCACAGCGATCTGTCGAGTGCCGTGCAGGCGGTGGCTGACAGTGCTGACGCGGCGCTGATTGCCGAGACGGCCCACCGGGTCACCACCGGCGATATGGCGCATGCCATCAACCGTGTTCCGGGTCTGGCCAATGAGCGGCTGGTGCAGGGTTATGCCTCGGCGTTTCAGTATCTGCTGCACATCCTGACAATCATTACCCTGGCGTCGGCGGCTGTGGTGCTGGGGTTGTTGAGTGGCAAACGGGCCGTTACGGAACCGCAGGAGGCGGCGGCATAAGTCAGGCATCGAGAATGAAAAAAGCCCGGGGGCATGATGCCGCCGGGCTTTTCATTTTCATCGGATCAGTGACGATCCAGCCACACGGTTTGCGCGTTGCAGAACTCGCGCACACCGAAGTGCGACAGCTCGCGGCCGAAACCGCTTTTCTTCACGCCGCCGAAGGTCACGCGCGGGTCGCTGGCGGAGTAACCGTTGATGAACACGCCACCGGTTTCCAGCTCGCTGGTCAGTTGCTGCGCCAGCTCGACGTTGGCGGTGTAGATCGTCGCGGTCAGGCCGAATTCGCTGTCGTTGGCCAGGGCCACGGCATGGGCGCAATCGCGGGCGGTGATGATCGAGGCGACCGGGCCGAACAGTTCCTGTTTGAACGAGGTCATGCGGTCGGTGACGTTGGCCAGTACGGTCGGCTCGTAGTAGTTGCCGGCCCCTTCAGCCTTGCCGCCGCCGAGCAGCAGGGTTGCGCCTTCTTCAAGGGTATCGCGCACCTGTTGGTCCAGTTCGTCGCGCAGATCGAAGCGGGCCATCGGGCCGATGTAGGTATCGGCGGACAACGGATCGCCCATTTTCAGTTTGCGTGTGGCTTCGACGAATTTGCGGGTGAATTCCTCGACCACGCCTTCTTCGACGATCAGGCGCTTGGCGGCGGCGCAGACCTGACCGGAGTTCTGGTAACGACCGATCACCGCCGCTTGTACGGCGGCGTCCAGATCGGCGTCGTTGAGCACGATGAACGGGTCGGAGCCACCCAGTTCCAGCACGCATTTTTTCAGCGCGGCGCCTGCCTGGGCGCCGATCGCCATGCCGGCGCGCACGCTGCCGGTCAGGGTCACGGCGGCGATGCGTGGGTCGGCGATCGCGGTGGAAACGCCTTCCGGGGTGACGTTGATCACTTCGAACACGCCTTCAGCGAAACCGGCACGGGTGAAGGCGTCGCGCAGCAGGTAAGCGCTGCCCATCACGTTCGGCGCATGCTTGAGCACGTAGGTGTTGCCGGCGATCAGTGTCGGCACGGCGCCGCGCAGCACTTGCCAGATCGGGAAGTTCCACGGCATCACCGCGAGGATCGGGCCGAGCGGACGGTATTCGATGCGGGCCTTGCCGTCTTCGACCTGGGTCGATTCGGCGTCGAGCATGGCCGGGCCGTGTTCGGCGTACCATTCGCAGAGCTTGGCGCATTTCTCGATTTCGCCACGGGCCTGGGCGATCGGCTTGCCCATTTCCAGGGTAATCATGGTGGCCATGGCTTCGGCGCCTTCACGCAGGGCGCCAGCGAGGGCGCTCAGGGCGCGGGAGCGATCCTGCAGCGGCTTGCGCTTCCACTTGTTGAAAGCGAAGGAGGCACGGGTCAGCGCGGCATCGAGGGCTTCGGCGGACTCGAACGCATAGTGGCCGATCTGTTCACCGGTGGTCGGGTTGATCGAGATGGCGTGGGTCTGGCTGGAAATCTGGCTCATGGCGTCGTCCTGCGTGTTCAGTGGATGAGCCTAGAGTAGGGTGGTGTTTGTTTTCTGGAAACTGAATAATAAAGATCGTTTCTTTCACGATTGGAGAATGACTGTGGATCTGGTGCAGCTGGAAATCTTCAAGGCCGTTGCCGAGCACGGCAGCATCAGCGCGGCGGCGGCGCAGATCCACCGCGTACCGTCGAACCTGACCACGCGGATCAAGCAGCTTGAACAGGATCTGGGCGTCGATCTGTTCATTCGCGAGAAGAGCCGCTTGCGCTTGTCGCCGGCCGGCTGGAGCTTTCTCGAATACGCGCGACGGATTCTCGATCTGGTGCAGGAAGCCCGGGCCACCGTGGCTGGCGAAGAACCGCAAGGCGCGTTTGCCCTCGGCTCGCTGGAAAGCACAGCGGCGGTGCGTATCCCCGAATTACTGGCGGCGTACAACCAGAAGCACCCGAAAGTCGATCTGGACCTGTCCACCGGCCCGTCCGGGACGATGATCGACGGCGTGCTGTCCGGCCGACTCGCGGCTGCCTTCGTCGACGGCCCGGTGCTGCACCCGTCGCTGGAGGGCGTGCCGGCGTTCGAGGAGGAAATGGTCATCATCGCGCCGCTCAATCACCCGCCGATCCAGCGCGCGGCGGATGTGAACGGTGCGAGCATCTATGCGTTCCGTTCGAACTGCTCCTACCGTCATCATTTCGAAAAGTGGTTCAGCACCGACGCCGCGGTGCCCGGCAAGATCTTCGAAATGGAGTCCTACCACGGCATGCTCGCCTGCGTCAGCGCCGGCGCGGGTCTGGCCTTGATGCCGCGCAAAATGCTGCAGAGCATGCCGGGGTGCGCGACCGTCAGCGTCTGGCCGCTGGCGGCGGATTTTCGTTTCCTGACCACCTGGCTGGTGTGGCGGCGGGGGATGGTGTCGCGCAGTCTGAGCAGTTTCGTGCAGTTGTTGGAGGCGCGGGGAGTGGTGCGGGAACAGAGTTGATTGACACCTTGTGTCATCGCTCGGTTAGTATCGCAATATACAAATCTATATAGCGTTTCATCCCTGCAGATCAGTACAAGGAAAAAGCGATGAGCACGGCCCTGAGCGGCAAAGAAGCGGTAGGCGAACGTTTTGTGCTGGAGAGCATGCGTCATGCCCAGCAATTGACCTGGAAAGCCGTCGACGAAATTGCCAGGGTGATCAAACCCGGCATGCTCGAGTCCGAAGCGCAGGCCCAGGGCAAACAGATTCTTGCGCAACTGGGCATGGACCGGATCTGGCATCCGCTGCTGATCCGCTTCGGCGCCAATACGCTCAAGACCTTCAAACAGCGCTCCGATGGCGACCCGGTGCTGGGTGAAGAGGACATCTTCTTTATCGACATGGGGGTGGTCTGGCAGGGGCATGAAGGGGACGCCGGGGCCACGTTCACCACCGGCGCCGATCCACAAATGATTGCCTGTGCTGCGGCGGCCAAAGAACTATTCGTGCGTGTCGAGGCGTTGTGGCGCGAGGGCGTCTGCGGCACCGAGCTCTACCGCTACGCCGCCGAGCAGGCGCAGGCGATGGGCTGGGAATTGAATCTGGACATCAAGGGCCATCGGGTCAGCGATTTTCCTCACGCGATTTATCGCGGTGGCGACCTCGGCGATTTCGAGGGCCGGCCGAACGCAGGCGTGTGGATTCTGGAAATCCAGATTGCCCATCCCGAGCTTCCGTATGGCGCCTTTTATGAAGACCTGCTGATCTGACTGCTAGAGTCAGATGTCTTGGGTCCTGGTGCCAGGCATGAAGCACGCGCCGTAGTTGAATCTACAGGGCGCTTGCCGGATGATACAGGTCGTTTCCTAACTCGAAAGTCAAAAAAAGAGGACGCCCGTCATGAAAGTCAGTGCCCGTAACGTATTCAAAGGCCAGGTCAGCCAGGTTCAGGAAGGCTCGGTCAACGCCGAAGTTGTGTTGACCCTGGCGGGTGGCGAGAAACTGGTTGCGGTGGTGACCCTGGCCAGTCTCAAGAGCCTGGGCATCGCGGTTGGCAAAGAGGCGGTCGCGCTGGTCAAGGCGCCCTGGGTGATGCTGATGACCGAAGCCAGCGACATCCGTCTGTCTGCCCGCAACTGCCTGCAAGGCAAGGTGCTGAGCGTCACCGATGGCGCGGTCAACGCCGAAGTGGTGATCGAGCTGGCCGGTGGCTCGAAGGTCTATTCGATCGTGACCCGCGATGCGGTGACCGAGCTGGGCCTGGCGGCGGGTGTCAGCGCGACGGCGGTGATCAAGGCGTCCCATATCATTCTGGGTGTGCCGGCCTGACAAGCAGCGGATTTACGACAATGCCGGGGTCTTTCACAGATCCCGGCATTTTTTATGGAACCCCTCAAGGCGTGCCGTTGCGCCCATACCGACGATAACCGGGGCGCTGGTTCAAGCGCTCGTAATAAGCACTCACCGCCGGCAGGTGTGGATGCTCGAACGGTGTCTCGAACCAGCGATTGACCGACAGTCCGATGGGAATGTCGGCGAGCGAGAACTGCTCGCCGCCGACGTAGGCGCCGGTCTTCTCCAGTTGCCGGTCGAGGATTGCCATGCTCCGTGACCAGGCTTCACGGCCCGCCACCAATGCGCCGCTGTCCTGATGATCCGGCGACTTGCGTACCAGCGACAGAAACGCGTATGACCACGAGCGGTTCAGCTCCGAAGCCTGCCAGTCGATCCACTGATCGACGCGCGCCCGTGCCTGCGCTTCGGTCGGGTAGATGTGTGCGCCGTCGTAGCGTGCCACCAGATAACGAATGATCGAATTGGATTCCCACAGCGTGAAATCGCCGTCCTTGATCACTGGCACCATGGCGCAGGGATTGAGGGCGAGAAACTCCGGCGTGTGGGTTGACTTGAAACCCGAGCCCCAGTCTTCACGTTCGAAGGGAATATCCAGTTCGGCGCAGGTCCACAGCACTTTGCGCACGTTGATCGATGAAGCCTTGCCGAGTATCTGCAGCATATCCTTGCCCTATTGATCGTGTGAGTGGGGTGTCTCGGCCTTGAGCGCAAAGCGACAGACATTCCCCCCGCGCAGCATGCATTCCAGGTGTTCGGTTTCGCCACCCCCCAATGTGCCGATCAACGCCAGGTCGAGTTCGCACACCACCGGATGCACTTTGGCCAGGTGATGGAACACGCAGTTGTGAGCGACGATCTGCGGCTCGTCTGCCGAGCGGAAAAACACCTCGGCCTGATAGCCCGCGCGATTCATGTGCTCGACGATCCGTGCCTCATCGACAACGTGGTGTTCAAGATCACCCGCCATTTTGCGCCCCAGATTGCGCATCAGGTCCTTGAGCGCATCTGCGCCCATCAGGCCTGCGACCTCTTCGATCAGCAGGTTCGCCAGCAGCGGATATTGCCGGGGAAACGCTTCCTTGGCCTGTTCCGTCAGCTGATGCAGATGCTCGGGACGGCGCCCGGTGGGGCGCGTGCCGCCGCGCATCACCAGACCGTCGCGCTCCAGGGCTGCCAGATGCTGGCGCACAGCCGTGCGTGTGATCGCCAGGCTGTGGGCCAGATCATCGATGCTCATGCCCGCCGGTTCGTAGAGCAAGGCGTGCAGCAGATCCTGTTGGGTGCGACCCAGTCCTTCGAGCATCGGCATGCCTCCCGTGGGCTAGCGGAACTTGTCCGGAAACTGCTTGACCAGTGCCCCGGTCAAGGCATCGGCGAGGTTGAGTATATGCGTGCGCATCATCTGCCAGGTCTGCGCCTCGCCGGCGTAGTCATTTGAGGCCAATTGATCGATCTGCGCCACATGATGCCCGCCGTGGGCGCTGAGCAAGGCGTTCAGGGTCGGCTCGGGCAGGTAGGGATTGGCCTTGGCCAGAAACGCGGCAATCGCCTTGGCGTTCGAGGTCAGATCGTTGACCGCCGCCTGTTTGCCGGCGGAGTCCCTGGCGACCGTCGCATCGCTGTAATGCTTGACCGCGCCCCAGTGACCGGCCAGCAGTTTGAGCAACTGATCGGCCGCCGGCTGGCCGTAGAGCGGGGCGATGCTGTTGGCGATGGCAGTGGCGTTGCTCACCACTTCTTTGGTCGCAAGGTCGGCGGCCTTGTGGTTGCCGGCCTGATTGGCGACGGCGTAATTGCGGATCCAGAAGATGTGTTCGCCCCACAGGTCGCGCAAGTCGAGGCGCGTGGTCAGGGCGGCGGAGTCCGTGGTGGGGGAGGCAGGCGGGGCGGTCTGGCTCCAGGCCGGTTGAGCGAGCAGGGCAATCAACAGCAATGTCGCGATCTTGATGTTCATGGCAGCACCCTCGAAGGTGAGATGTTCAACAAGAGTAATTTAAGCATCAAAATATGTTTTTATTGGTCCGCCATCGATTAACCGATCAATGGTCACAGACGCACAAAAGCCGAAGGCCCTCGCATGAAGGGCCTTCGGCTTTTTCGCGGCACGGTTACAGGCTGCTCGCCAGTTTCCCGCTCGACAACCGCCGACGGTAGGCACTGTCACGATTGGCCAGCCAGAAATACAGCGGCGACGTCACCAGCAAGCCCACCAGCCACGACAGGTCGGCGCCGTTGATGTGTGCCGACACCGGGCCAACGTACAGCGGCGTGTTCATGAACGGAATCTGCACGGCGATGCCGATTGCATAGGCCAGCAACGCCTGCGGGTTGTAGCGCCCGTAGATACCGCCGTCGACCTGGAAGATCGAACCGATGTCGTACCGGCCTTTGTGGATGGCGTAGAAGTCGATCAGGTTGATCGCAGTCCACGGCACCAACACCACGAGCAGCACCAGCACCATGTCGACGAAGTGACCGATGAAGTCCGCCGAGGCGCCGACGGCGGCGAAACAGCAGGCGGCGAGGACGATGATCGATATCACCGCGCGGCTTTTCGCGGTGGGGATCCAGCGGTAGGCGAAAGTCTGTACCAGCGTAATCAGCGACAACACCGCGCCGTACAGGTTGAGGGCGTTGTGGCTGATGACGCTGAGCAGAAACAGCACCAGCATCAGCGGGCCGATGGCGCCGGTGGCGAGTTTCACCGCGTCCATGGTGTCCATGCCCACCGGCGTCGCCAGCACCGCGACGGCGCCGAACACGAACGACAGGCTCGAGCCCAGCGCCGAACCCAGATACGTGGTCCAGAACGTCGCCGCCACGGGTACGTTGGCCGGCAGGTAGCGCGAGTAGTCGGAAACGTATGGTGCGAACGCGATTTGCCACAACGCCGCCAGCGACACCGTGGCGAGCCAGCCAGAGAGATTGAAGCTGCCACGAGTGAGGAAGTCGTCGGTCTGGATGTGGGTCAGGATGTAGCCGAAGCCGATCACGATGCCGATCCCCAGCACCCAGGTGCCGATGCGGTTGAGCACATGGATGAAGCGGTAGCCGATGATGCCGATGATCCCCGAACCGAGGGCGCCGATGACGATGCCGACCGGCACTGGAACGCTGTCGACCACGCCATGCAGCGACTTGCCGGCCAGAACGATGTTGGACGCGAAGAAACCGATGTACATGACGCCGGCAATCAGCACCACCAGCAGCGCACCGAGGGAGCCGAATTGCGCACGGCTCTGGATCATCTGCGGAATGCCCATCTGTGGGCCTTGGGCCGAATGCAGCGCCATCAGCACGCCGCCGACCAGGTGACCGACGAGAATGGCGACGATGCCCCACACCAGATTCAGATGGAACAACTGAACGCCGAGGGCGCCGGTGACGATGGGCAGCGGCGCGATGTTGCCACCGAACCAGAGGGTGAACAGATCCCGGACTTTTCCGTGGCGATCCTCGGGAGGCACATAGCCGATCGTGTGTTTTTCAATGAGTGGTGCGCTGGTTGTTGCAGAGCTGGACATGAGAACTCCAAGGCAAGGACGAGTACGTGGACGTACTTCAGTGAGCGCCGCGCGGGGCGACGCATTTCTTGTTGGAGCCGATCATGTGCAATGCATCGGGAGAGATAAATTAGTAGTTTTGTTGCTTCAAGCCCTAAAAAAAGTAAGCCGCCGGATCGCTGGATTTCACTCGGACAGCCGCCTTCGCCAGCCCTGAAAACGAGCTGCCGAAGGCGGCGACTGGCTGATTTTCGGGGACGGCCCGCTCGCGGATTTCAGGCGCGAATGAACGCCAGTATCCGCTGCAGCATCCCGTCGCAGGCATGCACTTGGGAGAGGCTGACGAACTCGTCGGGCTTGTGTCCCTGATCCATGCTGCCCGGCCCGCAGACCACCGTGGGAATGCCCGCCGCATCAAACAATCCGCCCTCGGTGCCGAACGCCACGGTGCCGAAATCCTTCGAACCGCAGAAGGCCGCGATCAGCTCGGCCGCCTGGCTCTGTGCATCGGTCACCAGGCCCGGATACGCCGACAACTCGCTGAAGCGGATCTCGCTTTGCTCGCTGACCGCACGCATGCGCGGCAGCACTTGCTGCTCGGCGAACGCCTTGAGTTGTTCCGCGACCTGCGCCGGATCCTGCGAGGGCAGGGCGCGGACTTCGAAGTCGAAACGGCAATCGGCAGGCACGATGTTCAGCGCCTTGCCGCCGCTGATCACGCCGGTCTGCACCGTGGTGTAGGGCGGGTCGAAGCGCGGGTCGTGAGGCCCGGCCCTGAGCTGTTGGCCAAGGCGTCCCAGCTCGCCGATCAGCTCGGCGGCGTACTCGATGGCGTTCACCCCGCTCGGGGCGTAGGCCGAATGGCAGGCATGGCCGTGGACATCGCAACGCATTGCCAGTTTGCCCTTGTGGCCGAGTACCGGTTTGAGCTGCGTCGGTTCGCCGATGATGCACAGCAGCGGTTTGACCGGACGTTGTTCCAGCGCCGCCAGCAGCGAACGCACGCCGAGGCAGCCGACCTCTTCGTCATAGGACAGGGCGATGTGAACGGGCAGGCGCAACGACGTCTCGACCAGCGAAGGCACCAACGCCAGCACGCAGGCAATGTAGCCCTTCATGTCCGCGGTGCCGCGCCCGTACAGCTTGCCGTCGCGCTCGCTGAGTTCGAACGGCGGCAGCGTCCAGGGCTGGCCGTCGACCGGCACCACGTCGGTGTGCCCGGACAGCACGATGCCCGGCAGATGGGCCGGGCCGAGGGTGGCGAACAGATTGGCCTTGCTGCGCTCGGTGTTGTAGATCAACTCGCACGGCACATCGAACCCGGCGAGGTAGTCGCGGACGAACTCGATCAGGTGCAGGTTGGACTCGCGGCTGGTGGTGTCGAAGCCCACCAGCGTTCTGAGCAGCTCGACGCTGGAGCTCATCGATCGTCTCCGGCAACCCCATAACCCGGCGCCTTGGCCGGGTCGAGGGCGCGGTCGATGTAGTCCTGCAATTGCGGACGGTAGGCATCCCACAGGCGTTGTAATTGACCGATCGGGTCTTCATCGGCCCAGTCCACCCGCAGGTTGACGATTGGCCAGGTCAGTTCGCCGACCACCACGACCGCCGCCGAATGCACCGGACCGGCTTCGCCACCGCGGGCCTGACCGGCCTGCAGGGCTCTGATCAGACGATCGGCCAACTGACCTTCGCCGTCCTCGAATGCGCTGACCATGGCTTCGATCACCGCGCGTCCGGCGAGCATGTTGCCAGCGGCCACGCACTGATCGCCGGACACGGCGTTGTGTACGCCGAGGGTTTGCCCGCCGCTGAAGTGCGCCGTCTGGCCGAGGTGATTGATCGCGATGATCTGCCGGTACTGGCTGTAGCCGTTGCGGGCCAGTACCTTGTCCAGCGCGGCGTCGGGCGCGAGGCCTTGCTCCATCAGCGCGAGGACTTCCGGGCCGAGGGACGGCAGGGTGATGTTCTGGCTCGAGACCGCGCCGACCCCTGGCAGCAACCATGGGCAACGAGCGCCGACGGCGATGCTCGACGAACTGATGGCGATGCCGAACTGACCGGTTTCGGGGCAGCGGGCAGCGATGGAAAATGTCATGTCTTTACTCCTGTTCGACTTGAGAGCGAGGGGCCTGGACCAGCCCTTCGCGGGCAAGCCCGCGAAGGGCTCGACCCGGTGCGCCTGCTTACTCGGGAATCACGGCTACCACATCGATCTCCATCAGCCACTGCGGCTGACCGAGCGCCGACACCACCAGCCCGGTGGAAATCGGGAACACCCCTTTGAGCCATTTGCCGACTTCCTGATACACCGGCTCGCGGTAGCGCGGGTCGATCAGGTAGGTGGTGGTCTTGACGATGTGGCTCAGGTCGCTGCCGGCCTCTTCCAGCAGTTGCTTGACGTTGCGCATGGCCTGCTCGGTCTGCGCGCGCGGGTCGCCGAGGCCCACCAGTTGCCCGTCGAAATCGGTGCCGACCTGACCGCGCACGTACACGGTGTTGCCGGCGCGCACGGCCTGGCACAAATCGTTATCGAGGGTCTGGTTCGGGTAGGTGTCCTTGGTGTTGAACATGCGAATACGGGTGTGGGTTGGCTGGCTCATGTGAAGCTCCTGACGAAATCTGGCCCGGCGCAACCGGCGCCGGTACGGAATGGGGTGATCAAGCGTCGACGGTGTCGGCCGTTTTGCTGTGCGCGGCCTCGCGCTGACCGGCATCGCGATAGTCCAGGTACTTGCGCTGGGTGGCGATGTGGTCGGCGACGTGCTTGGCGTCGTGCCACACGCCCCAGATGAACGACGAGCCGCGCCGCGACTGCCAAGGCAACCCGAGGAAGTAAATGCCCGACTCGCTGGACACCCCACGCTGATGTTGTGGCTTGCCGTTGGCATCGAACGCCGCGACCTTCAGCCAGGCGTAATCCACGGCGAACCCGGTGGCCCAGATGATCGACGTGATGCCGGCCTCGGCCAGATCCAGACTGGCGAGGGGATGCTTCACACAGTCAGGATCGGGATAGGTTTCCCGCGCCTCAGGCTCCAGCGGCAGGTCCAGGCCGTTGCGTTCGATGTAGGCGTCGGCGGCATCGAGCAGCGCCAGGTAGTTCTCGTCGCCGCGCTTGAGGTTGTCGAGCAGATCCTGCTTGAACGTCACCACGCCGTCGTTGAACGATTCGGTCACGCCGACCAGGGTCATGCCGCGATGGGCCAGGCCCCGGAAGTCGATGGTGCGACCGCCGTGGGCACCGCTGACGGCGATGGTCACGTGCTCGCGGCCAGGTTTCATCGCGGCCTGATCCCACTCGCCAAGCACGCCGAGCCACCAGCAGAAATCGCGGTTGCGGTAGGCACGGGGAGGGCGGTCATGGGCGCCGACCGAGAGGTAGACCTGCTTGCCCGAACGCTGCAGTTCGTCGGCGATCTGCACGCCTGAAGAACCGGCACCGACTACCAGTACCGCGCCCTGAGGCAGTTGCTGCGGGTTGCGGTAATCGGCCGAGTGGATCTGCAACAGACGCGTGTCCTTTGGCGCAATCGCCGGGATCACCGGACGCTGGAACGGGCCGGTCGCCGCGACGACGCGCGCGGCTTCGATCACGCCGTCGGACGTTTCGACGGTGAAGCCCGGACGGCCGACATTACGCTGCACACTCTTCACTTCGACGCCGGTACGGACTGGCGCGTTGAATTTCTTCGCATAGGCTTCGAAGTAATCGGCGACGCGCTCCTTGTGGGCGAAACCGTCCGGATCGACGTCATCGAATTCCATCCCCGGAAAGCGGTCGTGCCACGCCGGGCCGTTGGCGACCAACGAATCCCAGCGCCCGGTGCGCCAGCGTTCGGCGATGCGGTTGCGCTCCAGAACCAGGTGCGGCACGCCCAGTTTGCTCAGGTGTTCACTCATGGCCACACCCGCTTGACCGGCACCGACAACAAGCGTGTCTGTTTTTATTATTTCAGTGGTCATCTCTAATCCTTTCTCACGAGGCAGTTGGATTCAGGCCGCTGTCGACCTGTTCTCTGTGCTTGGGATCAGACTAGGGAGGGGGTGGGTATCGGTAAAATATTATTAAGCTGGGATGTGAAGATAAAAACGTGATGCAGAGGCCTGCAAGGCCCGTAAATACGGGGCGCCGGTCAATGGCTTGACCCTGCGTGTGGACAAAAAAAGGGACGCCGACAAGGGTGCCGGTGTCCCTTTTTTCGGGTGCTCAGTTCACTTCGAACTCAGCGATTGAGAAAGCCCAGCAGGTCTTCGTTCAACTGTTGTGCGTGGGTCACGGCAAAACCGTGCGGCGCGCCGCTGTAGACCTTCAATTCGGCACCCTTGATCTGCTCGGCGGCTTTCTTGCCGGTGGTTGCGAACGGCACGATCTGGTCGCCGTCGCCATGGATCACCAGGGTCGGCACGTCGATCTTCGCCATGTCCGGGCGGAAATCGGTTTCCGAGAACGCAGTCACGCAGTCCACGGTGCCCTTGAGCGAGGCCAGCAGGGCGATGTTCAGGGTTTGCGTCAGCACGCCATCGGAGACTTTCTGGCCCTGGTTGGTGCCATAGAACGGTGCAGCGAAATCGGCGATGAACTGCGCACGATCCTTCAACAGACCAGCCTTGATGCCATCGAATACCGCTTTGTCGACGCCCTCGGCGAAGTCGGCTTTCTGCCCGAACAACGGCGTCACCGCGCCCAGCAACACCAGTCCGGCAACCCGCTCGCTGCCGTGACGGGCGATGTAACGACTGACATCACCTCCGCCCATGGAGAAGCCGACCAGGGTCACGTCACGCAGGTCCAGGTGCTCGATCAGTTGTGCGATGTCGTCGGCGAAAGTGTCGTAGTCATAACCGTTCCACGGTTGCCCGGAGCGGCCGAAACCCCGACGGTCGAAGGCGATGGTGCGGTAGCCACGGCTGCTCAGGTACTCCATCTGGTATTCCCACATGTCGGCGTCCAGCGGCCAGCCATGGCTGAACAACACGGGCTTGCCGCTGCCCCAGTCCTTGTAATAGATCTCGGTGCCGTCTTGGGTGGTGAACGTGCTCATGGGAACTCCTTGTGTCAGGGATCGCGGATGCCGGGATGGCAGCGTTGACTATCCTCGCAACGTGCGCCGGCCACTTGTACGCAAGTGCTAAGTTTCAGGTCGGGAAAGGCAGCCGCTGTCGATCAAGGGTTGTAAGATGCAACCGCATCGACTTTGCTGTTTTGCTGGAGACACCTGAAATGAAGCGCAAAAGCTTTGAAGGCAACATCTGCCCGGTTGCCCGCACGCTGGATCTGATCGGCGACTGGTGGTCGCTGCTGATCATCCGTGATGCGCTGGACGGGGTTCGCCGTTTCGGTGATTTTCAGAAGAGCCTGGACATCGCCAAGAACATGCTCAGCACCCGCCTCAAGGGGCTGGTTGAAACGGGCATCCTGCAACTGGTGCCGGCGTCCGATGGCAGTGCCTATAAAGAGTACGTGCTGACGGAAAAGGGCCGCGCGTTGCAGACCGTGATCGTTGCGCTGTCGCAGTGGGGCGGGGAGTTTCTGTTCGAGACGGATGAGTCGGGGTCGGTGATGGTCGACGCACAGAAGCGCAAGCCGATCAGGAAAATCCAACTGTTGTCGGCCGATGGCCGTGTGCTGGCGCCCGAGGACGTGGCGACCCGGGTGGGCGGTACGGCGGAACGACGCCACGCTTGATAAAAACGCCCCGAACCCGTCGGGGCGTTTTCATGGGGTCAACGGTCAGCCCGGTGCTCAGCGAAACGCCGGCACCACATGCTTGATAAACAGCTCCAGCGATTTCTTCTTCTCGGCGTGGGGCAGGCTGTTGTCACACCAGAAGCTGAACTCGTCCACGCCCAGTTCCTGGTAGTACTTGATGCGCGGAATGATTTCTTCCGGCGTACCGATCATCGCGGTCTTGTGCAGGCTTTCCAGTTCGAACTCCGGGCGGCCGGCGAACTTTTCTTCCGGGCTTGGCGCGAGGAAGCCGTTGACCGGCACTTCCTTGTTGCCGAACCACGCATCGAAGGTGCGATAGAAGCGCGAGATCGCCTTGGCGCCGACCTTCCAGCCTTCCGGATCGTCTTTAGCGTGAACGTGGGTGTGGCGCAGCACCATCAGTTGCGGGCGCGGCACGCCAGGGTTGTTATCCAGCGCGGTCTGGAATTTGTTTTTCAGGTCGAGGACTTCTTCGTCGCCTTTCATCAGCGGCGTGACCATGACGTTGCAGCCATTGGCCACGGCGAAGTTGTGCGAGTCCGGGTCGCGGGCGGCGATCCACATCGGCGGATTCGGCTTCTGCACCGGTTTTGGCACGCTGGTGGAGGTGGGGAATTTCCAGATGTCGCCGTCGTGGGCGTAGTCGCCTTGCCACAGGGCGCGAACCACCGGAACCATTTCCCGCAGCGCCTGGCCGCCGGAGGAGGCCGGCATGCCGCCGGCCATGCGGTCGAATTCAACCTGATAGGCACCACGGGCCAGGCCGACTTCCATCCGCCCGTTGCTGATCACGTCGAGCAGCGCGCATTCACCGGCCACCCGCAGCGGGTGCCAGAACGGCGCGATGATGGTGCCGGCGCCCAGGTGAATGGTGGTGGTCTTGGCCGCAAGATACGCCAGCAGCGGCATCGGGCTCGGCGAGATGGTGTATTCCATGGCGTGGTGTTCGCCGATCCACACGGTACTGAAACCGCCGGCCTCGGCCATCAACGTCAGTTCGGTCAGGTCTTCGAACAGTTGACGGTGGCTGACGCTTTCGTCCCAGCGTTCCATGTGTACGAACAGGGAAAATTTCATGACGCTA
The DNA here is from genome assembly GCF_025447575.1 of Pseudomonas sp. B2M1-30. NCBI lineage: Bacteria > Pseudomonadati > Pseudomonadota > Gammaproteobacteria > Pseudomonadales > Pseudomonadaceae > Pseudomonas > Pseudomonas sp. B2M1-30. The sequence goes on along the minus strand of NZ_JAOEJT010000012.1, from coordinate 82,698 downwards.
CCTCTGATCTCTTGTTGGCGGCCGGTCGCTTGCAGGCCTGTTGTAAAGGGAAGTGGTCAGGCTCAGGCGAACGCGGGCAGGGCGCCCATCTTGCCGTGGCAATACACCAGCGGGCCGGCGTTCTGCTCGGGCACGATCAGGTTCTTCACCGCGCCGACCATGATGGCGTGGTCGCCGCCTTCGTATTCGCGCCACAACTCACATTCGATGATAGCTGTCGCATTGGCCAGGATCGGGTTGCCCAGTTCGCTCAATGTCCACTCGATGCCTTGTGCCTTGTCCTTGCCTTTACGGGCGAAGGCGTAGGCTTCGCTCTGCTGGCCGCCAGACAGGAAGTGAATGGCAAAGCGCTTGTTCTTGATCAGCACCGGGTAGGAGTCGGAGCTGTAGTTGGGGCAGAACAGCACCAGGGCCGGGTCCATCGACAGCGAGCTGAAAGCGCTGGCGGTCAGGCCGACGATCTGGCCGTCGTCATCCAGGGTGGTGATGACGGTGACGCCGGACGGGAACGAGCCCATGACTTGTTTGTAGATGGCAGCATCGATCATTGGACAATCCTCGAATGCGGTGGAGCGGGTTTTTATGTGTTTGTAGGTCTGATGGTATACCGTAATACATCGATTGCAAGGTCTTTTTCAGTGAAACGATAAAGCGCGTCGTTTCGTCGGAAACTCAGGGTTTACGGGGCTTTTTTGATCTCCTGTCAGCCCCGGATTCCGGGAAGATGGCGGATCAGTTGTCGATGAAAACAGCAGATCAGTCTTGTGCAAAGTTTGGAATACCATAATATGGTGTTCGCCTGAGGGGGCAGAAAAAGCCCCCTGGTTTGGCTTCATACAAAGATAAGAACAGACAAACTCGAGTTCATGCACATGCCCCAGATGTCCCGGCAAGACCCGTTGATCGAGAATCACACAGTCGATTACGTCCCACTCGCGGAACGCCACGGGAAGGCCCGCGATCTGTTCACGCTCTGGTTCAGTACCAACATTGCGCCACTGCCCATCGTCACCGGCGCCATGGTGGTTCAGGTGTTTCATCTGGACCTGTTCTGGGGGCTGCTGGCGATTGCGCTGGGGCACATGATCGGCGGCCTGGTGATCGCTCTCGCGTCGGCCCAGGGACCGCGCATGGGCATTCCGCAGATGGTGCAGAGTCGTGGTCAGTTCGGTCGTTACGGCGCGCTGCTGATCGTGTTTTTCGCGGCGATCATCTACGTCGGTTTCTTCATTTCCAACATTGTGCTGGCGGGCAAGTCCATTGTCGGCATCGCGCCATCGGTGCCGGCGCCGCTGAGCATTCTGATCGGCGCACTGAGCGCCACGGCCATCGGCGTCATCGGTTACAACTTCATCCATACGCTGAACCGCATCGGCACCTGGGTGATGGGCAGCGCGTTGCTCGCCGGGTTCATCTACATCTTCGGCCATGATCTGCCGGCGGACTTCTTCACCCGTGGCAGCTTCAACCTGTCCGGCTGGCTGGCGACCGTGTCGCTGGGGATCATCTGGCAGATCAGTTTCTCGCCGTACGTGTCCGACTACTCGCGTTACCTGCCGGCGGACATTGGCATCAGCAAGCCGTTTTTCGCCACCTACCTGGGGGCGACGCTGGGCACCATTCTGTCGTTCACCTTCGGTGCGGTGGCGGTGCTGGCGACCCCGGAAGGCACCGAGGCGATGGCGGCGGTCAAGCAGTCCACCGGATGGCTGGGACCGATTCTGATGGTGCTGTTCCTGCTCAACATCATCAGCCACAACGCACTGAATCTGTACGGCGCGGTGCTGTCGATCATTACCTCGATCCAGACCTTCGCCAGCCAGTGGACACCGAGCATCAAAGTGCGCGTGGTGCTGTCGAGCGTGATCCTGGCCGGTTGCTGCGTGGTGGCGCTGGGCGCGTCGGCAGACTTCATTTCCGAGTTCATCGGCCTGATCATGGCGCTGCTGTTGGTGCTGGTGCCATGGGCCTCGATCAACCTGATCGACTTCTACCTGATCAAGCGCGGCAGCTACGACATCGCCTCGATCTTCCGCGCCGACGGCGGGATCTACGGACATTTCAACCTGCACGCGATCATTGCCTATTTCATCGGCATCATCGTCCAGTTGCCGTTCGCCAACACCTCGTTGTACGTCGGCCCCTACGCCAATCTGGTGGACGGTGCGGATCTGTCCTGGCTGGTCGGGCTGATCGTCACGTGCCCGTTGTATTACTGCCTCGCGACGCGTGGCCAGACCCGTCAGCAGAGCAGGGCGGCGCGGTTGGGCTATACCGACTGACTGTCCTCTGTTTCATACGCAAATGCCCGGACAGCGTCCGGGCATTACTGAGTTTCAAGGGTAGGTTGGTTCTATTTACTGATTAGCAGCTTCATACCGAGCTTTTATGAATTCAACCATGGTTTCTGATGGTTGCCAGTAGCTGTAGGGAGCATCGGATTTCAGCCCGTTTTTGTGATTCATCCAGCTTATCGCTTGTCGTTTCAAGCTTGCCTTCAAGGGGCTATGGACCCACACCGCATGTATGTGACTGGGCCCTTTCCAGCCGTCCAGGCCATCCTTTCTGTACCATGCAATGAACCCGCTGCCAGCAAGTTCTGCGAGCAGGCTTTTTATTTGTACGTCACTGAGGCACCGAACGCTCAGATCGATAGCCCCTGTAACAGGCTTTCCACCCAAAATCGAGTCTGTACCATGGACATTACTGCTCATTTGCGACCCATTCCACGCTTGAGTGATTCGCTGTTTGAGTTGAAGGCGCTCAATTTGTCCGAGTGCCTCTGGATAAAGTCCGTGGAACGCATAAGAACCCAAGCGGCATTTGTGCATCGAAGACCATGGGAAGTTTTCTGCCTGTGCTTCGATAGACACTGTGGCTAAAAGTAATGTCAGGTTGATAATTAAATTCTTCATTATGTTTTCTATCGCGAACTAACAGACTGATGAATCTGACTCCAGTTGCTAATGCACCCAGCTACTTCTCCGATGTTCTCATAGTCGGGATCTGGCGTTCTGCTAATTGAAAGATTACTGATTTTTGATAGTTTTCCCTTGCTTGCCTCAAGCTTGCTGTACTCCTGATTTATTGAGGCTGTCAAAAAATAGTTTTTATTGTTGATTATTTGCATGAAGGCTACCTGGTGATAGCCAATGTAACTGTGGCAAAGAGGTGTCGATTTTTTCAATTTGAGATATTTTGCCATGCTTGAAATATCAAGATCTGTATCCTGATCGTGGAAGTTTACATCTTTTGTCAGGATTTTTGCGTGTTCACCTGTGGTTAGAAATTTTAAAAAGTGAGTGTCGATATCTGGTGCGGCCGAGGACACTTCATCTACAAGAAACTTAAATGTAAGCTGCTCGTTTGGCTTTCTGATTGGATAGCCAAAACACTGTTCAAGCGAGCCAATCCCCATTTTTTTGTCCCTGTGATTATTGAGTAAGTAGGCTTCTTGAAGTCTTTGCAGATCCATTGAGTTTAGTTTTGATTGAAATGAGTTTTTCAGGTAGCTGCATTCGCTTTTTATAATGGAGTAGTCGCCTGACTTGAAATTTATACCTTCTTTTGTTCGGCGAGCGTTGAGAATTTCCTGGATTGATGCTGTGTTATCAAGTTTTGAGTTCATTACCGATTGGTAGTTTTTTTCTTCAAATAGGGATTTTTTTACTTCTATGTATAATTCCATCAGTACAAACTTCTGGACGCCAATGGTTGCGTCCAATGTCAATTTGGTTTGATTTTCACGATTTGGTAGTTTGAACTCGCCTGTGTAGTCACTTCGTGTCGTGCCAGCATTGGAAAATGCGTTGGAAAAATAAGTTATAGCTTGCTGGGTGATGGGGGACGACATCAATGGCCCAACAGATGTAGTCATCTCCAAAAGTGGGATACCATTTTTCAATGTGTTGGATAGATTGTTGACTTCAGCGTCATGCGCGTAAATGATGTTGAATTTATGTTGCCTTGCTATATCGGTTGATAGTGTATAGCCGGAGAGGTCTTTTTCTAGAATGTACGCTTTTGTACAGGTTCTGGTTTTTTCATCGTATTGCAGCCTTAGTATTGGTACGGAATCGTATGTAAGAACAATCAGCGTATTGCTGTTGTTGCCAATGACATTTCTCGCGAAAGCATGGGCGAATGAATCTTTACAGATTTCCAATATCGCGGGCTTTGCACCTACAATGATTATTTTTAAATATGCGTCGTCAGGAATGGTTGAAGTGTCACTCAGTCTGGTTGTCAGCGAAAGTTGTTCATGTTTATCAAACCATCCAGAAAATGCGACTGCTGGCAGAAGGAAAAAACTGGCTACAAGTATCGCTAATATTTTTTTCATGACACTTCGTCCAAATTCCATTTTCTTGAGGAGTGGCAGTTGGCCATTGAAGCTATAGGCGACATCAGTGGTTTAGGCAAGTCCACGTCCCGGGCGTTGAAAGCCCAAGCGTGAAGAGTTTTCTGTATTTGGTGCGGTGATGTGTTTTTCGGTCACGCAAATTGGCCATTTCGATCCCCTTTTGGCCAACCCCCTACTGTGATCGGGCGGCGCTCTCGGCAAGAATCGGAGCCATCCTGCAAAACTACAAGAGTCAGCCGCTGCTCCTTACCCATGGCCACCCGTCTGGCCGCTGCCGTGTACAGAACATAAAAACCATCCGACTCACGCCGCATCCGGGGAAACAATATGGTCACGATCAAACGCATTCTGGGCGCCACTGTCTTTGGGCTGACGCTGCTCGCCAGCGCCGTACAGGCCGAACAGCGCGAATTGCGGGTGTACAACTGGGCGGACTACATCCTGCCGTCCGTGCCCAAGGATTTCGCTGCGCAAAGCGGCATCAAAGTCACCTGGGACACCTTTGATACCAACGAATCCCTGGAAGCCAAGCTGCTGACCGGCAACTCCGGCTACGACCTCGTCGTGCCGTCGAACCAGTTTCTCGATACCCAGATCAAGGCCGGCGTGTTCCAGAAACTCGACAAATCCAAGCTGCCGAACTGGAAGCATCAGGATCCCGAGCTGCTCAAACTGCTCGACGCCAACGATCCCGGCAACCAGTACGGCGTGCCTTACATGGTCGGTACGGTGCTGATCGGCTTCAACCCGGCCAAGGTCAAGGCTGCGCTCGGCGAGAACGCCCCGGTGGACAGTTGGGACCTGGTATTCAAGCCCGAGAACATGGAAAAGCTGAAATCCTGCGGCGTGGCGATGCTCGATTCACCGTCGGAAATCCTGCCGCTAGCCCTGCATTACCTGGGCCTCGACCCAAACAGCCAGAACCCGGCCGATTATGAAAAGGCCAAGGATTTGATGCTCAAGGTGCGCCCCTACGTGACCTACTTCAACTCGGCCAAGTACATGACCGACATCGCCAACGGCGACATATGCGTGGCGATCGGTTACTCCGGCAGCTTCTATCAGTTCGGCAACCGCGCCAAAGAAGCGGGCAACGGCGTGGTGGTCGACTGGCGCTTGCCGAAGGAAGGCGCACCGATCTGGTTCGACACCTTCGCCATTCCCAAGAGCGCGAAGAACGTCACCGAGGCGCACGAATTCCTCAACAACTTGCTCGATCCGAAGGTCATCGCCGGGATCAGCGATTTCCTCGGTTATCCGAATGCCAACAAGGATTCGATACCACTGATCAACAAGGAAATCACCGGCAACCCGAACCTGACACCGACCCCCGAGGCGCTGAAAACCCTGTACGTGGTGCAGCCGTTGCCGCAGAAACTGGAGCGGGTGCGCACGCGGGTGTGGACCAGCATCAAGTCCGACAAGTAAGCGCAACCTCCTTGCAGGAGCCGTAGCACGGCTCCTACAAAGACTGGGTCTGATCCTCTTTGCGTGTGAGGATCAGGCTCAACACCACCGACAGCAAAATCACCGTCCCCACCACCGCCAGCGACCACTCCACGGGCATGTGAAACCACGGCATGACCGTCATCTTGCCGCCGATGAACACCAGCACCAGCGCCAGGCCGTACTTGAGCAGGTGAAAGCGGTCAGCCATGTCGGCGAGCAGGAAGTACAGGGCGCGCAGGCCCATGATTGCGAAGATGTTCGAGGTGAAAATAATGAACGGGTCGGTGGTGACGGCGAAGATTGCCGGAATGCTGTCGACCGCGAACATCAGGTCGCTGGCCTCGATCAGCACCAGCACCAGAAACATCGGCGTGGCCCAGCGCACGCCGTTCTGCACCACGAAAAAGCGCTCGCCATGAAAACCGTGAGTGATGCGCAGATGCCCGCGCACCCAGCGCAGCAGCGGGTTGTTGTCGAGGTCCGGTTGCTGCTCGGCGAACACCAGCATCTTGATCCCGGTAATGATCAGGAACACGCCGAACACGTACAGCAACCAGGCAAACTGCGACACCAGCCAGACCCCGGCAAAAATCATCGCCGCGCGCATCACGATCGCCCCGAGCACGCCGTACAGCAGTACGCGCCGTTGCAACTCCGGCGGCACTGCGAAGTAGCCGAAGATCATCACGAAGACGAACATGTTGTCGATCGACAGCGATTGCTCGATCAGATAACCGGTGAGGAATTCCAGGGTTTTGCGCTGCGCGATCTCGGCGCCGAACGCGCCGTTCAGATACCACCAGAGCAGACCGGCAAACGCCAGCGCCAACAGGCACCAGGCAACCACCCACGCCGAGGCTTCGCGCACCGACACCCGATGCGCCTTGCGTCCGCCGAAGACAAACAGATCCAGGGCCAGCATCGCCAGAACGAAGACGATGAAGGCGCCCCACATCCACGGCTCGCCGATATTAAGGTGTGTGGCTGGCATGGCGTTCTCCCGGTCTGAATATTGTTTGGGTAGACGCGGTCATGCTAGCGAGGGGATTACGCGGGAGAAAAATCGTTTATTTCGTCACTGTGGTTCGGTTTTTCCGAAGTGTTGCGTGTAGCAGGCTCGCTGAACGCAACGGAGAAACAGCTTGCTCATCCGTTCAGCGCAGCCGAAATTTTCCCAGCGACACCGCAGGCTCCTAGTATTGGTTGTCGTACGTAGGCTCAAGATGAAATTTTCCGTCAACGGTGTACTTGATGTCCTCTATCACTATCTCGACTTTATAAAATCCTGAGATCGTGCCGTCGTTATGGCGGGTAATTGTCAGATTTCCACTCCTTGCAGCCGGTGAAATCTGATCGACTTCAATGAGAATGAATGGCCGGTCTTTGCTTGTTATCGGGTAGGTGCCGTCCTTCAATCCTTTAGGAATGACCAGGGATAGTTTCTCGATTTCGAATCCCTCGCCGCTGCTTCCAAGAAGACTTTCGGCTTGATCGGTGAAGCTCTGGAACCAGAACTCTTTCGCACGAATTTCTGTTTTTCCGGAGGGCAGGGGTGGTTGAAAAGAAGCTCGGTAATATACGAAGGGAGAAGGCGTTTTAGATCGCGGTGAGTCTGGATTCAAATCATCGCGAAGAGCAGTTGCTATTGGGTTTTCAGGATTGTTCATGATGCAACTTTCCGAATGGTGAGTAGGTGTTTCGTTGATAGGGACTATCAACTCATTTTCACGCTACTCGCACGTTATCGACCGAACAACTGATAGAACTGACAGTTGTCCGGTACTGATAAGTGTGATCCGGTTACTCATCATCAAGTCGGAAAAATGCCGCGCCCACCGGTCGCGGCATAACGTTGTGCTGCTATCGACGCGCCGAAAGCGCCGGCGTACGCGGCGGTATCTGGCGCTTCGAACCGGTCGCTTCAAACGCTGCCGCCAGGCGCAGCAGCGTCGAATCATCATAGGCGCGCCCGGCAAACGTCAGGCCTACCGGCATGCCGATGTCCGCCATGATGCCCATCGGTACGGTCACGGTCGGCACGCCGAGGTGACGGATTGCCAGGTTGCCGTTGGCGACCCAGATGCCGTTGCTCCAGGCGATGTCCGCCGAAACCGGATTGATATCGGCATCTGCCGGGCCAACGTCGGCGTTGGTCGGGAACAGCACGGCGTCGAGGCCGAGGCGGTCCATCCAGTCTTCCAGGTCGATCTTGCGGGTCTGTTCCAGGCCGCGAAGACCGTCCGGCAGGGTCGGGATCTGATCCCACGAGGCGAGGCCGCGCTCGGCCATGCGCACGTACTCGTCCATGCCTGCCGCCAGGTCGCCTTCACGGTTGGGCAGGGTGCCCGGGTCGTGCGGGAAGATTTTCGGCCCGTCGACGTCGGCCAGGCGATTGAGTTTCGGATCGTCGTTGGCCCGCAGGAAATCATCGAACGCCCAGCCCGACAGCTCCCACAATTCGTGGTGCAGGAACTCCTTGGAAACGATACCGCGATTGAACACGGTTGGCGCGCCAGGGCGGTCGCCTTCGCAGTTGGACACCAGCGGGAAATCCACTTCGATCACTTCGGCACCGGCGGCTTCCAGGGCTTTGCGCGCCTCTTTCCAGAGATCGATCACCGAAGGCCGGGTGTTGATGCGTTGGCCGGTCGGGCCGCCGATACCCGGTTCGGCGCTGGTGCCAGCCTCGGGGTCGGCGTTGATGTACATGCGCGGCACACCCAGGCGTTTGCCGGCCAAGGCATCACGGTTGACTGCCAGTTCGGCGTACGAGGCCGGGCGCACCGAGGCGACGCTCGGAATCGGCACCCACGGTTGCAGACGCCACAGGTCGCCACGGGTGTCGCTGTCTTCGGCAACCACCACATCGAGCACTTCGAGCAGGTCAGCCATGGTGCGCGCGTACGGCACCACCACGTCCATCGTCGGGGTCAGCGGCCAGTTGCCGCGCACCGAGATCACCCCGCGCGACGGCGTGTAGGCGCACAAGCCGTTGTTCGAGGCCGGGCCGCGACCGCTGGACCAGGTTTCTTCGGCCAGACCGAACGCCGAGAAGCTCGCGGCAGTGGCCGTACCGGCGCCGTTCGACGAGCCGGACGCGAACGGTGCGGTCAGGTAGTCAGCGTTGTAAGGGCTTTCGGCGCGGCCATAGACCCCGCGCTGCATCCCGCCATTGGCCATCGGCGGCATGTTGGTCTTGCCCAGGCAGATCGCCCCGGCGGCGCGCAGGCGTTCGATGGTGAACGCGTCGCGATGGGCGACCAGATCGGCGAAGGCCGGGCTGCCGGAGGCGGCAGTCAGGCCCTTGACCAGATAGCTGTCCTTGGCGGTGTAGGGAATGCCGTCGAGCGGGCCGAGCAGTTCACCTCTTGCCCGGCGGGCATCGGAAGCTTCGGCTTCTTTCAGCGCCTCGGGGTTGCGCACCACCACGGCATTCAGCGCCGTGTCGGTGTCCGGGCCATCATAGGCGTCGATCCGCGCCAGATAGGCCTGCACCAGTTCCACCGCAGTGGTCTGGCCGGATTCGAGCGCCGCGCGCAATTGGGCAATGGAGACTTCAGTGACTTCGATCATGCTGTTACCGCCGACTGGTTCGCTAAAGGGTGGGTCATCAGGGTTATCGTCGAAAGACGTCAAAAATGTTTGATGGACGAAACTCTACCTTGAAGTGGGTCGCTTGGCTCGTACAAATTCGATAAATATCGGCATTTTTATCGGAAAAACTCTCCGGGCGTTTCTCCGAATTGCTGGCGAAACGCGGCGATGAAGGCCGAAGTCGAGTCATAACCGCAGGCCAGAGCCACGTCGGTGACGCGTTCGCCCCGTTCCAGCGGGGTCAGCGCACCCAGCAGGCGCAAGCGCTGACGCCAGGCACGAAAGGTCAGGCCGGTATCGCGCAAAAACAGCCGACTCAGGGTTTTCTCGGTAACGCCGAATTTTCCGCTCCAGTGGTTGAGCGTAGTTTGCTGCTCCGGATGCTGTTCCAGGCTCTGATAAATCTGCCGCAGGCGACTGTCCTGGGGCAGTGGCAGCATCAAGTCGATCTGTGGTGCTTCGGCCAGTTGATCAAGGATCACCTGGGCCATCCGTCCGTGTGCGCCGTTCTGGTCGTATTCCACCGGCACCAGACTGAACGCCCGGATCAGCTCGCGCAGCAGGTCGCTGACCCCAAGCACATGACAACGCTCGATTGCCCACCCCGACACGCTGCAATCAATGTACAGGCTGCGCATTTCAGTCTGTGGCGAGCTGAACACCCGATGGGGCATGCCCGCCGGAATCCACACCGCGCGTTCCGGCGGGGCGACGAAACGTCCGGCGCTGGTCTGCACTTCGAGTACGCCCTGAATCGCGTAGGACAGTTGCACCCACGGGTGACTGTGGCGACGGGTGAGGGCGCGATTGGGCAGCGATTCGGTGCGCCCGTACAGCGGACGAGGCAGGCTCGGCAGCCCGGGGACGCTGCGTCTGACGCTTTTTTCGTGTCCTTTAGGCGGCATCTGGCGGCTCTTCGGCGTTAGTCGGTAATTCTCAGGTACGTTAGAGTCGCTTTCACGTACAGGCAACCCCCGGATGAGCAAACCATGACGCGCCCAAGATTCCTGCCCGACAACTTCACCCTGACCCTGATCGGCGTGGTGTTGCTCGCCAGCTTCCTGCCCGCCAGCGGCCAGGTCGCCGTCGGCTTCGGCTGGCTCACCAACATCGCCATCGCGCTGCTGTTCTTCCTGCACGGCGCCAAACTTTCCCGCGAGTCGATCATCGCTGGCGCCGGCCACTGGCGTCTGCACTTGCTGGTGTTCGGCCTCACTTTTGTCCTGTTCCCGTTATTGGGTCTGGCGCTGAAGCCGTTGCTGTCGCCCTTGGTCGGCGATCAGCTGTACATGGGCATGCTCTACCTCTGCGCACTGCCGGCCACGGTGCAATCGGCGATCGCCTTCACCTCGCTGGCGCGGGGCAATATTCCGGCGGCGATCTGCAGCGCGGCGGCGTCCAGCCTGTTCGGGATCTTCCTCACACCGCTGCTGGTGACCTTGCTGCTGAACGTCCACGGCGACGGCGGCTCGACCCTCGACGCGATCCTGAAAATCAGCGTGCAACTGCTGCTGCCGTTCATCGCCGGACAGATCGCCCGGCGCTGGATCGGCGCCTGGGTCGGGCGCAACAAGAACTGGCTGAAGTTCGTCGACCAGGGTTCGATCCTGCTGGTGGTCTACGGTGCGTTCAGCGAAGCGGTCAATGAAGGCATCTGGCATCAGATCCCGGTGATCGACCTGCTGGGCCTGGTTGTGGCCTGCTGCGTCCTGCTGGCGCTGGTACTGGTGGCGTCGACGGTATTGGGCAAGGCATTCGGCTTCAGCCAGGAAGACCGCATCACCATCCTGTTCTGTGGTTCGAAAAAGAGCCTGGCGACCGGCGTGCCGATGGCGCAGGTGCTGTTCGCCGGCAGCACCATCGGGGTGCTGATCCTGCCGCTGATGCTGTTTCACCAGATCCAGTTGATGGTCTGCGCGGTGCTGGCGCAGCGTTACGCAAAGCGGCCGGAATCGGTGCCGGAATTGATGGCGCACGTCGATCCTTGAGCCGCACCTGAGCCGGAAATCTCACCCTGCTGTCGTTGGGAACACCACCGAAACCCGCAAGCCGCGCTTGCGGGTTTCGTCGGTAAAACCGAGCAGAACCTGCGCGCCGGCACGTTCGGCGATAGCCTTGACGATGGACAGGCCAAGGCCGGAACCCGTTTCTTCGCTCAGTTCACTTCGATAAAACGGCTCGAAAACCCGCGATTGTTCGGCCTCGTCAATACCGGGCCCTGAATCGCTGACTTGCAACGTCACTGAACCACGCCGTTGCCCGATCGACAGATCGACTGTTCCACCCGGTGGCGTGTAGCGAATGGCGTTGTCCACCAGGTTCTTGATCAAGGTGAACAGATCCATCTCGCTGATGACGACCTGTGTGTCTGCAGCACCTTCCACGCCCAGATCGATCTGTTTGCGCTCAGCCAGTGGCAGCAAGTCCTCCAGCACCTGCCGATAAACACTGTGTACGGAAATAGCGCCTGGAAGCCGGACCGCACCCGCCTGTGCACACGCGAGTGTCAGCAATTGATCAATCAGTTTTCGGCTGCGTTCTATGCCCAGCGTCAGCGGTCGCAACCGCTCGCGGGCCACTGGCGACAGGTCCGCAGCGCCGAGGCGCTCGGCCTGTAACGACAGCGCCGTCAGCGGTGAACGCAACTCATGGGCCGCGTCAGCGACGAAGCGGCGCTGGCTGTCCATCGATTGTGCGACCCGTTCCAGCAAGCGATTGATGGCGACGACGAAGGGCTGGATCTCATTCGGCAACGGTCGCTCGTCAATCGGGTGCAGGGCCTGTTCGTCACGCTGGTTGATCTCGCTGGCGAGGCGCGAGATCGGCTGGAAGATCTTGCGTACCAGATCGCCGACCACCAGCAACAGCACCGGAAACAGAATCAGAAACGGCAGCAGACTACGCCAGGCACTTTCACGGGCTTCCTGATTGCGGACATCGGCCTCTTGGGCCACCACGAACCGCTCGCCCCGTGCGGTAGTCCTGACCAGTACCCGGAAGTCCTCGCCAGTGACGTTCACGGTCGCCAGACCATCGGCCAGTGTCGCGGGGAAGGGCAGTGGAATCAGGGCATCGTCGTTGCCGACGGCTTTGCTGCTGTCGGCCAGGTATTGAACGATGACTCGGGACTCCTCGTCATCACCTTGAATCGGGTCGATGGTGGGGTAACGCAGGGTCATGTGCTGGCGTTCGAACAGCATGGCGACCTGGCGCAGGGTCTCGTCCTGCATTTCGTGGGCTTCGTCGATGGCGGCAACGAATGCGAATGCTCCAGCCGCGACGGCCACAAGAAAAATCGCCAGAGACAGCGTGGCGGAGAGTCGAAACTGAACCGAGGCTCTCAGGCGCCTTTTGAAACCATCCATCCCATACCCCTGACGTTCTTGATCACATGGTTGCCGAGTTTGCGCCGCAGTGAGTGGATCAGGAACTCGACCGCGTTGCTTTCCACTTCATTGCCCCAGCCGTACAGGCGATCTTCCAGTTCGCTGCGCGAGAGAATCGCCCCCGGCCGAATCAGCAGCGCCTGCAACAGAGCAAATTCGCGACTCGACAGTTGCACGTCAGTCGCTTCGGCAGTGCAGGCCTGCTTCGACAGCAGATCCAGCGAGACAATGCCGTTATCCAGCCGCGACTGAGCGTTGCCGCCCTTGCGCCGCAACACCGCACGAATACGCGCCAGCAACTCGGCAATTTCGAAGGGTTTGAGCAGGTAGTCGTCCGCGCCACCGTCAAGACCGCGCAGGCGGTCATCAAGGTTGTCGCGGGCGGTGATGATCAGCAGCGGCACCGGGTTGTTGCCCGCGCGTATGCTGTCGAGTACCTCGAGGCCGTCCTTGCCGGGCAGACCGAGGTCCAGCAACACCAGATCATAGGGTTGCGTTTGCAGCGCCGACAGCGCGGTCAGGCCGTTTTTCACCCAGTCGCTGGCATAGCTCGCATCGCTGAGCGCGCCCTGGATCGCCTCACCAATCATCGGGTCGTCTTCGACCAGCAATATCCGCATGTTCCACTCCGCAAAAAAGGCGCGGCGGTCGTGACCGTCGCGCCTGTATTCAAGCACCTGTGCCGGTGTTTGTCCGCCCGTTCACTCGCTCCGGGTCATGGCTGGACCCGCATGGCATCGAAAGCTGCCATCAGCTCGCCCATGGCCGCCTGACAGTCGCTTTGCTTCGGCGTACTGCTGCGCAGCGCGTCGAGCGAACGGTCGATCGCCTTGTCCAGCACATGCCAGTCAATGGCGGCGCGGGGTTTGATTCCGGCTTCGGCGGAGTCCCAGGCGCTTTCCAGATCCTTGATCCGGGTCTTGGCGGCAGGCAGATCGTTTTTGGCGACGAGCGCGCTGACATCGGCGGCGATGGTGCGGAACGCCGACAGGTCGCCGAGTTTCGACCCGGATGGTGCCGCGACGCTGGCTGATGGCGTTCCGGCATTGGGTTTGTCGGCGGGTTTCGAGCAGCCGGTGGCGATGCTCAGCAAGGCAATCGCGGAGACGATCGCAACGTGACGAACCATGTTTTGCAGTGTGCGCATGAGAATTTCCTGGTGGCTGTTGAACAGTTATTGAGTGATGGTTTTGCGGTTGCCGGTGTTGATCTGCGCGGCCCCCACCAACAGCACGATGACGCTGAGAAAAATCGCGCTGGTCCACGCTGCGCCCAAGCCGAGGCCGCCATAGGTCTTGGCCTGGGTGAGCAAGTCGCCGAGGGAGGCGCCGAACGGGCGGGTCAGGATGTAGGCGATCCAGAAGCCCGGCACCACATTGGCGCCCAGATGCCAGGCGATCAGCGTAGCGGCGATCAATAAGCCGAAGATCATGACGCCGAGGGTGAAACCCAGGCCGAGGGCTTCGGTGGCCAGGTCACCTGCCGCCGTGCCCAGTGCGAAGGTGCAGAGTACGGTCGTCCAGTAGAACCATTCGCGCCGGGGCGTGACGATTTCGCGGATCGACAGGTTGCGCTCGACCCGGTACCAGACGAAGAAATTGATGGCCAGCAGCACGCTGAACAGCGCCGTGCTGGTGTAGAGGCTGACATCGAGCATGTCGGTCATGATGTCAGTGATCTGTGTGCCAACGATGCTCACCAGCACCACGCTCAGCCAGTAGATCCACGGCGTATAGGCTTTGGTGCGCAACTGGCAGAACAGCGCGACAGCCAACAGCAGTGCCATGCCGATGCTGGTCCAGCCAGCGCCGAAACCGGCATCGACCGCCAGAAAGTCCGCACCCGTTTCACCCACGGTGGTAGAAAGAATCTTGATCACCCAGAAGGACAGCGTCACCTCGGGTACTTTGTTGAGCCAGTCGGCCTTGATGGCGTTCATCGGCGGGTTGCCTCTCCTGAGCAGCGCTGAAAGTGCGCAGGAAGAGACGATAGGGAACAAGACTTAGCTGAGACTGAGGATGCTCAAAAAAGCGCCGTCAGAGCGTGCCGGAATACTTCACCGCCGCGGCAGCCCGCGACGGCACGTTCAACGTGCGCAGCAGCGACGACACATGAATGCGCACGGTGAACGGCGAAATATCGAGTTCGCGGGCGATTTCCTTGTTGGTCTTGCCCTGGGCGATCAGGCGCAGGACGTCCTGCTGACGCGGGGTCAGGGCCGCGCCGGTTTCCAGTGGCAACAGGCCTGACGGCGCGAACTTCACCAGCACTTCGCCTTCGCGGATCGCCAGGATCGCCTGACCGATGTCATCCGGGGCGATGTTCTTGCCGATGAAGCCGTCGATGCCGGCCGCCATGACCTCGCCGATCAACGCCTCGTCATCGACCATCGACACCACGATCAGGGTTGTACGCGGCAAGCGCCGACGCAGCTCGGCGAGCTGACTGACGCACGTCAGGCCGGGGAAACGCAGGTCCAGAATCAGCGAGTCCGGCTCGATCCCGCGGGGCAGCAGGGCCAGTACGCTGTCGAGATCGCCCGCTTCATCGATGGATGCCTCAGGCAGCAGGCGCTGGACGGTGCGCCGCATCGCCTCGCGAAACAGCGGATGATCGTCGGCTATGATGATCCGACATGCCATGGCCGAGTCCTCCCTGGATCAGGTATTTATCAAGGCATGCACCTTAGCACCGGTCGAAGGCATTGCCTGTTGGTTCGTGCTGAATATGACGAGTGCCGCACAAGGACGTTCCCCATGAAGTTCGAGAAAAACACCGAACTCGACCAGGCCAATCTGCGCATCATCCTCGCCAGCGTTGCCGTGGTTTACATCGGCGCACTGGGCTTTTTGCCCGGGCAGCGCTTCGAAACCTATCTGCCGGTGATCACTTATATCTGTGTATTTCTGCTGGCGTCGATCGCCCTGCGCCAGGCGATCGTGCGCTGGCCGGGGCATTATCCGGCGCGGCGGATCTTCGGCATGGTGCATGACTACACCGGCACCTCGTTCGGCCTGGTGGTCGGTGGCGAGGCCGCGCTGCCGCTGTACGCGGTGATGGTCTGGGTCAACCTCGGTAATGGCATGCGCTACGGCTCGCGCTATCTGGCGATTGCCACGGGGCTGGCGCTGCTGGCGCTGGTGATCGTCTATCGCCTGACGCCGGTGTGGCAGGCGCAGCCGTTCATGGTGCTGATGCTGCTGATTACCAGCACGGTGATTCCGGTGTATGCGCACCTGCTGCTGGAGCGCACGCGCAAGGCGTCGGAGGAGGCGGTGGCGGCCAATCTGGAGAAGTCGCGGTTCCTCGCCCAGGCCAGTCATGACTTGCGCCAGCCGATCCATTCCATCGGCCTGTTCACGGCCTGTCTGCGCGAGTCGCGGCTGGGTGAGGAGGAGCGGCGGCTGGTGGACAATATCGACCGTTCGCTGCTCAACGTGTCGCAACTGTTCCGTTCGATTCTGGATCTGTACACCCTGGACAACGGGCGGATTCTGCCCAAGTTGCAAACCGTGGAATTGGGCGAGTGGCTGGCGGACCTGATTCGTCAGAACGCTGAAGCCGCGCGCTGGAGCGGCGTGGAGTTGCGGCTGCGACCCTGCAGGCATTGGGTGCGAACCGACCCGGCCTTGCTGGCGACAATGGTGCAGAACGTGCTTTCCAACTGCTTCAAGTACGGTGCGCAGCGGCCCGTGCTGGTGGGGGTACGCAAGCGCGGAGCGGGGGTGGCGATCGTGATTCATGACCAGGGCAACGGGATTGCCGAGGCGCATCTGCCCAAGGTGTTCGAGGAGTTTTATCGGGTTCGCCAGTTGCGCGACAAGGACGTCGAAGGCGTGGGCCTGGGCTTGTCGATCGTCAAGCGCCTCGGGCAGATGATGGGGGTGGAGGTCAGCCTTCGTTCACGGCTCGGGCGCGGTACGACGGTCAGCCTGCATGGCTTGCCCCTGGTTGCGTCGCCGCCACAGCCGGTCAAGCGCGATGAGCCACGCCAGGCGGGCATGCTGACAGGGCTGAAAGTGTGTCTGGTGGAGGATGATCGCAACGTGTTGCTGGCAACCTCGGCGCTACTCGAGCGCTGGGGCTGCGAGGTACAGGCCGAATTGACGGGGCGGGATTTGCTCACCGACTGCGACATCATTGTCGCCGACTACGATCTGGGACCGCATTCCACGGGCATTGAATGCATCGACGAAGTCCGCAGGCAGCGGGGCTGGGCGGTGCCGGCGATGATTATCACCGGGCATGACATCGAGAAAATACAGGCGGCCTTGCACGACCGCCAAATTGCCATCCTGTCCAAACCGGTACGCCCGGCCGAGCTGCGCGCGACCTTGCGTGCCCTGCGCGACCGGCCACTGGAGCCGGTCGGGCAGGTTTGATTCAACGCCGGCACTCATAGTCCTGAGTGATGGTGGTTTGCAGGCAGTTGTACTGGCCCATGGTGCGGCAGATGTTTTTCTCGGAGCCGGTGATTTCGGCGCTCTTGTAACCCCAGGTCTTGCAGCGATTCTCGGCGGTGGCCAGGCCCTGTGCCGCCGAGGTCTGCCCGCTTTCGAACTGGCCCAGCTCGTAGGACACCTGCACGATGCCGTCGGTCTTGCTGCCGCCGGTGGCTTCCCATTGTTTCGGCGTGGCGCAGCCAGTCAGCGCGATGGCGGCGAGGGCGAGGGTGACGATAAGTGTTTTCATGATCAGACGGAGTCCATTGACGGGTAAGCAAAATGAGTTCGTGTGGCGTCACGCCGGATCACTGAACCGGAATGGGCGAGGCGCCTTTGGGCAGACAGGACAGCGGCGGCGTCATGATGCCCATGCTGGCGACCGCGATGATCGCGCCGCTGGGCAGCTCGCAGTTGTATTCGCCGGCAGGGGTATAGGCGGTGTAGTAGGTGAGGGTGCTGTCGCTGCGGATGTTGTCGATTTTGCTGACCGGTTTGCCGATGACGGTCTGGGCGCGTTCTTTCATGCTGGCTTCGGTGGGTTTGGCGGTCTGGCAACCGGTGACGCCGATGAGCAAGGCGCCGATGACCGTGAGTGTGCTGAGGCTTTGCAGTTTCATGGTGTTTCTTCCTTGGTGTTGTTCTTTTTCCAGACGCAACGATCCCGCGCACTGCACAGCGGCAATGTTGGGAAACGTCGGGGGTTGCGAAGGAATATAGCGCCGCGTGGCGGGGTGGTCGATTAGCACAAATGTGCTAGTGCGAGGCAAAACGGGCGGCTATTGAAGCCGCCCGTCGGTTGGCAGGGATCGGTTATTGAGGGCTGTTGAACTGGTCTGAATAGCTGCCGGTCATGAGCGCGGAGGCGACCTGGTCGGAGCCAACACCGACGCGGGAGTAGGCGAGGCGACTGGCGCCGACCTTGTCCGTGCCGTCAGAGGCCACGGCCCCGGCGCCGACATGATCCGCACCGTCGGAGGCGACGGCTCCAGCACCGACGTGATCTGCACCGTCAGAGGCCACGGCACCAGCGCCGACATGATCCGAACCATCAGAGGCCACGGCACCAGCGCCGACCTTGTCCGAACCGTCGGAGGCGACGGCTCCAGCACCGACGTGATCCGCACCGTCAGAGGCGACAGCACCAGCGCCAACGTGATCTGCACCGTCAGAGGCGACGGCCCCGGCGCCGACATGATCCGCACCGTCGGAGGCAACGGCTCCAGCACGGACGTGATCCGCACCGTCGGAGGCGACGGCTCCAGCACCGACGTGATCTGCACCGTCAGAGGCCACGGCCCCAGCGCCGACATGATCCGCACCGTCAGAGGCCACGGCCCCGGCGCCGACATGATCCGCACCGTCAGAGGCCACGGCACCAGCGCCAACGTGATCCGCACCGTCGGAGGCGACGGCCCCGGCGCCGACATGATCCGCACCGTCGGAGGCGACGGCTCCAGCACCGACGTGATCTGCACCGTCAGAGGCCACAGCACCAGCGCCAACCTTGTCCGAACCGTCAGAGGCAACGGCGCCGGCGCCAACGTGATCCGCGCCGTCGGAGGCCACAGCCCCAGCCTTCACATGGTCCGCGCCATCAGAGGCAACGGCTCCGGCGCCAACATGATCCGAACCATCAGAAGCCACAGCCCCGGCCTTCACATGATCCGCACCGTCGGACGCCAATGCCTGCGCCTGAGCTGCCCATACACCGGGCGTCACCACCGTTGCAGCGACTGCCAGTACAACACCAGACCAGAGCTTGTGTCTCATGTTCTTCTCCACGCCCCATCAGCCACACAGCGCCGAGCGCTGGCCGTCGGTTTCGACGACGTGGCTCCTTGGCCCGGGGTTAACCAGATTGGCGATTGGCACGGGCGCACCGCGAAAGCGCACGGGTGTCGACGTACTGCGTGAAACCGGCGAACGAAACCAGAAGTATAGTTCGCCGTTCGGGCGGCACCGGTGCCAGGAGGCCGCAGGCGATAGTCGGTTAACTTCCTTGCAGGTGGGGGCTAGAAGAAAATCGGTCTAAAAATGGCGGGGCGCATTCGGGGGTGTTTGCTAGGCTCAAGGATGTAGGCGAAGACGCAGACTGATGCGCAAGCGGATAGCGAGGAAGCGTTGGGCGCGTTCCGAAGGGTACACGGTTAGAAAGATCCCCGCGCTGGGATCCAGCCCTTACGCCGTGTGAAGCAGCAGAGCACATTGCCTGTACTGTGGGAGTCCTGATAAACCTCGTAAGCCAGAGACCAGCACTGGCCGCCTACTCGAACTTCAAAGCCCGCCCTGTGCGGGCTTTGTCGTTTGTGGCCGGTTAAATCCGTGCCAGCGCCTGGGCCAGATCGGCACGCAGATCTTCCAGATCCTCGACGCCTACCGACAGACGCACCAGGCTATCGCCGATGCCGAGTTTCGCCCGGGTGTCGGCCGGGATCGTGGCGTGGGTCATGATCGCCGGATGCTCGATCAGGCTTTCGACGCCGCCGAGGCTTTCGGCGAGGGCGAAAATCTCCACGTTCTCCAGAAAGCGCCGCGAGCCGGCCAGATCGGTGTTCAGGTCCACGGAAATCATCCCGCCGAAACCGCGCATCTGCCGTTTCGCCAACTCATGCTGCGGGTGCGACGGCAGGCCGGGGTAGTAGACACGGGACACCTGCGGCTGCTGTTCCAGCCAGCGCGCCAGTTCCAGCGCATTGCTGCAATGCCGCTCCATGCGCAGCGCCAGGGTTTTCACCCCGCGCAACGTGAGGAAGGCGTCGAACGGCCCGGCAATTGCGCCCACGGCGTTTTGCAGGAAGCCCAGGCGCTCGGCCAGCTCAGCGTTCTGTCCTACCACCGCGATACCGCCGATCACGTCGGAGTGGCCGTTCAGGTACTTGGTGGTCGAGTGCAGCACGATGTCGAACCCCAGCTCCAGCGGGCGCTGGATCCATGGGCTGGCGAAGGTGTTGTCGGCCACGCAGATGATGCCGCGAGCACGGCAGATGCGGGCGATGGCCGCGAGGTCGCTGAGGCTCAGCAGCGGGTTGGTCGGGGTCTCGACCATCACCATGCGCGTGTCGTCCTGCAGCGAGGCTTCGAACGCCGACAGGTCCGCCAGGTCGACGTAGCTGAAACGGTGCCCGGCGCTGCGCTGGCGGACCTTGTCGAACAGACGGAACGTGCCGCCATACAAGTCATTGCCGGAGACGATGTGCGAGCCGGCATCAAGCAATTCCAGCACCGCCGAAATCGTCGCCAGCCCCGAGGCAAACGCGAATCCGCGAGTGCCGCCCTCGAGATCCGCCACGCAACGCTCCAAGGCAAAACGCGTCGGGTTGTGCGAGCGACCGTAGTCGAAACCCTTGTGGACGCCGGGGCTGTCCTGCAGGTAGGTGGAGTTGGCGTAGATCGGCGGCATCAGCGCCCCGGTCGTCGGGTCCGGGGTCTGTCCGGCGTGGATCACCCGCGTGGCGAAACCCTGGGGCCGGGCGTTCTTGTCGTGCTGACTCATGCAAGGGATCTCCGTAGTTGATTGAGCATGTCGGTGCGGGTGATCAGGCCATGGAAGCCTGCCGCGTCGGCGATGATCGCGACCAGGCCGCGACTGAGCACCGATTCCAGGTCCGCCAGCGAGGCGCCGGGGGCGAGGGTTTGCAGTTTGTCGGACATGGCACTGGCAACCGGTTGGCTGAAGCGCGAGGCGTCCTCATGCACACCGAGCAGAATGTCCGATTCGTCGATCACGCCGACCAGTTTCTTGCCTTCCACCAGCACCGGCAGTTGTGAGATGTCGGCCAGGCGCATGCGCTGGAATGCGGTGAGCAAGGTGTCGTCGGGGCCGACGGAAATCACGCGGCCATCCTCGAAGCGCCGGGCGATCAGGTCACGCAAGTCACCGTAGCCCTTGCGCTGCAGCAGGCCCTGGTCGGTCATCCACTGGTCGTTGTAGACCTTCGACAGGTAGCGCGTGCCGGTGTCGCAGACGAAGCTGACCACACGTTTCGGCTCGGTCTGTTCGCGGCAATAACGCAGCGCGGCGGCGAGCAGGGTGCCGGTGGACGAACCACCGAGAATGCCTTCAGCTTTCAGCAATTGACGGGCGTGGTCGAAGCTTTCTTCATCGCTGATCGAGTAGGCATGGCGCACGCTGGAGAGGTCGGTGATCGACGGAATGAAGTCCTCGCCGATGCCTTCAACGGCCCAGGAACCGGGTTTCGGCAGGGTGCCGCTGCGGCTGTATTCGGCCATCACCGAGCCGATCGGGTCGGCCAGCACCATTTCCAGATTCGGTTGCACGCGCTGGAAGAACCGGGTCAGTCCGGTCAGGGTGCCGGCCGAGCCGACGCCGACCACGATGGCGTCCAGGTCATGTTCGGTCTGCGCCCAGATTTCCGGTGCGGTGCTGCATTCGTGGGCCAGCGGGTTGGCCGGGTTGTTGAACTGGTCGGCGAAGAAGGCGTCGGGAATGTCTTTGGCCAGTCGTGCCGCCACGTCCTGGTAGTACTCGGGGTGGCCCTTGCCGACGTCGGAGCGGGTGATATGCACTTCGGCGCCCATGGCCTTCAAGTGCAGGACTTTCTCGGTGGACATTTTGTCCGGCACCACCAGCACCACGCGGTAGCCCTTGGCGCGCCCGACCAGCGCCAGCCCGAGGCCGGTGTTGCCGGCGGTGGCCTCGACAATGGTGCCGCCCGGTTTGAGGCGGCCATCGCGTTCGGCGGCGTCGATCATCGCCAGGCCGATGCGGTCCTTGATCGAACCGCCGGGGTTTTGTGATTCAAGCTTGAGGAACAGGGTGCATGGACCGGTATCGAACCGCGTGACGCGTACCAGCGGCGTATTACCGATCTGCCCAAGCACTGCAGGGCGGGATTGCTTTGACATTTCGTTTTCCTTCGGTGAGTCATGGCGCTTCATGCGCACGGGATTAGCACGCAAGCAACATAAGCCCGGATGTCATCCCTCGCAACTTTTTGACACAGAGGTCAAGGGTGACGGGGGCAGATCGACGCGGGGTGATGTACATGAACAAAACTTGAGACCAACGAGATTAAATTGAGTTTGTCTCATTCATGACCGAAATCGACAATGGCCGCCATCGACAAGACATTGGAGTTGTTTGTTATGGCACTGGCCCATTCCCTTGGATTTCCGCGCATCGGTCGCGACCGCGAACTGAAGAAAGCGCAAGAGGCGTTCTGGAAAGGAGAACTGAACGAAGCGGGTCTGCGCGACGTCGGCCGCGAGCTGCGCAAGGCGCATTGGGCGCTGCAAAAAGACGCGGGTATCGAGCTGCTGCCGGTGGGGGATTTTGCCTGGTACGACCAGGTGCTGGCCCACTCGCTGATGTTCGGCGTGATCCCCGAGCGCTTCCGTCCGCACGATGGCAAAGCCACTCTGCAAACCCTGTTCGGCATGGCGCGTGGCGTCAGTGACAGCTGCTGCGGCGGTGCCCATGCTCAGGAAATGACCAAGTGGTTCGACACCAACTATCACTATCTGGTCCCGGAGTTCAGCGCCGACCAGCAGTTCCAGTTGGGCTGGGATCAACTGTTCGAAGAAGTCGAAGAGGCCCGTGCGCTGGGTCACAACGTCAAGCCTGTGATCATCGGTCCGCTGACTTACCTGTGGCTGGGCAAGGCCAAGGGCGCGGAGTTCGACAAACTGGAATTGCTCGACCGCCTGCTGCCGCTGTACGGCCAGATCTTTGCGCGTCTTGCGGCTCAAGGCGTGGAGTGGGTGCAGATCGACGAGCCGATTCTGGTGCTCGACCTGCCGCAGGAATGGAAAAACGCTTTTGAGCGCGCCTACAACCAGATTCAGCGTGATCCGCTGAAAAAACTGCTCGCCACGTACTTCGGTGGTCTGGAAGAAAATCTCGGCCTGGCGGCGAATCTGCCGGTCGACGGTCTGCACATCGATCTGGTACGTGCGCCGGATCAGTACCCGACCATTCTTGATCGCCTGCCGGCGTACAAGGTGTTGTCCTTGGGCGTGGTCAACGGCCGTAACGTCTGGCGTTGCGATCTGGAAAACGCCCTCGCCACGTTGCAACACGCTCATGAGCGTCTGGGCGATCGTCTGTGGGTCGCGCCGTCCTGCTCGCTGCTGCACAGCCCGGTGGATCTGGGCCGCGAAGACAAACTCGACGCCGAGCTGAAGAGCTGGCTGGCCTTCGCCGTGCAGAAGTGCGAAGAGGTCGCCGTACTGGCCCAGGCGGTGAACGAGCCTGAAGCGCCGAAAGTGCTGCAAGCGCTGACCCAAAGCCGCGCCGTTCAGGCCAGCCGTGCCGCGTCGCCGCGTATCCACAAAACCGCCGTTCAAGCGCGCGTCGCGGCGATCACCGCCAAGGACAGCCAGCGTCAGTCGCTGTTTGCCCAGCGTATCGCCAAGCAGCGCGCCGGCCTCGATCTGCCGCTGTTCCCGACCACCACCATCGGTTCGTTCCCGCAGACCGCGTCGATCCGTCTGGCGCGCCAGTCGTTCAAGCAAGGCAAGCTGACTGTCGCCGAATACACCGAAGCGATGCACAGCGAAATTCGTCATGCCGTGGAAATTCAGGAGCGCCTGGGCCTCGACGTGCTGGTTCACGGTGAAGCCGAGCGCAACGACATGGTCGAATACTTCGCCGAGCAACTGGACGGCTACGTGTTCACCCGTTTCGGCTGGGTGCAGAGCTACGGTTCGCGCTGCGTGAAACCGGCGGTGATCTTCGGCGACCTGAGCCGCCCGAAAGCCATGACCGTCGAATGGATCCGCTACGCCCAGGGCCTGACCGGCAAGGTAATGAAGGGCATGCTGACCGGTCCGGTGACCATGCTGATGTGGTCGTTCCCCCGTGAAGATGTGAGCCGCGAGGTGCAGGCGCGCCAACTGGCGCTGGCGATTCGCGACGAAGTGGTGGATCTGGAAGCGGCCGGGATCAAAATCGTGCAGATCGACGAAGCCGCGTTCCGTGAGGGCCTGCCGTTGCGTCAGGCGCAGTGGCAGCACTACTTGGACTGGGCGACTGAAGTGTTCCGTCTGTGCGCCTCCGGCGTGCGTGACGAAACCCAGATCCACACCCACATGTGCTACAGCGAGTTCAACGACGTGATCGAGTCCATCGCGGCGATGGATGCCGACGTGATCACCATCGAAACTTCGCGTTCGGACATGGAGCTGCTCGACGCTTTCGAAGCCTTCGCCTACCCGAACGAGATCGGCCCGGGCGTCTACGACATCCACTCGCCACGGGTTCCGGATTCTTCGGAAATGGCCAACCTGCTGCGCAAGGCTGCCAAACGCATCCCGGCCGAACGCCTGTGGGTCAACCCGGACTGCGGACTGAAAACCCGTGGCTGGCCGGAAACCGAAGCGGCGCTGGTACACATGGTCAACGCGGCGCGTCAGTTGCGTAAAGAACTGGCCTGAGACGCGGTTGCCTGACCCGACCGGAGCACTTCACGGTGCTCCGGTTTTTTTGCGCCTCTATTTTGCGGGCGGCCCCGCCTCCAAAAGAGGCTCTACATGAAATTGATTCCCGGACCCTGTTTTTATTGGGGCCAACGCGTAAACTTCGGCGAGTTGTATCATTTTGTTACAGGAAATGTTGCAGCTCATTCCGAACGGGCAACCGGTGCAAATCCGGTGCGGTCGCGCCACTGTAAACGGCTGATGTCAGCCGTGAGCCAGACCCTGTTCTCCTTATCTCAAATCCGTACCGGGACGCGTCTTCCCTGGAGGTTCACATGGCTTATAGCGCTGCTTCGCAGACTGATGTTTCCCTGCCCACCATTCCGCTGGGCGAAATTCTTCCCTGGGCCATGTTTGGCGGCCTGTTGCTGATGCTGGCGATTTATTTCGTCGGTGCAGAGCAGGGCGCCACTGCGCTGGTCAAGGGCATGTATGTCCACGAGTTCGTGCACGACGGCCGCCACTTGCTTGGCTTCCCCTGCCACTGACTCAAGGATTACGACATGACGGGTAAATTATTGGTTCGCGGCATGCTGGTGGGGTTGCTCGCCGGAATTCTTGCCTTCGGTTTCGCCAAGGTTTTCGGCGAACCACAGATTGATCGGGCGATTGCCTTCGAAGAGCAAATGGCGCAAATGCACGGCGATGCGCCGGAAGAAGAACTGGTCAGCCGCGAAGTGCAAAGCAGCTTCGGCCTGTTCACCGGCGTGGTGGTGTACAGCGTTTCGCTTGACGGGATCTTTGCGCTGGTGTTCGCATACGCCCTCGGTCGGGTCGGCAATATCGGTCCGCGTGGTCTGGCGGCGCTGCTGGCGCTGGCGGCGTTCGTCACGCTGATTCTGGTGCCGGGCCTGAAATATCCTGCCAACCCGCCATCGGTGGGTGATCCGGACACCATCGCGCAACGCACCAGGCTGTTCTTCCTGATGTTGCTGGTATCGGTGATTGCGGCGGTGATTGCGATCAATGCGGCGCGCAAATTGATGACTGCCAGGGGCATCTGGAGCGGCTCGATCATCGCGGTGACGCTGTACGTTGTCATCATGGCGATTGCCGGGTTCCTGTTTCCAGCCATCAACGAAGTCCCGGAAACCTTCTCGGCCGTGCTGCTGTGGAAATTCCGCGTGGCGTCGCTGGGCATTCAGTTGGTACTGTGGACGACCGTTGGCCTGGTGTTCGGCTGGGCCGCCGAGCGAGTGCTTGATCTGCCTCGCTATTCGACCCGCGCCTGAGGTGAAGGCAGTGCCCTTCACCGGGCACTGATTGCAACTCTGGCAGGCATTCGCATTACATGAGTGAACAACCGATTATCCAGGCAGTGTCTGGCGCCGACATTCCTGAAATCCTCGACTTTGTGCTCGAGGCGCGCGCCGGGCTTTTCCCCAAGCTCAGCGCGTCCGGGATGCCTGACGACCTGGCGCGCTTTGCAGAGGTCTATCTGCAAGGCGAGGGGCGCTTCCTGATCGCCCGCCATGCGGGGCGGATCGTGGCCTCGATCGGCTATCTCGGCTACGACCGGCGTTTTCCGAATCTTGCCTATCCGGGGCTCAAAGTGGTCGAGGTCGTGCGCCTGTTCGTCGTGCCGACGCTGCGCCGCTCGGGATTGGCCGGGGCCCTTTACCGTTCATTGAAAGCCATGGCGCTGGCGGACGGCGTCGAGATGATCTATCTGCACACCCACCCATTTCTGCCGGGAGCCATCGACTTCTGGTTGCGGCAGGGGTTCGAGATCATTGCGGTCGACGCCGATCCCGTGTGGCAGACGACGCATATGCACAACCGTCCGACCGCTTCATGAATGAAACCGCAGGACCTGTGCGCCGTCGAACGGATCCGTCAGGTAATGCGCCCTGACCCCGAAGGTGTCTTGCAGGCGCTGGGGCGTCAGCACGTCGAGCGGCTTGCCCAGATCCACCAGTCGTCCGCGCTCCAGAATCGCCAGGCGATCACACTTGAGCGCCTGATTCAGGTCGTGCAATGCGATCAGCGTGGTGACCGGCAGCGCCTGCACCACCTTCAGAATCGCCAGTTGATGCTGGATGTCGAGGTGGTTGGCCGGTTCGTCCAGCACCAGGATCTGCGGGCGCTGGGCCAATGCCCGGGCGATGTGTACGCGCTGGCGTTCACCACCCGACAGACTGCGCCAGATACGGCTGCGCAGGTGGACGGCATCGACGTCGGACAGCGCCTGCTGAACGATTTCGTCATCGCTGCGTGACCACGGCTCAAGCGCCGACAGCCAGGGCGTACGTCCCAGGGCAACGGCGTCGAACACGCGAATGCCGTCATCGGTGTCCGCCTGTTGTTCGACCACCGCGAGTTTCTGCGCAATCGTCCGCCGGGTCATTTGCCCCAGGCGCCGACCTTCGAGCAGAACCTCGCCGGCACTCGGTTCACGCAGGCCTGCGAGCAATTTGAGCAGGGTGGATTTCCCTGCACCATTGGGGCCGACGATACCGAGGGTTTCTCCCTGAAGGACCTCCAGGCCGACACCGCTGAGCAGTTCGGCGCCGCGCACCCTGAATGTCAGGTTTGAGCAGCTCAATACACTCATCGGGCGTTTCTCCGGCTGATCAGGATCAAGGCGAAAACCGGTGCGCCGACCAGCGCGGTAATCACCCCGACCGGTATCACCTGGCCCTTGATCAACGTGCGTGACAGCACATCGGCAGCGATCAGAAACAAGGCGCCGCCCAGGGCGCTGGCAGGTAGCAGGCGTGCGTGGCCGGTGCCCAGCAGCAGACGTGCGGCGTGAGGAATCACCAGACCGACAAAACCGATCGAGCCGACAATCGAGACCATCACCGCTGTTACCAGCGCCGCGCAGCCGATCAGCAGTATCTGCACCTGGCGCACCGGTATGCCGAGGGACGCCGCCGAATCCGCACCAAAGGTAAACGCATCCAGCGCCCGTCGATGCCACAGGCACACAATCAATCCAGCCAGGGCCACCGGCACCGCCAGCCACACCGAAGGCCAGCGCACGCCGCCGAGATTGCCCAGCAGCCAGAACATGATCCCGCGCGCCTGCTCGGAGCTCGCCGAGCGGGTAATCAGAAACGCCGTCAGCGCGTTGAATAGCTGCGAGCCGGCGATCCCTGCCAGAATGATTTGCCCGGTGCCGCTGGCGGAGCCGCTGACGCGCGCCAACAGGATCACCAGCACGAAGGCCGTCACGGCGCCGACGAAGGCCCCGGCCGACAGCGAAAGCACTCCGGCACCGACGCCCAGCAACGCCACCATCACCGCGCCCGTCGAGGCGCCGGCGGAAATGCCCAGCAGATAGGGATCGGCCAACGGGTTGCGCAGCAGTGATTGCAGAATCACTCCGCAGGTCGCCAGACCGGCACCACAGGCGGCCGCCACCAGGGCACGAGTCAGGCGATAGTTCCAGACGATGCCTTCATCGATGGGGTCGAGCACATGGCCGGCCGCCCACAGTTTGTTGGCCAGCACTTGAAACACCACACCCGGTTCGATTGGCGTTTCACCGATGGCCACACCGGCGATCACGGCGGCCAACAGGATCGCCCCGACCAGCGACAGACGGACCAGGCCCCTGATCATTTCGACAGGTCGTAGCCGTCAATGGCCGAGGCCAGTTGTTCAACGCCGTCGAACATCCGCAGGCTGGCCTGCATCGCCATGGCGTCGAGAATGATGATGCGGTTGTGTTTCACCGCCTCCATGTTACGAGTCACCGGATCGCTGCGCAGGAACGCCAGTTTTTTCTCGTAGTCGTCAGCCGGGAAGCGACGGCGGTCCATGCGCGCGATCACCAGAAAGGTCGGATTGGCCTTGGCGATGGTTTCCCAACCGACCGTCGGCCACTCTTCATCGGATTGCACCACGTTGCGCACGCCGAGGGTACTGAGCATGAAATCAGGAACGCCTTTGTGGCCGGCCACGAAGGGTTCGATGTCCATTTGGGCGCTGGAGAACCAGACCAGCGCGCTGGCATCCTTCAAGTCTTTGTTGCGCGCGGTGGCGATCGATTTGGCGAGGCTGGCCTTGAGCTCGGCATTGAGCTGTTCGCCACGGTCACGCACATCGAAGATTTCTGCCAGTTGGCTGACACTCTTGTAAATGCTGTCGATGCGAAACGGCTCAAGGCGTGTGCCGTCGGCGCCGACCAGATTGTCCTTGGCTTCGCAGTCGGAAGGCAGCAGATAGGTAGGGATTTTCAGCTCATGAAACTGCTCGCGGGTGCCGACCGCCCCTTGCGGGCCGACCATCCATTCCAGCTCCACGGCGACCAGTTCCGGACGTTTGCCGATAACCGCCTCGAAACTCGGTTCGTTGTCGGCCAGCCGCCCGACCTTGTCGTTCTGCACCTTGTACGTGTCCAGCACGTTGTTGAACCACAGCGAGGTGCCGACCATTTTGTCGCCCAGGCCCATGGCGTAGAGCATTTCCGTACCGGCCTGGCCGATGGTGACCGTGCGCGTTGGTGCGTGCGCAAAGGTGAGGGTGCTGCCACAGTTTTCGATCGTCAGGGGATAGTGAGTCGGTGTCGCCTGGGCAAGAGCGCTGAGGGTCAGGCCGGCGATGAGGGTGGCAACGTGGGGCAGCAGCATGATGCAGTCTCCAGGGGAACCGTACGCGGAGCGGGAGGGTACGGCTTGGAAACACACCATCGAACGCAGGCAAGGAGGCCGCGCAAGGCCGGGCATCCATCGAGGACGCGCACGGCAGGATGTCCTCCCGGACACCCCGCCGGTTAGTGATTTACTGCGCCGGCAGGTCTCCTGACTGATGCGTCATCGCCTGTGCTCCGGCCTTCCCGGGGGTGATCCCAGTGGCAGTCAAGGAGCAGGCTCAGCACCTACAGTTGCGGGGGCAGTTCCGATTGGTGCCGTGCAGGCACCTCGGATTCCCTATTGATCCCGTTTGGGAACCGGCGGCGGCATGGTAATCGATCGGGCCGCCGAAGGGGAGCGGGAATATAAAGCGAGGCGGGTATTAATGGTTGCTCATCAAGCCGTGCAACACACCCAGGCGCAGGCCCGGTTCAGAGGGCATCATTTGCGCGATGCCGAACGCTTTGAACGCGGCGAGCATGATCACCAGACCGCCGGGCAGGATGCCCTGGCGGTGGGGTTGCAGACCGGCGAGTTTGAGTTGCTGGACGTTCTGCACTTTCAGCAGAAGCAATGACAGGCGCAGCAGGCCGCCGTAGGTGATGCCGTCCTGGCCGAAGTCGTTCAGGCGATTGGCCTTGAGTACTTTGGCGAGCATGCGCGCGGTGCCGGAAGAGCCGATGGTCTGCTGCCAGCCCTGGGCACGATAACGCCGGGCGACTTTTTCAAACTGAAGGATCGCGACGCGTTCGGCTTCCTGCAGGGCGGCGCAAGAAACTTCGCCGCCGCGAAAGTACCGCGCGCTCAAGGTGCCGCTGCCGATGGCGATGCTTTCGGTCAGCAACGGTTGCGAGCCCTGGCCAAGGATCAGTTCGGTGGAGCCACCGCCGATGTCGACCACCAGACGCATGTCTTCGGCGCTCGGCAGGGCATGGGCCACCCCGGCGTACACCAGTTGCGCTTCTTCATGCCCGGAGATGACGTCAATGCGAAAGCCCAGGTGCCGTTCCGCGCTGGCCAGAAACAGCGGCGCATTGTCGGCTTCGCGCACGGCGCTGGTAGCGACGGCACGCACGCGGCCGGGTTCGAAGCCGCGCAGCTTCTTGCCGAACCGCGCCAACGCCTGCCAGCCGCGATCCAGGGCCAACGCATCCAGCGCGCCGCCATCAAGGCCTTCGGCCAGGCGCACCGGCTCGCGCAGGGTTTTGATTTCCTGAATCATCAGGCCCTTTCGGCTGCGTACCGACTGGCCGATCATCATGCGAAACGCATTCGAGCCCAGGTCGATGGCGGCAAACAGAGAGGCGTCGTCTTTCATGGGAATCCTTGCAAATCATCCGTCGAAGGCTCGCGGTTGCGAGGATTCTGCCGTTGATTTGATGACATCCTGATGACGCCGCAGGGGCGGTTCGATGAATTTTCGGCTGTCATGACGCTGTCATTATCCGGCGCCCATACTGGCCTCAATACATCGCGTGCTCTCAGTTTTTTGCTGCCATTTCTGGCAGCTTTTTTTTGCCTGCGATTTGCCGCGCCGCTGCGGGTTTGCAATTTTTGCGACTGTCCGATTAATATACGATCCATATATATTTCGTATCGGAAACATTTATGGGCATCGTCAAGATCTCAGAGGACATGCACGAGAATCTGCGCATCTCCAGCACCGCGCTCAGCCGCTCGATCAACGCACAGGCCGAGCACTGGATGCGCATCGGCATGCTCGCCGAACTGCACCCCAACCTCGACCACAGCGCCATCTGCCGCTTGCTGATTCGCGCTGAACAGGCCGGCGGCCTGGACCTGCAACAACTGACTCAGGAAGCAGTCACGGCATGAGAAACCAGATCAAGATCAACACCCCGGCCGACATCGCACAATCGCGCGGGGCCGGCAAACTGGCCGCCGAAGTGCTGGCGATGCTGGTGCCCCACGTCAAGGCCGGCGTCACCACCGATGAGCTGGACCGCCTGTGCAACGACTACATCGTCAACGTGCAGAAAGCCATTCCGGCCAACGTCGGTTATCACGGATTTCCGAAAACGGTCTGCGCCTCGGTCAACGACGTGGTGTGTCACGGCATTCCGTCGGGCACGCCGTTGCAGGACGGCGACATCGTCAACCTCGACATCGCGGTGATCAAGGACGGCTGGTTCGGCGATACCAGCCGTATGTACGTGGTCGGCGAGGCGACGCCCGAAGCGCAGCATCTGATCAAGACCACCTACGAGGCCATGTGCGCCGGCATCCGCATGGTGCGCCCGGGCGCGACCCTGGGCGACATCGGCCACGCGATCCAGAGCCTGGCAGAGAAAGAGGGCTTCAGCGTGGTGCGCGAGTATTGCGGGCACGGGATCGGCAAGGTCTATCACGATGAGCCGCAAGTCCTGCATTACGGTTTCCCCAATCAGGGCTTGAAGCTGAAGGCGGGGATGATTTTCACCATCGAGCCGATGCTCAACGCCGGCAAGCGCCATGTGAAGAACATGCCGGATGGCTGGACGGTGCTGACCAAGGATGGCTCGCTGTCGGCGCAGTGGGAGCATATGGTCGCGGTGACCGAGACCGGGTTTGAAGTGCTGACGGCGTGGCCGGACGAGATTGAAGGGTATCGGGCTATTGGTTGAGGCCGTGTTGGCTGGTTTGCCCTCTCCAAGGGGAGAGGGCTGAGCGGCGTTCCGATGAGGGGCGCTTTTCAGCCCCACCAACCATATTCCTGACAGCCAAAAAAATGGGCCACCACAGCCCGACGCTGGATGACCCGAGGGTGACCCTGTTGTGCGGGTTCTCAGTGCGCTCCCGCCGCCTTGTTCAGATCGCTCTCCGCCCATTCGGTGTAAACGCAGGCATCCGCCGTGGCCCAGCGCACTTTCACCGGATCGCCTGCCTTGAGCGGCATGCCCGCCGCCGACAGCGCTTTCACCGTCATCGCAGTGCCACCCGAGGTGACCACGCTGCAGGTCTGGCTCTCACCGAGAAACAGCACTTCCACTACCTTCGCCGAGACTTCGTTCCAGCCGGCGGCCAACGGTTCGTCGGTGGCTTGCTGGGTGCTCAGTGCCAAAGCCTTTTCCGGACGCACCATCAACAGCACATCCTGATCATTCTGCAGACCGGCAGTGAGGCGGATCGACAGTGGCTGACCTTCGAAACTCGCCGCGCCGTTGCCCTGGGCCTTGAGCTTGAGGAAGTTCGAGTTACCAAGGAACGACGCGACAAAGGCATTCGGCGGGTTCTGGTAGAGGTCATAGCCGCTGCCCAGGCCGACGATCTTGCCGTGGCTGAAAATCGCGATGCGCTGGGACAGGCGCATGGCTTCTTCCTGGTCGTGGGTCACGTAGACGATGGTGATGCCCAGGCGCCGATGCAACTGGCGCAGTTCGTCCTGCAAGTCTTCGCGCAGTTTCTTGTCCAGCGCGCCGAGGGGTTCGTCCATCAGCAGGATGCGTGGTTCGTAAACCAGCGCCCGGGCAATGGCGACCCGTTGTTGCTGGCCGCCGGACAATTGCGAAGGGCGGCGATGGGCGAATTGCTCCAGTTGCACCAGTTTCAGCATCGCGTCGACACGTTTGTCGCGTTCGGCGGCGGCGAGCTTGCGGATCGTCAGCGGGAAGGCAATGTTGTCGCGCACCGACAAATGCGGAAACAGCGAATAACGCTGGAACACCATGCCGATGTCGCGCTTGTGCGGCGGCACGTTCACCAGCGACTGGCCGTTGACCAGGATCTCGCCGCTGCTCGGCGTTTCGAAACCGGCGAGCATCGACAGCGTGGTGCTTTTGCCGGAGCCGCTGGAGCCGAGGAAGGTGAGGAATTCACCGTCCTTGATCTCCAGCGAGATGTTGTCCACGGCAGCGAAGTCGCCGTAGTGCTTGTTCAGGTTGCGCAGGCTGACCAGGGGTTTGTCGTTCTGCTGGGACGCGTCTTTGATCACGGCACTCATGTCGTACTCCTGGGCGCTCAGGCGCTGATTTCGTTGCGCCGGCGCAGCGCGGCGGCGATCACCATGACCAGCACCGACAGGCCGATCAGCAGCGTCGAGGCGACGGCGATCACGGGCGTCAGGTCCTGGCGCAGGGTGGTCCACATTTTCACGGGAAGGGTTTGCAGGGTCGGGCTGGCCATCATCACGCTCAGCACCACTTCGTCCCACGAGACGAGAAAGGCGAAGAGGGCACCGGCCACCATGCCCGGACGGATCGCCGGAAAGGTCACCTTGAACACCGCTTGCAGGCGCGAGGCCCCGCAGATCACCGCCGCATCTTCAATCGACTGATCGAACAGCTTCAGCGAGTTGATGATCGAGATGATGGTGAACGGCAACGCGACGATCACATGGCTGGCGACGAAGGCAAACATCGTCCCGGTGTAACCGAGTTTGAGAAACAGCGCGTACACCGCCACGGCAATGATCACCAGCGGCACGATCATCGGCAGGGTGAACAGGCCGTAGAGCATTTCCCGGCCGGGGAAGCGTCCCCGCACCAGCGCAAACGCAGTGGGCAGGCCGAGGGCGACGGCGCAGACGGTGGTCAGCACCGCAACCTTGAGGCTGGCCATGGCCGCGCTCATCCAGTCGGCGTTGGAGAAGAACTGCACGTACCATTTCAGCGTCCAGCCCGGTGGCGGGAACACCAGCCACTGGGACGAACCGAACGACAGCAGGACGATGAACACGATCGGCAACAGCAGGAACAGACCGATCAGCCCGGTGGTTGCGTACAGGCCGAAGCGCATCCGGCGGCTCATGGCGTTGGGAGTCAGGAGCATGTCGGCTTACCTCGCGTTGCTGGCGCCAACCGGGGATTCCGGCTG
This sequence comes from Pseudomonas sp. B2M1-30, assembly GCF_025447575.1. Taxonomy (NCBI): domain Bacteria; kingdom Pseudomonadati; phylum Pseudomonadota; class Gammaproteobacteria; order Pseudomonadales; family Pseudomonadaceae; genus Pseudomonas; species Pseudomonas sp. B2M1-30. The sequence continues at coordinate 48,632 of NZ_JAOEJT010000012.1, read as the reverse complement.
AAGCTTCAGGTAGAAGTAGAACAGCACCAGGGTGATCACGATCAGCAACGCGGCGCCGGCGCTGGCCAGGCCCCAGTTGAGGAACGATTGCACCTGCTGAATGATGAACTCCGGCAGCATCATGTTCTGCGCCCCACCCAGCAGCGCCGGGGTGACGTAGTAACCGAGCGACATCACGAACACCATCAACCCGCCGGACGCCAGGCCCGGCCGGCACAGCGGCAGGAACACCCGGAAGAAGTTGGTCCACGGGCTGGCGCCGCAGATGGAACCGGCCTGCAGGATCATCGGGTCGATGGCCTGCATGGTCGCCTGCAAGGGCAGCACGATGAACGGGATCATGATGTAGCTCATGCCGATCACCACGCCGGTCAGGTTATGCACCATCTCCAGCGGCTGATCGATGATGCCCAGCGCCATCAGCGCCTTGTTGATCACGCCCGATGCCTGCAACAGCACCAGCCAGGAGTAAGTGCGGGCCAACAGGCTGGTCCACATCGACAGCAGCACGATGTTGAGTATCCAGCGCCCCCAGCCGCGCGGCACCAGAGTGATCGCCCAGGCCAGCGGGAAGCCCAGCAGCAGGCTGAACAGGGTCACCAGCCCGGCCACCGAGAAGGTGTTGAGCAGCACCCGCGCATAAGCGGAGTTGGCGAACAGTTGTTCATAGTTGCCAAGGCCCGGCACCGGTTCCAGCACGCCGCGCAACAGCAGGCCAATCAACGGCGCGAGGAAGAACAGGCCGAGGAACAACAACGCCGGCGTGAGGTTGCCGGCGCCGCGCCAGCGTTGTTTGAGGGTCGGGGTTTGCGGCATCGCACTCGCCTTGCCGGGCGCCGAACCGGCAGCGCCAGAGGCGCTCCCGGTGGCAGTGGAGGGACGGGACGCAGTGGCCGCCATTTTCATTTGACCAGCCATTCGTTCCACCGTGTCGCGATGGCCGGACCGTTCTTGGCCCAGTACGCGAAATCAAGAGTGATCTGATCCTTAGCGTAGGCAGTCGGCAGGTTAGGGGCCAGCGTCGAGTCCAGACGCTGCACACTGTCGACGTTGACCGGGGCGTAGGCGGTCAGGTTGGAGAAGTCGGCCTGACCCTTGGCGCTGCTGGCGCTGGCCAGGAACTTCATCGCCGCATCCTTGTTCTTCGAACCCTTCGGCACCACCAGGATGTCGGCCATGACCAGGTTCTGTTTCCAGCTCACACCGACCGGTGCGCCGTCTTCTTGCAGGGCGTGAACCCGGCCGTTCCAGAACTGGCCCATGCTCGCTTCACCGGAGGCCAGCAGTTGCTGCGATTGCGCGCCACCGCCCCACCAGACGATGTCTTTCTTGATGGTGTCGAGTTTCTTGAAGGCGCGATCCAGGTCCAGCGGATAGAGCTTGTCGGCCGGCACGCCGTCGGCGAGCAGGGCCAGTTCCAGCACGCCCGGGCTCGGCCATTTGTACAGGGCGCGTTTGCCGGGATAGGTCTTGGTGTCGAACAGGGCGCTCCAGTCCTGCGGCTTGGTGCCGCCGATCTTGCCTTCGTTGTAGCCGAGGACGAAGGAGAAGAAGAACGAGCCGACGCCGTAGTCGCTGACGAAACGCGGGTCGATCTTGTCGCGCTGGATCTGTTTGAAGTCGAGGGGTTCGAGCAGGCCTTCGGAGGCGGCGCGCAGGGCGAAGTCGGCTTCGACGTCGACCACGTCCCACTGCACGTTGCCGCTTTCGACCATGGCCTTGAGTTTGCCGTAGTCGGTCGGGCCGTCCTGCACGACGGTGATGCCGCTGGCCTTGCTGAACGGGTCGGCCCAGGCCTGTTTCTGCGCATCCTGGGTGCTACCGCCCCAGCTGACAAAGTTCACACTCTCGGCGGCCATGGCGGCCTGACCGGTCACGCTCAGCAGTCCCGCAAACAGGATTGCGGTTGCAGCTTTGTTCAACACCATTTTTACGCCCTCATTGTTGTGTTTTTGAGCGGGCTTGCGTTGTTGCCCGCCTATCGGGAGCAGTAGCTGGACGAGCTTTTCGAATCGTCCGGTCTATGGAATATCATATTATGGTATTCCAAACTTTGTGCAAGCATTTTGCCTTACCGGCTATCTGTTGGAACGGGATTTTTTTTGGTGTGCGGCTTGGGGTGGGTTGTCTGCACTCAGAACCAGCCCCTCACTCCAGCCCTCTCCCCAGAGGGGCGAGGGGGAAAGGGAGCTGATCGGGGGCTTTTCATAACCTGAGTTCGGCTCGATATTCCATGCCGCCGTGGTGCGCAAAATCACCTCGGTCGATCCCCTCTCCCTCCGGGATGGGGCCAGGGTGAGGGGGCTTTTGATTTAGCGTCATCCCGCAAGCGGAATACTCTCGACCACCTCCAGGTCATACCCGGTCAACCCCGCATATTTCAACGGCGGCCCAAGATGGCGCAATTTGCCGACCCCAAGGTTCTGCAGAATCTGCGCGCCAGTGCCGACCTCCGAATAAATCCGCGATTGCGAACGGCTGAACTGCCGTGGCGGCTGAGTCAGTTGCGGTACCCGCTCGAGCAGCGCCTGCGACGATTCATGGTTGGCCAGCACCACGACCACACCATGCCCCTCGGCCGCAACCCGTTGCAGCGCCGCCCACAGCGTCCAGTTGCTCGGCCCGCTGTACTCGGCGCCGACCAGGTCGCGCAGCGGATCGATCACATGCACCCGCACCAGTGTTGGCTCCTCGCGGCGCAGGTCGCCCATCACCATTGCCATGTGCACACCGCCCTCGATGCGATCCTCGAAAGTGATCAGACGGAAGGTGCCATGTACCGTCGGCAGCTCGCGCTCGCCAATGCGCTCGATGGTGTGTTCGGTGCTCAGGCGGTAGTGGATCAGGTCGGCGATGGTGCCGATCTTGATCCCGTGCTTGCGCGCGAACACTTCCAGATCCGGACGGCGAGCCATGGTGCCGTCGTCGTTCATCACTTCGACGATCACCGAGGCGGGGGTGAACCCGGCCAGGCGTGCCAGATCGCAGCCGGCTTCGGTGTGCCCGGCGCGAGTCAGCACGCCACCTTCCTTGGCGCGCAGCGGGAAGATATGGCCGGGCTGCACCAGGTCTTCGGCACGGGCATCGGCAGCGACAGCGGCGGCTACGGTTCGCGCCCGGTCGGCGGCGGAGATCCCGGTGGTGACGCCAACCGCCGCTTCGATGGACACCGTGAACGCGGTGCTGAACACGCTGCCATTGCTTGGCACCATTTGTTCCAGCCCCAGGCGCTGGCAATGCTCGTCGGTCAGCGTCAGGCAGATCAGGCCACGGGCTTCGCGCGCCATGAAGCTGATTGCCTCGGGCGTGCAGGCGTCGGCGGCCAGCAGCAGGTCGCCTTCGTTCTCGCGGTCTTCGTCATCGACCAGCAGCACCATTTTGCCGAGGCGATAATCTTCGATGATTTCTTCGATACTGTTGAAGGCCATGCTGGACTCTCAGTGTTTGTTGGAAATAGTATTGGTATACCATAATACAAAATCAGCAGAGAGGTCACTATGAAGGCTTATTGGATTGCCCACGTCGACGTCACCGATCCCGATCAGTACAGCCAATACACCCAGCGAGCGCCAAAGGCGTTTGCCGAATTCGGCGCAAAATTTCTCGCCAGAGGCGGGCGCAGCGAAGCGATGGAAGGGCGCCAGACGCCGCAGCGCAGCGTGGTGATCGAGTTCGATTCCTACGAACAGGCCGTGGCCTGCTACCGTTCGGCGGCGTATCAGGAAGCGAAAAGTTATCGCGAGGAGTGGGCGACGGCGGAGATTGTCATCGTCGAGGGCATCGCACCACTTTAAGCAACGCTACCAATCCCCCTGTGGGAGCGGGCAAGCCTGCTCCCACAGAAGTCAAATCAGCGCATAAAGTGGATTTTGCCGCTGTCGTCGTTGCCCATGTACATGCCATAGACCCCGGCCTGGCGTTCCTCGATGTAGCGTTCGAGAATCTGCCGGATCGCCGGGTAATAGATCTTGTCCCACGGGATGTCTTCGGGGGCGAAGAACTTGTAGTCCATGGTCTCGGGGCCGAACTGGCCGGTGATCTCCAGCGCGAGCGCGCGGAAGATGATGTACACCTCGCTGATCTTCGGCACGCTGAAGATCGAGTAGGGCGAGAGGATTTCCGCGCGTACGCCGCTTTCTTCCCAGACTTCCCGCAAGGCCGCCTCTTCGGTGGTCTCGCCGCTTTCCATGAAGCCTGCCGGCAGCGTCCAGGTGCCAGGGCGCGGTGGGATCGCGCGCTGGCACAGCAGGTATTTGCCGTCCTGCTCGATGATGCAGCCGGCAATGATTTTCGGATTGACGTAGTGAATGTAGCCGCAACCCCGGCACATCAGGCGCTCGTGCGTATCGCCCGGCGGAATCTGCTGACCAAGATCAGGGCCACCGCATTTCGGGCAAAAGCTCGGGCTGAACATGTCAGTGACCTATGCGGGGTTCTTTCAAGGCGATGGGCAGAGTGATCGACGGGGTATCGCCGGTTTCTTCCTGCTTGCGCTTGAGGTAGTCGAGGGCGACGGCAGCGGCCGCGCGGACGTGGTCGACACAAGCCTGATGCGCCGCCAGGGCATCACCACTCTTGATCGCTTCGACCATTTTTTCCATCTCCTGGTTACTCGCGCCGCGACGGTTTTGCTGGGATACCGAGGTCGCACGCAGGTAACTGATGCGGGCCTGCAACTGACGCAGTTGCGTGGCCGCGACATGGTTGCCGGAGCCTTCGAGCAGCACGTCGTAGAAGCCCTGCACCGAGTCGATCACCTGCTGCAGCTCGCCGTCCTTGAGCGCCTTGCGGTTGTCGTCGAGGGCTTTCTCCAGGGCCTTGATGTCCTTGGCCTTGGCACGCAGGGTGAACAACTGGACGATCAGGCCCTCCAGCACACAGCGCAGTTCATAGATGTCGACGGCATCATTGAGGGTGATGATCGCCACGCGCGGGCCTTTGGCATCGGCGAACTCGACAAGACCTTCGGATTCCAGGTGACGCAAGGCTTCACGCACCGAGGTGCGGCTGACGCCCAGGCGATCACACAGATCGCGCTCGACCAGGCGATCGCCCGGTAACAGCTGGAAATTCATGATGGCGCTTCGCAGTTTATCCAGCACGATTTCGCGCAGGGTAACGGGGTTGCGATTGACCTTGAAGGTGTCGTCGAGTGGCAGGCGTTTCATGGGGTCCGCTCTTTAGGTTGGCTGTCCATGCCAGACGGGCATCAAACAGCCGAGGGGTTAACTGGAGGCCTCGGCGTCGGCTTCGGCAAAGGCTTCACGGGCAAGCCGGAAACTGTCCACGGCTGCCGGGACGCCGCAATAAATACCGACCTGAAGCAGAATTTCGCGTATTTGCTCACGACTCAGGCCGTTACGCAAGGCGCCGCGCACATGCAGTTTCAGTTCATGCGGGCGGTTGAGCGCCGAGATCATCGCCAGGTTGATCATGCTGCGCTCCTTGAGCGACAGGCCGTCACGACCCCACACATGACCCCAGCAGTATTCGGTGACCATTTCCTGCAACGGGCGGGTGAAGTCGTCGGCGTTCTGGATCGAGCGGTTGACGTAGGCTTCACCGAGCACCTGGGTGCGGATCTTCAGGCCTTTTTCGTATTTTTCGTTACTCATCATTGCTCCTCGCACCGCATCCCCTCTCGGGTGGGGGCAACCCTGTGGGAGCGGGCAAGCCTGCTCCCACAAAGGGACCCGCCCAGAGGCGCGGTGAAATCCGTCAGGCCAGGGTGGGTAGGGCGCCCAGCTTGCCCTTGTGGTAGATCATCGGCGTCACCGGCTGCTCCGGCAGGATCAGGTTCTTCACCGCGCCGACGATGATCGCGTGGTCGCCGCCGTCGTATTCGCGCCACAGTTCGCACTCGATGATCGCGGTGGCCTTGGCGAGAATCGGGTTGCCCAGTTCGCTCAGGTGCCAGTCGATGCCTTTGGCCTTGTCCTTGCCTTTACCGGCGAAGGCGTAGGCCTCGGCGGTCTGGTCGGCGGACAGCAAATGGATCGCGAAACGCTTGCTGTCGCGCAGTATCGGGTAGGTGTCGGAGGCGTAGTTGGGGCAGAACAGCACCAGGGCCGGATCGATCGACAGCGCGCTGAACGCGCTGGCGGTAATCCCGACGAGGTTGCCATCCGGGTCGAGGGTGGTGACCACCGTGACCCCGGACGGAAACGAGCCCATGACGTCTTTGTAAATGCCGGGTTCGATCATTTCTCAGGCCTCCTAACGCATCACAAACGGATCAGGCATCGGCGCCTGGGAAAGGTTGATCCACACCGTTTTCAGTTCGGTGTAGGCCAGCACCGAGTCGATGCCGCTTTCGCGTCCATAGCCACTGTTCTTGAAGCCGCCGATCGGTGCCATCGCCGATACGGCGCGGTAAGTGTTGACCCAGATGATCCCCGAACGCACGTCCCGGGCCAGGCGATGGGCGCGGCCCAGGTCGCGGGTCCAGATGCCGGCAGCGAGGCCGAACTGCGAGTCGTTGGCGATCGCCAGCGCTTCGGCTTCGTCCTTGAAACGGATGACCGAGGCCACCGGACCAAAGACTTCCTCCTGCATGATCTTCATCGAATTGCGGTCGCATTCGAACAGCGTCGGTTCGTAGAACCAGCCATCGCCGACGCCGCTCGGGCGCTTGCCACCGATGCGCAGACGCGCACCTTCGGCGATGGCATCAGCCACCAGACCTTCGACCACCGCCAGTTGTTGCGCGGTCGCCATCGGTCCCATTTCGCTGCTGTCGTCCTGCGGATTGCCGATGCGGATGCGCTGGGCGCGCTCGACCAGACGGCCGACGAATTCATCGTAGATCTCGTCCTGCACCAGCAACCGCGAACCGGAAACGCAACTCTGCCCGGACGCCGCGTAGATCCCGGCGATGGCGCCGTTGATCGCGCTGTCCAGATCGGCGTCGGCGAAAATGATGTTCGGCGACTTGCCGCCCAGTTCCAGCGACAGCTTGGCGAAGTTCTCGGCGCTGCTGCGCACCACATGCCGTGCCGTGGCCGCGCCGCCAGTAAAGGCAATCTTGCGCACCAGCGGGTGGCGGGTGAGGGCGGCGCCGGTGCTCGGGCCATAGCCGGTGACGACGTTGACCACGCCCGGCGGAATCCCGGCCTCGAGGGCCAGGCGCGCCAGCTCAAGGATGGTCGCCGAAGCGTGCTCGGACGGCTTGATGACGATGGTATTGCCCGCCGCCAGTGCCGGCGCGAGTTTGATCGCGGTCAGGTACAGCGGACTGTTCCACGGAATGATCGCGGCGACCACGCCCATGGCTTCGTGCACGGTGTAGGCAAACAGGTCCGGCTTGTCCAGCGGCAGGGTGCCGCCTTCGAGTTTGTCGGCAAGGCCTGCGGTGTAGTGGAAGAACTCCGGCAGATAACCGACCTGACCCCGGGTTTCGCGGATCAGTTTGCCGTTGTCGCGGCTTTCCAGCTGCGCCAGTTTTTCCTTGTTCTCGGCGATCAGGTCGCCGAGACGACGCAGCAACTTGCCGCGCGCTGTGGCGGTCAGGCCGCGCCAGGCCGGGCTGTCGAAGGCCGTCTGTGCCGCTTGCACGGCGCGTTCGACATCGGCTTCGTCGGCGTCGGGCAGTTCTGCCCAAGGTTCGGCGAGTGCCGGATTGAGACTTTCGAAAGTCTTGCCGGAGAGGGCGTCGACCCATTCCCCGCCGATGCACATCTGGAAGCGTGCGAGTGTCATGCAACGATCCCCTTTATATGGTTTTGTCGGGAGTGTGCGTATTCGAGGAATTCCAGCAGCATCTGGTTGACCAGACGCGGCGATTCCACCGGCATCATATGCCGTTGCTCAGGCAGCACGGCAACCTGCGCGCCGGGAATGCGCGCGGCCAGTTGCTCGGCCATTTCCGGGGTCGAGCCGGGATCCAGCTCGCCGGTGGCGATCAGCGTCGGCGCCTGGATGCTGCCCAGGTCGTCGGCGCGGTACATGTCCTGTGTGGCGAACAGCTCGTAAGTGGTCAGGTAACCCTGCGGATCGTTGCCGGCCAGGGTCTGGCGGATCGCGGCGATCTGCGCCGGGTTCGCGGCCTGATATTCACGGCTGAACCAGCGCGACAGCGCCGCTTCGGCATTGGCGTCCGGACCGTGTTCGGCAGCCTGCGCGGTGCGGGCGATGACGCCGGCACGCTGTTCTTCGCTGCGGTTGAACACGCTGTTGAGCACGACCAGGCTTTTCAGGCGTTCCGGATGGTGCAGGGCAAAGGCCCGCGCCACCAGACCACCCATCGAAAAACCGATCACCGACGCCAGGGGCAATTGCAGGTGGTCGAGCAGCTCCAGCAACTGCTCGGCATAACCGAGCAGGCCGGTGCCACTGGCCGGTCGCGGACTGGCGCCATGCCCGAGCATGTCGTAGGCGATCACCCGGTATTGCGTGGCCAGGCCAACAATCTGGCCGCCCCACATTTCTTTGTTCAGACCCACGCCGTGGATCAACACCACGGGCTGGCCTTGGCCGGTCGCCAGATAACTGGTGCCGGCCGGGGTGAGTTCAGCGTTGAGCCGAATCATGGAGCGCTCCTGCAATTGCCTTTTTATTGTGATTACTGGGCTTTTTCGGCGGCCAGTTCTTCCAGATCGATGTAGCGGTTGCCGATGCGCGGATGAATGCGGCCGCCGTCGGCGCAGCCCAGGACCACGACGATTTCGTCAGCGCGCGGCGCGTCTTCGATCTGCATTTCCAGGGTGATGTAGTGCGAACGCAGGCCTTCGTCGTCCTTGTGCATCATCGGGATCTGAATCGAAGTGCCCGGACCGCCGCGCTTGTTGGTGAAGCTCAGGTAGCTCTTGGCCTTGACCGCTTCGCGGTAGTGGTTGCCGAAGCGCAGGGTGTGGATCACCGCCGAGGCGTGTTCGATTTCGCCGTCGGCACCGACCACGGCCGCCTTGCCGTAGGCCTCGATCTTCTCGGCACCGCCGATGATGCCCACCAGGCGCTCGACCATCAGCGCGCCGAGGTCGGAGCAGTTGGCGCGGATCTGTGGTTTCAGGTCTTCGACAAAACCATTGCCCACCCACGGGTTTTTCATCACCACGGCCAGGCCGACCATGGTCACGGGCTTATCGGTGGCTTTGCCGCCTTCGATGAAGGTTTCTTCGACATAGCTGACGATCTTGCGAATTTCGAAACTCATGAGCTGCTCCGTTCTGGGGGATTAAGAGTGTCTGTCGGTATGATGGTATACCATAATATCGGTTGTGCAAGTCCCCCTTGCAAGATTCCCTCATCCATCCGGCGAATGGCCGCGTATTCAGCGGCGACCCCGTGCCTTTCGGTTAACAAAAGATAACGTTGCGCCGATTGTCAGACGTTTCGAATGCCCGATAGGATGGGTCAGCTTCCGAAGGCGCTCTGGATGGCGGGTTTCAGGACTATCCTTGTGACCGGGCAGTCATTCAGGCAGCCTTGCGGCGCCCTTCAAGGTCAATCACCCAACAATAAAAAACAGGGGAAGGTCTATGAGTCGTTGCCGCCCGCCGGCGTTACGCAAAACCGCGTTGCTGGCTACAGCGCTCTCTCTGCTGGGCTTTGCCACATTGTCGGTGCCCGTCGTGGCCGCCGAAGCGCCAGCCGACGTGGTTTACGCCACCGAATCGGCCAAGGCCGCGAAAAGCCTGATGCTCGATGTCGTCCACGCCGGCCAGCGGCTGGTGGCGGTCGGTGATCGCGGGCACATTCTCTATTCCGATGACCAGGGCAAGTCCTGGAAACAGGCCAAGGTGCCGACCCGCCAGTTGCTCACCGCCGTGTACTTCGTCGACGACAAGCACGGCTGGGCGGTCGGGCATGACGCGCAGATCCTCGCCAGCGAAGACGGCGGCCTGACCTGGAGCAAGCAGTTCGAAGACCTCAAGCGCGAATCGCCGCTGCTCGACGTCTGGTTCAAGGACGTCAACAGCGGCCTCGCCGTGGGTGCCTACGGTGCGCTGCTGGAAACCACCGACGGCGGCAAACACTGGGAAGACGTCAGCGATCGCCTCGACAACGAAGACCAGTTCCACCTCAACGCCATCGCCGCCGTGAAAGACGCCGGGCTGTTCATCGTCGGCGAGCAGGGCAGCATGTTCCGCTCCGCCGACTGGGGCCAGACCTGGGAAAAACTCGAAGGCCCGTACGAAGGCTCGCTGTTCGGCGTGATCGGCACGGCGCAAGCGCAGACGCTGCTGGCCTACGGTCTGCGCGGCAACCTCTACCGCTCCACCGATTTCGGCAGCACCTGGGAGCAGGTCGAACTGCAAGCCGCTCGCGGTGCCCTGGAGTTCGGGTTGTCCGGTGCGACGCTGCTGGAGGACGGGTCTATCGTGATCGTCGGCAACGGCGGTTCGGTGATCAGCAGCAGCGACAATGGCGAGACTTTCAGCGTCTTCAACCGTCCGGATCGGATTTCCCTGTCGTCGGTCACCGCCGCCGGCAACGGCAATCTGATCCTGACCGGGCAGGGCGGCGTGCGAATCACTTCGCCGAACGGCGCCGAGCTGGGCAAATGAGCCGGATCAATAATAAGAAGGCGGAGCTATGACTTCCTTGAGCACTCATCATCAGGACAAGGCGACGTTTCTCGAGCGCCTGATCTTCAACAACCGCCCGGCAGTGATCGTGATCTGCCTGCTGGTCAGCATTTTCCTGTTCTGGCAGGCCACGCTGATCCGGCCGTCCACCAGTTTCGAAAAAATGATCCCGCTCAAGCATCCGTTCATCGAGAAGATGATGGAGCACCGCAACGATCTGGCGAACCTGGGCAACACCGTGCGCATTTCGGTGGAGGCCACCGATGGCGACATCTTCTCCAAGGAGTACATGGAGACCCTGCGCCAGATCAACGACGAGGTGTTCTACATCTCCGGCGTCGATCGCTCCGGCCTCAAGTCGCTGTGGAGCCCGAGCGTGCGCTGGACCGAGGTGACCGAGGAAGGCTTCGCCGGTGGCGAGGTGATTCCGCAGAGCTACAACGGCTCCCAAGCCAGCCTCGATCTGCTGCGCAACAACGTGCTCAAGTCCGGCCAGGTCGGGCGTCTGGTGGCCAACGACTTCAAGTCGAGCATCGTCGACATCCCGCTGCTGGAGTCGTACCCGGACCCGCAGGACCAGGGCAAGTTGCTGGCACTGGATTACCGCCAGTTCTCCCATGAACTGGAAGACAAGATTCGCAACAAGTTCGAAGCGCAGAACCCCAACGTCAAGATCCACATCGTCGGTTTCGCCAAGAAGGTCGGTGACCTGATCGATGGCCTGGTGATGGTGGTGCTGTTCTTCGGCGTCGCTTTCATCATTACCCTGATCCTGCTGCTGTGGTTCACCAACTGCCTGCGCAGCACCGTGGCGGTGTTGAGCACCACGCTGGTGGCGGTGGTCTGGCAACTGGGGCTGATGCACTTCTTCGGCTTCGGCCTTGATCCGTATTCGATGCTGGTGCCGTTCCTGATTTTCGCCATCGGTATTTCCCACGGCGTACAGAAGATCAACGGTATCGCCCTGCAATCGAGTGAGGCGGACAACGCCCTGACCGCCGCGCGGCGTACCTTCCGGCAATTGTTCCTGCCGGGGATGATCGCGATCCTGGCGGACGCGGTCGGCTTCATCACCCTGCTGATCATCGACATCGGCGTGATCCGCGAACTGGCCATCGGCGCGTCCATCGGCGTGGCGGTGATCGTGTTCACCAACCTGATCCTGCTGCCGGTGGCGATTTCCTATGTCGGTATCAGCAAGCGCGCCGTCGCCAAGAGCAAGAAGGATGCAAACCGCGAGCATCCGTTCTGGCGTCTGCTGTCGAACTTCGCCAGCGCGAAAGTGGCGCCGGTGTCGATCCTGATCGCGCTGATCGCCTTCGGTGGCGGCCTCTGGTACAGCAAGAACCTGAAGATCGGCGACCTCGACCAGGGCGCGCCGGAACTGCGTCCGGACTCGCGCTACAACAAGGACAACAACTTCATCATCAGCAACTACTCGACCAGCTCCGACGTGCTGGTGGTGATGGTCAAGACCAAGTCCGAAGGTTGCTCGCGCTATGAAGCCATGGCGCCGATCGACGAACTGATGTGGAAGATGCAGAACACCGAGGGCGTGCAGTCGGCGATCTCGCTGGTGACCGTGTCCAAGCAGATGATCAAGGGCATGAACGAGGGCAACCTGAAATGGGAAACCCTGTCGCGCAACCCGGACGTGCTGAACAACTCCATCGCCCGTGCCGACGGCCTGTACAACAACAGTTGCTCGCTGGCGCCGGTGCTGGTGTTCCTCAACGATCACAAGGCCGAAACCCTGGATCGTGCGGTCAAAGCGGTGCAGGAGTTCGCCAAGGACAATAACAAGGACGGTCTGGAATTCATCCTGGCGGCCGGTAACGCCGGCATCGAAGCGGCCACCAACGAGGTGATCAAACAGGCCGAGCTGACCATCCTGGTCCTGGTCTACATCTGTGTGGCGGTGATGTGCATGATCACCTTCCGCTCGTGGGCGGCGACCCTGTGCATCGTCCTGCCGCTGGTGCTGACCTCGGTGCTGGGCAACGCGCTGATGGCGTTCATGGGCATCGGCGTGAAGGTCGCGACCCTGCCGGTGGTGGCGCTGGGCGTGGGGATCGGCGTGGACTACGGCATCTACATCTACAGCCGCCTGGAGAGTTTCCTGCGGGCGGGGCTGCCGTTGCAGGAAGCCTATTACCAGACCCTGAAATCCACCGGTAAAGCGGTACTGTTCACCGGCCTGTGCCTGGCCATCGGCGTATGCACCTGGATCTTCTCGGCGATCAAGTTCCAGGCTGACATGGGCCTGATGCTGACCTTCATGCTGCTGTGGAACATGTTCGGTGCGCTGTGGCTGCTGCCGGCACTGGCGAAGTTCCTGATCAAACCGGAGAAGCTGGCCGGGAAGAAGGGCAATTCGCTGTTTGCTCACTGATCCATTTGGCTGAAATGAAAAAGCCGCGACCTTAGGGTTGCGGCTTTTTTTATGGGGCAAGATCAAAAGCTTTCCCTCACCCTGGCCCTCTCCCGGGGGAAGAGGGGACTGACCGCAATGTCTCGCGTGATACATCGACCTGAAAAACCGAGTCGATTATGGATTCAAGGCAGATCGTTCACGTCGGTGTAGATCGTCAATATTCCCGGATCGGTTCCCTCTCCCCCGGGAGAGGGCCAGGGTGAGGGCCGGCGGACTAACGACCTAGGAAAGATCCGCCCCAAGCACAACACTCAAAGCACTCCGCGCATCATCCAGCTGCACCAACGTCGCATGCCGGGCCCCCAACGCATCCCGATTCTCGATCGCGGTGAGAATCGCCTTGTGCCGTGGCATCGCCAGTTCGTGCAGGTTCGGTCGCTGGTTGGAGTGTTTCAGCGCTTCGGCAATCGCCACCGACAGCATGTTGCACAGGTTGGCGAGCAGGTCGTTGTGGGTCGCATCGGCGATACGACTGTGGAAGTCCAGGTCCGGTTGCAGCAAGGCCTCCGGGGTCGGCGCTGCTTCCATGCGTTGGTAGGCCTCGCCGATGCTGGCGATTTCGGCGTCGGTGGCATGCTGGGCGGCGAGGGCGGCGGCGGCCGGTTCGATGATGCTGCGCACGCTGGTCAGCACGTTGAAGAATTCATTCTGCGGGCTGCTTTGCATCAGCCAGTGCAGCACATCGGGGTCGAGCATGTGCCATTCGCGGCGTGGCTTGACCACCGTGCCGACCCGAGGCTTCGAATACACCAGCCCCTTGGCCACCAGCACCCGCGTGGCTTCGCGCAACACCGGCCGGCTGACCGCGTACTCCTCGCAGAGCAAGGCTTCGGCGGGCAGTTTGTCGTCGGGCAGGAAGCGTCCGGAAACGATCTGCATGCCCAGTTCCTGGACGATGCGCGAGTGCATGCTTTTGCGGTCGGAGGGTTTACGGTAATCCATGGGGAACGGCGCGATCCTGAGCGATGGAGATGCCGCGCATCATAGCAGGCACAGCACGATCCTGAGGGGGGCACAAAAGCCAAATGTGGGAGCAGGCTTGCTCCCACAGGGCACGGCGGGGTTAGTGGGAATGGCGCGGCACTTCAGCGCCACGGCAACCGACCAGGAAGTCAAAGTCGCAACCCTGATCCGCCTGCAACACATGATCGATGTAGAGCTGACGATAGCCGCCCACCAACAATTGCTGCGGTGGCTGCAGATCCGCCATGCGCGCCGCCAGTTCCGCATCCGGAATGTCCAGATGCAAGCGTCCGCTGGCGCAGTCGAGCTCGATCCAGTCGCCTTCCTGCACCGCCGCCAGAGGCCCGCCGGCCGCCGCTTCCGGTGCCACATGCAAAACCACCGTGCCGTAGGCCGTGCCGCTCATCCGTGCGTCGGAGATGCGCACCATGTCCGTCACGCCCTGCGCCAGCAGCTTGGCCGGCAGGCCCATGTTGCCGACTTCGGCCATGCCCGGATAACCCTTCGGCCCGCAGTTCTTCATCACCAGAATCGAATTCGCATCGACGTCCAGCTCAGGGTCGTTGATCCGCGCCTTGTACATGTCGAAGTTCTCGAACACCACCGCGCGGCCACGATGCTGCATCAATTCCGGCGTGGCGGCGGATGGCTTGAGCACTGCGCCCAACGGCGCCAGGTTGCCGCGCAGCACACAGATGCCGCCGTCGGCACGGATCGGATTGTCGAGGGTGCGGATCACTTCGTCCTCGCCATAGATCGGCGCGTCCTTGGTGTTCTCGCCAATCGATTTGCCGTTGACCGTCAGCGCATTCGGGTTGGGGATCAGGTTGGCCTCGCCCAGACGCCGCAGCACGGCCGGCAGGCCGCCCGCGTAGTAGAACTCCTCCATCAGGAAACGCCCGGACGGTTGCAGGTCGACGATGGTCGGCATGCCGCGACCGATGCGGGTCCAGTCGTCCAGATCCAGCTCGACACCGATGCGTCCGGCAATGGCCTTCAGGTGAATCACTGCGTTGGTCGAACCGCCGATGGCCGCGTTGACGCGAATGGCGTTTTCGAAGGCTTCCTTGGTCAGGATCTTCGACAGTTTCAGGTCCTCGCGCACCATCTCCACTGCGCGCATGCCGGACATGTGCGCCAGCACATAACGCCGCGCATCCACCGCAGGAATCGCCGCGTTGTGCGGCAGGGAAGTGCCCAGTGCCTCGGCCATGCAAGCCATGGTCGACGCGGTGCCCATGGTGTTGCAGGTGCCCGCCGAACGCGACATGCCGCCCTCGGCCGCGAGAAAGTCATCAATGGTGATGGTGCCGGCCTTGACCTGCTCGCTGAGCTGCCAGACCACGGTGCCGGAACCGATGTCCTTGCCTTTGTGCTTGCCGTTGAGCATCGGCCCGCCGGTGACGACGATCGCCGGCACGTCGCAACTGGCGGCGCCCATCAGCAGCGCCGGGGTGGTCTTGTCGCAACCGGTCAGCAGCACCACGCCGTCGATCGGGTTGCCGCGAATCGCTTCCTCGACGTCCATGCTCGCCAGGTTGCGGGTGAGCATGGCGGTCGGACGCAGGTTCGATTCGCCGTTGGAGAACACCGGGAATTCCACCGGGAATCCGCCGGCCTCGATCACCCCGCGTTTGACGTGTTCCGCGATCTGGCGGAAATGCGCGTTGCACGGGGTCAGTTCCGACCAGGTATTGCAGATGCCGATGATCGGCTTGCCGTGGAACTGATGGTCGGCGATGCCCTGATTCTTCATCCAGCTGCGGTACATGAAGCCGTTCTTGTCGGCAGTGCCAAACCATTGGGCCGAGCGCAGGGTGGGTTTCTTATCAGACATGATCGATTCTCTTATTGTAAGACTATTGTTTGCGAACTACGGCGTAACATAAGCGCAAAATCGAGGCTTTGGAAGTGTTGTTGGGTAATTAGTATTACTATATAGTCGTTTTCGACGGAGGGATTGGCCCTGTGATTTTTCGCGAGAGGCGTCCCCCGAGGTTCTATAAAAACAACAATCGGAGACCGAACCCATGAGCCAGGAACTGCGGCTTGTCCGGCGCATCACGTTGAAACTGATTCCCTTCCTGATCCTGCTGTACCTGATCGCCTACGTGGATCGCTCCGCAGTCGGCTTCGCCAAACTGCACATGGGCGCCGACATCGGCATCGGCGATGCCGCCTACGGTCTTGGCGCCGGGCTGTTCTTCGTTGGCTACTTCCTGCTGGAAATCCCCAGCAACCTGATGCTCGAACGCTTCGGCGCGCGGCGCTGGTTCGCACGGATCATGATCACCTGGGGCGCCATCACCATCGGCATGGCGTTCGTCCAGGGGCCGCACAGCTTCTATGTGATGCGCTTTCTGCTCGGCGCGGCGGAGGCGGGTTTCTTTCCCGGCGTCCTGTACTACATCACCCAATGGTTCCCGGTACGCCATCGCGGCAAGATCCTCGGGCTGTTCATCCTCTCCCAACCGATCGCGATGATGATCACCGGCCCGGTGTCCGGCGGTTTGCTGGGCATGGACGGCATCCTCGGCCTGCACGGCTGGCAGTGGCTGTTCATCGTCATCGGCACCCCGGCGATCCTGCTGACCTGGCCGGTATTGCGTTGGCTGCCGGACGGCCCGCAACAAGTGAAATGGATGGATCAGGCCGAGAAAGACTGGCTGACCGGCGAGCTGAAAAAGGATTTGCAGGAATACGGCCAGACCCGCCATGGCAATCCCCTGCATGCGCTCAAGGACAAGCGCGTGTTGCTGCTGGCGCTGTTTTACCTGCCGGTGACCCTGAGCATCTACGGCCTGGGTCTGTGGCTGCCGACCCTGATCAAACAGTTTGGCGGCAGCGATCTGGTGACCGGTTTCGTGTCGTCGGTGCCGTACATTTTCGGCATCGTCGGCTTGCTGATCGTGCCGCGCAGTTCCGACCGCTTGAACGATCGATACGGCCATCTGGCGGTGCTGTATGTACTGGGCGCGATGGGCCTGTTCCTCAGTGCCTGGCTGACCTTGCCGGTGGCGCAACTGGCGGCGTTGTGCCTGGTGGCGTTCGCGCTGTTTTCCTGCACGGCGGTGTTCTGGACCTTGCCGGGGCGGTTCTTTGCCGGTGCCAGTGCGGCGGCGGGCATCGCGTTGATCAACTCGGTGGGCAACCTCGGCGGCTACATCGGTCCGTTCGTGATCGGGGCGCTGAAGGAGTACACCGGCAATCTGGCCTCGGGGCTGTACTTCTTGTCCGGGGTAATGGTGTTCGGGCTGGTTCTCACAGGCATCGTCTACCGCGTACTCGAGCGCAAACACGTGCTGCCGGTCGACCAGTTCGCCGCCAGTGCGCGCGGCGCCACCCGAACCTGAAACTGCAGAACAACACGCAAAGGAGAAGAACATGCATCTGGTGCAATTCGAATTGAGTAACGGCGAGCGCCGCGTCGGTGTGGTCGAGGACGATCAGGTGCGGGAAGTGCAGGGCGCTCGCAGCGTGCGGGATCTGGCACTCGCCGCCATCGAGGCCGGCAGCGGCCTGGAGCAACAGGTGCAAACCCTCGGCCTGGGCTTCAGCCATGACTACGCCGAACTGCTGAGCGAACTGCGCATCCTGCCGCCGCTGGATCACCCGGACCCGGCGCACATGCTGGTCAGCGGCACCGGTCTGACCCATTTGGGTAGCGCCTCGGCCCGGGACAAAATGCACCAGCAGGCCGGCGACGAAGCGGCGATGACCGACACCATGCGCATCTTCAAGTGGGGCGTGGAGGGCGGCAAACCGGCGGCGGGGCAGGCCGGCGTGCAACCGGAGTGGTTCTACAAGGGCGACGGCAGCATCGTCGTGCGCCCCGGTCAGCCCTTCCCGCTGCCGCCGTTCGCCGAAGACGCCGGCGAAGAACCGGAAATGGCCGGCCTGTACATCATCGGCCATGACGGCAAGCCGTATCGCCTCGGTTTTGCGGTGGGCAACGAGTTCTCCGACCACGTCATGGAGCGCAAGAACTACCTGTACCTGGCCCACTCGAAACTGCGCAGTTGCAGCTACGGCCCGGAGTTGCGGGTCGGTGAGCTGCCGCAGCACCTGGCCGGCACCAGCCGCATCCTGCGCGACGGCGAGGTGCTGTGGCAGAACGAATTCCTCAGTGGCGAGGCCAACATGTGCCACAGCCTGGCGAACCTCGAGTACCACCACTTCAAATACCGCCAGTTCCTGCGCCCGGGCGACGTGCATATTCACTTTTTCGGCACCGCAACGCTGTCATTTGCCGATAGTATCCGTACCCGGCCGGGCGACGTATTTGAAATCAGCCAGGCCGAATTCGGCGCACCGCTGGTCAACGGCATCGTACCGGTTGCAGCGGTTTTCGAACCGGACAGCATCGGCACCCTTTAAGGAGCTCCCATGACTCAGATTCTCGGACACAACTACATCGGCGGCCGTCGCAGCGCGGCCGGCGGCGTCAAATTGCACAGCGTCGACGCCAGCACCGGTGAGCAGTTGCCTCACGACTTTTTCCAGGCCACCGAAGGCGAAGTGGATGCCGCCGCGCAAGCGGCCGCTGCGGCGTATCCGGTCTATCGCAGCCTGAGCGCCGAGCGTCGCGCGCAGTTCCTCGATGCGATCGCCGATGAACTGGACGCCCTCGGTGATGATTTCGTCGCCGTGGTCTGCCGTGAAACCGCGCTGCCGGCGGGACGGATCCAGGGTGAGCGCGGTCGCACCAGCGGCCAGATGCGCCTGTTCGCCAAAGTGCTGCGGCGCGGCGATTTCTATGGCGCGCGGATCGACCTGGCGCTGCCGGATCGTCAGCCGTTGCCGCGTCCGGATCTGCGCCAATACCGCATCGGCCTCGGCCCGGTGGCGGTGTTCGGCGCGAGCAACTTTCCCCTGGCCTTTTCCACTGCCGGTGGCGATACCGCTGCGGCGCTGGCCGCCGGTTGTCCGGTGGTGTTCAAAGCCCACAGCGGGCACATGGCAACGGCGGAGCAGGTGGCGGATGCGCTGATTCGCGCGGCGGAAAAAACCGCCATGCCGGCCGGCGTGTTCAACATGGTCTATGGCGGCGGTGTCGGGGAGTGGCTGGTCAAGCATCCGGCAATCCAGGCCGTGGGTTTCACCGGCTCGCTCAAGGGCGGCCGGGCGTTGTGCGACATGGCAGCCGCTCGACCACAACCAATCCCGGTGTTCGCCGAGATGTCGAGCATCAACCCGGTCATTCTTCTGCCCCAGGCGCTGGCCACACGCTCGGAATCGGTGGCCCGTGACCTGACCGCATCGGTGGTGCAGGGGTGCGGGCAGTTCTGTACCAATCCCGGGCTGGTGATCGGCATTCGCTCGGCGCAGTTCAGTGCCTTCGTGCAACAGCTCGCAGGGCTGATCGGCGATCAACCGGCGCAGACCATGCTCAACGTCGGCACCCTCGGCAGCTACGGCCACGGCTTGCAGAAGCTGCTGGCGCACGCCGCGATCGAACATCTGGCGGGCAACCCGCAACAGGGCAATCAGGCGCAGCCGCAGTTGTTCAAGGCCGATGTCAGTCTGCTGCTCGATGGCGATGAGGCGTTGCAGGAAGAAGTGTTCGGTCCGACCACGGTGATTGTCGAGGTCGCGGATCAGGCGCAGCTCAGCGCCGCGCTGCAGGGGCTGCACGGGCAACTCACGGCGACGATCATCGGCGAGCCGGCGGACTTCCAGCAGTTCCCGGAACTGACGCCGCTGCTGGAACAGAAGGTCGGGCGGATCCTGCTCAACGGCTATCCGACCGGGGTCGAGGTGTGCGATTCGATGGTGCATGGCGGGCCGTATCCGGCGACCTCCGATGCCCGGGGCACGTCGGTTGGCACCCTGGCCATCGACCGCTTCCTGCGCCCGGTGTGCTTCCAGAACTACCCCGACAGCCTGCTGCCGGAGCCGTTGAAAAACGCCAACCCGCTGCGCATCCAGCGGCTGGTCGACGGCAAGCCCTCGCGCGAAGCCCTCTAGGTTGTCGTTGTGGGAGCGGGCTTGCCCGCTTCCACAAGAGGTCGCTTGTAACAATGAGCTATCATTGCCGCTTTACCCCCCCTGGAAAGACTGTTTGCCATGACTGCCCAAACCCTTCTCGAAGTCCTCGAACACTGCGACATGCTGGAGATCGATGGCCTGCACGCCTTCGAATTCGCCCTGTATGAAGACGACGGCCTGCACATTGAACTCATGGACGGTCGAGTGACGAAACATTGGGAATTCACCCCGGAACAAGTCAGGGCCGCGACGTTCGATGACACCTTGCAGAGCTGGATCATCAAGGGTGATACCGGCGAACACCGTCTCGTCTGCCTGGATGCGTTCGGTGGCAGCAACGACGAGGATGAAACCGATGAAGATGCGTAAATTCTGGCCGCTGCTGATGGCCGGCAGCGTGGGCGCGATGGGCATCTCCAGTGCCAGCGCCGAGAGTTACCAATTGCTGGTCGGTTCCTACACTGCCGGCACCAGCCAGGGTATCTACCGGATGAGCTTCGACAGCGCCACCGGCCAGATCGACGCCAAGCCGCTGCAAGTGGTCAAAAGCGAAAACCCGTCGTGGCTGACTCTCTCCAGGGATCAGCGCCACCTGTTCGTGGTCAACGAAAACGGTCCCGGCCAGAAAGATCCGGTGGGTCGCGTCAGCAGTTTTGCGATTGATCCCAAGACCCATGCGCTGAGCCAGATCAGCCAGGTGCAGAGCCTGGGCAACGAGCCGACGCATTCGAGCCTCAGCGGCGATGCCAGCCACCTGTTCGTCAGCAACTACTCGGTGCTTGAGGACCCGGGCGGAACCCTCGCCGTGTTGCCGGTGGGCAGCGACGGCAAACTCAAACCGGTGGTGCAGATGAGCGCTCACCCGGCGAGCCGGGTCAATCCCGAGCGCCAGGCGTCGAACCATGTGCATTCGACCGTTTCCTCGCCGGACGGCCACTATGTGTTCTCCAACGACCTGGGTGCCGACAAGGTATTCATCTACCAGTTCGACCCTAAAGCCAATCCGGACCTGCCGCTGACCCCGGCGAAAACCGCTTCGGTCGCCTTGCCGGCGGGCAGTGGGCCGCGTCATCTGTTGTTCAGCGCCGATGGCAAGCATGCCTGGCTGACCATGGAAATGAGCGCGCAGGTCGCGGTCTTCGATTATCACGACGGCGTGCTGACCCAGACGCAAATGGTCGATCTGGCCGCCGGCCAGCCGACCTCGGACAAAGCCGCCGCCGCGTTGCATGCGTCCGCTGACGGTAAATTCCTCTACGTCAGCAACCGTGGCACCGCCAATCAACTGCTGACCTTCGCCATCGACCCGGCCACCGGCCATCTCAAAGAGCTGCAACGGCGTTCGGTGGAAGGTGATCACCCACGGGAATTCAGCCTCGATCCGAGCGGCAAATTCCTGCTGATCGCCAACCAGAAGAGCAACCAGATTGTGGTGGTCGAGCGTGACGCCAAGTCCGGTCTGCTGGGCAAAACCGTGCAAAAACTGCCGATGGACGCCCCGAGCGACCTGAAGTTTTTCCTGCGTCAATGAGTCGCAGGCCCCGGTTTACGGGGCCTGCTGCGTTGTATTAATTTTGCTGATAACAGCTAACGTTTCAAAGCATTTCAAGCGAGCAACCCTCGAGCGTTAAGTTTGCTTCACGGCCCAACCGGGCAAAGCAAGCCAAACTGAACACGAGGGTTACCGCCATGAACTTCAATCTCTTCTCCATCATTGCCGCTTCCGCCATTTCCGCCACCGTGGCGCTGCCAGCCAGTGCCAGCGTTGAAATCAGCAGCAAAAAATCCCACACCCAAAGCTACACCCAGAAATACCTGCAACAGAGCGCCAACTTCTACGCGGCTCTGGATCACAAAGCTCAACACTGAGCGTTACGCCTGCCCCTGCAAGAGCTGCCGAAGGCTGCGATCTTTTGAATTTGATTTTTGCTCGCGAAGATCAAGCTCAAAAGATCGCAGCCTGCGGCATTTTTTGTGCCTGTCACAAAACTGCGGGAGCGGGCAAATCCGGCTCCCGCATTGTTTGTCTCATCAGTTTTATCAAAGGCTGAAATAGACCGGCTTAATGATCAACGAAGCTGATGCTTACTATGGGAAACGCTGAGTGGTTACCCAGGCTTTTCTGATTGATCCTGTGCACATCGAAACATGTCCACGGAGATCATCATGGCCAGTTCAATCATCGCTTCTGCCAAACGCGGCGCCTACCTGGCCATCGGTCTGTACCTGGTCATGGTGCTGTTCGTCAGCCTCTCATCCCAATCGCAACACAGCTTCGACGCGCCGATCCAGGTTGCACATCCCGGTATCCAGTTCGAACTTCGCTCGCAAAACGCAGCGATGGACCGGGCTGAACTCGCGGGAGTCGGCGGAGCATGAAAGGCTACAGACTCTGGGTCATCGCCGCTCTGGCATTCATGACCAATGGCTCGTCGTTGTTAGGCCAAAGCCTGGGCTCGGCCGGCGGACTGGCCCGCGCCATCGAAGCCAATCACAGCATCGCGCACAACATTGAACGGGCCAATGCGCTGGGGCTGCTGGCCGGCAACCCACCGGTGAAAACCCCCAGCAGTTTTCTCGGTTCGTTCGAAGTGGATTGCTCGGCAATCGGCATGTGCGCGGTTCTCGCCTGAATCATTTTTTCATGATGGCGGTGAACAGTTCGGACTCCAGGAACCGCTGCAACCAAACCTGCAACCGCACGTAAGGCGTCTGCGCAAACCACTCGCGATCGACATGGGCGAACTGCCGGACGAAGGGCAGCAGCGCCACATCGGCGAGGCTCGGATGATCGGTCAGCAAGTAGTCACGACCCTCGAGCAACGCATCCAGCTTGTGCAGGAACAAGGCGCCCTCGGCGCGATAAGTTTCCATCGGCTGCTCGGGATAACGCTCGGCGTATTTGTAGCGATTCAGGTGCACCTTGAACACCTGGTCGTTCTCCTGAATCAGCTCGGCAATCCGTGAGTCACCGCCAAACAACCAGTCCTGCGGATCGTTCTGCGCCAGCGCCCAACGCATGATTTCCAGGCTTTCATCGATCACCTGACCACTCGCATCCAGCACCGGCACCGTGCCTTTGGGCGAGATCGCCAGCATCTCGGCCGGTTTGGCTTTGAGGCTCACCTCGACAATGCTCACCGCCACGCCCGAATAACGCAGCGCCATCCGCGCGCGCATGGCGTATGGGCAGCGGCGGAAGGAATACAGCGTGTTCATTTCACCTCCAGCGTGCTCAAGCCATTGCCCTGACGCTGCACCTGAATCTGCACCGGGATTCGCTCGTGCATTTCCTGAACGTGGGAAATCACCGCGACCTTGCGGCCCTGGGCCTGCAAGCCGTCGAGGGCGTCCATCGCCAGTTGCAGGGATTCCGGATCGAGGCTGCCGAAACCTTCGTCGATAAACAGCGATTCGATCTTCAGCGTGCTCGACGCCATCGATGCCAGACCCAGTGCCAGGGCCAGCGAGACCAGGAAGGTTTCACCGCCGGACAGTGAATGCACCGAGCGCAGTTCATCACCCATTTCGGTGTCCATCACCAGCAGGCCGAGCATGCTGCCGCCGCGTTTCAGGCGATAGCGTTTGACCAGTTGGCGCAATTGCACGTTGGCGTGATGCACCAGCAGGTCGAGGTTGTAGGCCTGGGCGATCTTGCGGAACACGTCGCCGGTGGCCGAACCGATCAGCGCATTGAGCCGCGCCCAGCGAAGGTACTCGGCATGCGCATCGGCGATCTGTTGCGCCAGTGCCGAATTGGCGTTCTGCCGACGCTGATCTTCGGCTTGCTCGGCTCGCAGTTCGGCGCATTGCTGCTCGCTGACCGCACATTGGTTCTGCAATTCGGCGAGGGCGCCGGCGAGTTGTTCGGCGTCGAGGTTGCCGTTGTGCTGGGCCTGATGATCGAGCAGACGCTGGTCGCGCTCCTGCACCAGCACCGTGGCCTGTTCGACGGCTTTTTCGTTGAGTTGCAAACGCTGGCGCAGCTCAGCGACTTGCTCGTCATCGACCCGCAGCAGGTCTTCGAGGCCGCCGTCGTCCAGTTCGGGATGCCGGGCGCGCCAGTCGCTGATCTTGCCGACGAGGTCATGCGCTTCGCTTTCCAGCGCCTGCAAGCGCTCTTGCTGTGCCTTGAGTTCGGTGGCGATTTGCACTAGCTGGGTACGAGTGTTCTGCAATTGCTCAGTGGTTGTGGATTCGGCCGTGCGCGCCTGCTCCACGGCCTGCTCCAGTTGCTGCTGCCAATGCTCGGCGCTGCTGTGATCGCCGAGCAACTGCGCGAGTTTCTGTTGGCTGGCCTGTTGCTGCTCGGCGAGCGCGCTGAATTGCTGCTCGGCACTTTGCAGCTGCTGCACGCGGCTGAGCTGGCGATCCTGTTCCTTCTCCAGCGTCTGTTGACGTTGTTGCTGTTCGGCCAGTTCTTCCTTTTGCTGATCGACTTGCGCCAGGCGCTCGGCGATCTGCCGGTCGAGCTGAATAAAGGTCGCGGACGGTTCAAGGCGCAAGGCTTCTATCGTTTCCGCTGGCAGCAGGCTGCCGAACGCGGTGAGTTCTTCGTCGAGTCGCAGACGGTCGCTGTCGAGTTCGCGCTGCTGATTGCTCAGGTGCTGCGCCGCCTGTTGATGAGCGGTTTCCGCCTGGCGCAGTTGCTGGGTCAGGCGCGCGGCGTCCTCTTGCAGGGTGAGCAGGGCGCTTTGACGTTGCTCGTCCTGGCTGATGCTCTGGTTCAATTGCTCGTTTTGCCGGGTAAGCCAGGCGCCACGCTTGTCGGCGTCCTGATTCAACAGCTGCGCCGCCAGTGGGTGAGCGTCGAGGCTTGGCGCCAGGGCCTGTTGCTGGGCGCTCAACTGTTCCTGTTGTTGCAGCAGTTCCTTTTGCCGGGCGATGACGCCGCCGACTTCGGCGCGCAGTTCGGCGAGTTTTTCCTTGAGCTGATCAACTGCCTGCTGCGCTTGGGTCAGCTCGCTTTCGTCGTGACGACCGAGGCTTTGCAGCAAGGCTTCCGGCTGGTGATACGGATGCTCGTTGCTGCCGCAGACCGGGCACGGCTGGTCGTCCTGCAATTGCCCGCGCAGCTCTTCGACACTGGCACTGCGGGCCAGTCGCTGACGCTCCAGCAGTTCGCGGGTGACGTTGAGGGTCTGTTCGGCGACGGCCAGTTCAGCCTTGGTTTTCACCCCGTCCTGCGTCAGGCGATCACGCTCTTGCTGCGCGGTGACCAAGCGCAGTTGCAGGTCGGCGCCGCGTTTTTCCAGCTCCTGCTGGCTGGCCCACAGGCGCGTCAGGTCTTCGATTGCGCGCAGTTGCTTGCGGTTGTCCTGCAACAGCGTGCCGAGGATCCCGATCTGTTCGGCGACCGCATCCGGTTCGGCACCGGCCTCCTGGAACAGCACTTCAAGTTGTTGCTTTTGCGTGGCAAGCGCTTCGGCGCTGCGGGTGGCGTTCTGTTCCAGGCTTGCCAGTTCGGTCTGGCCCTGGTTCAGGCGATTGCCGATCAGCATCAGTTGTTGCAGACGATCACGGTAGGCATTCCAGGCATCGCTCAACGGCGCCAGATGGCTGCTTTGCTCAAGCTCGGCGGCGATGCGTTGCAGGCGTTCAGCGACCAGAGTCTGCTTTTCCTGCAAGGCACCGATGGTGTTTTGTCCTTCGCCGCAGGCCTGTTCCGCGCCGGCTCTGGCTTCGGCGCTGACCGTTGCGTCCTTGGCGAGGCGGGCGAGGGTGCTTTGCTCTTCGAAGGCCTGGCGCAGCAGCGGCGCATTGTCCGAGTGTTGCTGTTGCGCGTCGCTCAGGGCGGCTTTTGCCGTGTCGAGGCTTTGCGCAAGTTGCGTCTGACGTTCGCTCAGTTCCCCATGTTGCCGGGTGTGTGCGGCAATCTGCGCGGCCAGCGGAGTCAGCAGCGCGTCGAGTTCGTGCTTGCGGGCGAACTGATGTCGCTGCGGGCCCAGTTGCTCCAGCCGGGTCAGCTTCAGACGCTCGCCGGCCAGGCCCTGCCATTGCTGTTGGGCACTGCGCAGTTGCTCGGCGGCGGCTTGTTGCGTGTCTTGCAGGCGCAGCAGTTCCTTGAGCCAGTCGTGTTGCTGCTCGATCTGTTTGAGTTGCGCCTGTTGCAATGTCAATTGTTGTCGGGCGGCGTTGAAGCGCTCGTCGAGTTCGGCGCGGGCCTCAGGGGCCAGGGGCGTGACGCCGGTGGCCTGATCCTGCAACTGCTTGTGCGCTTCGCGGGCCTCTTTGGTTTTGTCGAACGCGCGGCGGCCGAGGCGGGTGTAGAGCGCGGTGTCGGTGAGTTTTTCCAGCAGTTCGCTGCGGTCGTTGTCGTCAGCCTTGAGGAACGCGCTGAATTCACTCTGGGCCAGCAGCACGGCGCGGGTGAACTGTTCGAAGTTCAGCCCCAGCGCGGCTTCGAGCTGGGTCTTGTACTCGCCTTTCTGGCTCGCCAGCAATTGATCCTGGTCGATGTCGCGCAGGCTCTGGCGGCTGGCCTGCAACTTGCCGGCAGCCTTTTCCCGGGCGCGATTGGCTTCCCAGCGCGCGCGATAACGGCGGCCATCGACGCCGACAAAATCCACCTCGGCAAAGCCTTCGCCGGTGCCGCGACGCAGCAAGGTGCGCGGGTCGCCGGTGGCGATTTCACCGTCGGCATCCGGCACCTTGGCGTCACGCCCGGTGTTGTTCAGCCGTGGCACCGCGCCGAACAACGCCAGGCACAAGGCATCGAGCAGGGTACTTTTACCGGCGCCGGTCGGGCCGGTGATCGCGAACAGACCGGCGCTCGCCAGCGGTTCGGCGGTTAAGTCGATCTCGAACGGCCCGGCCAGCGAGGCAAGGTTTTTCAAGCGAATGGCGAGAATCTTCATGGCTGCTCGCCCTCCATTTGCACGTCTTGCAGCAGTTCGGCGAAATCCTTGAGGGTCTGTTCATCGACCTCGTTGCCGTAGTTGTCCAGCCAGGCACGGCTGAACAATTCCTGCGGGGTGAGCTGGTCGAGTTCGATCAGCGCGCTGGCGTCGTCGCTGCCGTCCGCCCCGCGATTGCCGGCGTACTCGGCGGCGATGCGCACCAGCCGCACGGCTTTGCCTTGCAGCGCGCTTTCGACCTGATGACGCAGATCCGGTTGCGGCTCATCGAGGCGCACCCGCACTTCGAGCCATGGCTGGCGCTGGGTTTCGGCCAGCAGATCGATGTTCGGCAGATCCGCCAGTTGCAGCAGAATCTCCGCCAATGGCGCAGGGCCGAGACGTTGCAGATTGACCGCGCGGGGAATCAGTTTCGGTTCGACGCTGACCAGGGTTTCGCCGTCCAGGGTGATGTCGAGGATCTGATGCTGATAGCCGATTTCCGAAAACGACAAGGGAATCGGCGAGCCGCTGTAGCGGATGCGTTCTTCGCCGTTGACCTTCTGCGGCTTGTGCAAATGGCCGAGGGCGACGTAACTGATGCTCGGCCCGAACAGGCTGGCAGGCAGCGCCTCGGCATTGCCGATGATCAGGCTGCGCTCGGAGTCCTCGGACACCGAACCGCCGGCCATGTGCGCGTGGCTGATGGCGACGAGCGCCTGGCCTGGCTTGCGCTTGGCATTGGCCGCTGCGACCAACCATTCGTGAACCTGGCCGATACCCCTGAGGTAGTCATCGCCCAGATGGGCGCCGGTCACCTCGGCCGGACGCAGGAACGGCAGCGCCAGGCACCACGCGGCGATTTCACCGCTGGCATCGGGCAGCGGCAGCAACAGGCGCTCGGCGTCGAGCTGGCCGTCATCCAGCCACAACACCCGGCCAAGGGCATGCGTGCGCAAGCGGCGCATCAGTGGCGCGGGCAACTCGATGCGCGAGCCGGAATCGTGGTTGCCGGCGATCATCACGATGGTCAGCAATGGCTGCTGCTCGTGGGCGTTGACGATGAAGTCGTAGAGGCGTTCCTGGGCTTTGACCGGCGGGTTGACCGTGTCGAAGATGTCACCGGCGATCAGCAGCACGTCCGGCTGCGCCAGTTTCAGTTGGCGCAGCAGCCATTCGAGAAAGCAGGCGTGCTCGAAATCGCGCTCCTGGCCGTGCAGGTTCTGCCCAAGGTGCCAGTCGGAGGTGTGAAACAGACGCAAGGCTGACTCCGCAACAAAAAGAGGTGATGGCCGCGAGAGATGAAGGGCGGCGAAAGAGGGGAGAGTTTACTGGCAATCGGAAGGGGTTGCTGGGTGTCTTGCAAGATCGCAGCCTCCGGCGCGTCCCACGGATCGGTGCGGGAGCTGTCGCAGGCTGCGATTTTTTGCTTATTTGGGGTAAAGCGGCGGCAGGCCGCTGTCGCCTGTCGGGTCCTGCACCCGCTCGGCGGTGGGGATCGTGCGGATGGCCCGCCACAGGTCTTCGCCTTGCCAGTGCTGGCCGGTTTCGCTGTACAGCGCCCCGTTCAGCCCGTCGAGAGCGTCGGACAGTGGAACGAAGCGCGCCGCCATATCCGCCAGGGTTTCCGGCTGCTGGCGCGCCCAGGCGTCGAGGGCCTGGCGGGTGGCGTGGGGGTCGTTGGCCTGGCTGGCGCGTTTGATGTCGTCCATCAGGGTGCGCGGGCTCGGGCCGGTTTGCGCGGCGCGCAGGATCGCCGGTTGCCAGCGTGCGCGCCACCACAGGCCGAAGCCGAGCAGGGTGGTGCAGGCGAGGACCAGCGTACTGAGTTTCCACCACCACAGCGCTTCGAGGTCGGCGCTGTTGCCCGGTTGCAGGCTGCCGGCCGGGGTGTCGACCTGCAGGCTCGGGTTGTTCGCCACTTGCAGGGTACGCGCCGGCAGGCTGCTGTGTTCCAGATGGTCTTCGAAGGTGTTCCACCACACCACGTCCACCGTGGGCAATTCGATCGAGCCGCTGCGGCTCGGCACCAGCGCTTCGCGTTCTTCACGGCTGCCGACCAGACCCCGGTCGGTGCTTTGATTGGTCAGCACCGGTTGATCCGGATAGCGGCGCAGGCCGTTGGCCTCGGTGGCCGGCAAGGCCGGCAGTTGTGAACCGGCGAGGCCTTCGACCTTGAGCGTCAGGCTGCGGGTCAGCGAGTCGCCGACCTGAATGTGATCAGGCTCCGGGTTCCAGCTCTCTTCGAGGCTCAGGCTGCGGGCCGGCAGCCAGGGCGCATCGTTGGGGTAGGTCATCGGTTTGGGTTTGACCGTCAGGGCGATTTCCGTGGAGCTGATGTGCATCAGCTTGCCCGGTTTCGGTCCCTGGGAATTGCTGTCCTGGGTTGACTGGGTATCGACGCCGGTGGCGGTGAAGGTCTGCACAGGAACGGTCAGCAAACCGCTGTGCTGCGGATAGATCGCGTAGCGCATCTCGATCACGCCGTGGCGCACGCCGTTGATGTCTTTCTCGTAGGTGCGCATCTCGCCCAGTGGCTCGACACGCGCGTCGCTGATCTGTAAAGGGCTCAGGCTGCTGTCGTCGTACAGCGACACCGAGTGGTAGACACGCAGGGTCAGGATCGCCTGGGCCTGCACGTAGACGCTGGTCTGGTCGAGGCTGGACTCGATGAACACCGGGTCGCGGGTGTTCTGGCCCTGGATGGAGGCGCTTTCGACGACCTGCACGGTAATCGGCTGGCTGTGTGCCTCGCCCAGTTGCAACGACGGGATGACCACGCTGCCGTTCTGTTTGGGCAGCAGAGTGATCATCCAGCGGGTGGTGGCGTGGTTTTCATTGTTCAGCGAGTTGAGCTGGTTGACTTGCCGCGTGCCGCGCACTTCGAAAAAAGGCTCGAGGGGGGTCAGATCCGGTTTGCCGAATTGCGTGACATCGCTGGATTCGAGGGTGAGTTCGACCGTCTCGCCGGAGTTCAGGCGACTGCGATCCACGCTGGCCGTCAGCTCGGTCGCCTGGGCGGAGGCCGTGCAGATCAGCAGGGGCAGCAAGAGAGCGGTGAAGCGGGTCATCGAGTGTTTTCCTGATCCTGATGTTGTTGCTGTTCGTACCAGAATTTACGTCGCAGCAATTCGCCCGGATCGTCCGGGATCTTGCCCAGCCATTGTTCCAGTGCCTGGCGCTGTTCGCCTTCGAGGTTGTCCCCGTCGGGGTGCAGCATCGGGCCGCTGTTCTGTTCTTCCGCCGCCGCGCTGTTCGGGATTTCGTCGGGGCCTGGCTGCGGCGGGGGGGGCGGCGGCGGTTCGCTGGCGGACTCCGGCGGTGCCTCGCTCTGGCTTTCACTCTTGACCGCCGGGGGCGGCGCGGTCGCGGGCGGCGGTTCGTCGCCCGGCACATTCTGCTGCGCTGCCTGGGTTTGTGGCTCGGCGGGTGGCGGCGCGTTTTTCTGCTTCAGCAGGGTTTCCACCAGGGCCTTGTTGGTCTGCGCCGGGCGTAAATCCGGTTGCAGTTCCAGGGCCTGTTCATAGGCGTCGATCGCCGCTTCCAGCTCGCCGCTTTTCGCCAGCGCATTGCCCCGATTGTAGTGGGAGCGGGCGTCGCTGCCTTCGGCAAAACGCTGGGCGGCGCCACTGTAGTCGCCGGCCTCGTACAACGCCACCCCTTGCCACTGATGATCTTCGAAGTGTTGCGCGGCTTCGGCCGGGCGCTTCTGCTTGAGCAAGTGCAAACCCTGCTGATCGGGGCGCAGCCACAAGTCTTCGAAGTCAAAAGCGTAGCTCGGTTGCGGCAGACAAAAGAGCAGCGGCAGGCAGAACAGCCAGCCACGCCGCCCGGCGCACGCGGCGAGCAGCAACAGCGGCAACAGCAGCCAGTAACCCTGATCGGCCCAGGTGTCGAGGCGCAGGGTCTGGCCGTCGCTGCGCAAGCTGTGCGGGCCATCGAGCAGACCCAGGGTGCGCAGGTCCGACTCATCCAGCCGCGCGGCACGATATTCACCGCCGACCGCGTTGAGGAAGGCGTTCAGACCCGGGCTGTCGAGTTGCGGCACGCGGATCGCACCCTGGGCGTCCTTGAGGAAGCTGCCGTCCTCCTGGGCAATCGGTGCGCCTTCGGCGGTGCCGATGCCGAGCATCAGCAACTGCGCCGATTGCCCGCCCAGCGCATGACGAATGCCTTGGCGCTCCTGTTCCGACAGCGACGAGCCGATCAGCAGGATCCGCCCCTGACCCAACGAGCCCTGTTTGAGCAGGGCCAGCGCCTTGTTCACCGCCAGATCGGCGCGATGGCCGTTTTCCGGCATCAGCGACGGTTTCAGCGCATCGAGCAGGTTGCGGCTGGTCGCCAGGTCGTCCGACAGCGGCACCAGCGTGTGGGCGCTGCCGGCGTAGACGACGATGGCGGTCTGCGCATCGCTGCGCGCCTGCAACAGGTCGAACAGCTTGCGCCGGGCCTGCTCCAGGCGCGTGGGCGGCGAGTCGGTGGCGAGCATTTCCGGGGTCAGTTCCAGCACCACCACCAGCGGGTCGGCGGGTTTCTGGCTGGTCTGTTCGACCCGTTCCCAGCTCGGCCCGAGCAGCGCGACGAGGGTCAGCACCCAGGCCAGGCCGAGGGCGATCCACGGCAATTTGCTGTCGCGACCGCTGCCGCCGCTGAGCAGGGCGGCGTGGAAGGCTGGCGGCAAAATCATCTGCCAGCGCCCGGCGCGTTTCTGTCGGTGCCAGAGTTGCCAGATCAGCCAGCCGAGCAGCGGCAACAGCAGCAACCACCAGGGACGGAACCAGTGCGGCCAGAGGGCGATCATCGACGCCTCCGCAGGCGCAAGCGCTTGAGGCGGGCGCGCCAGTCAGGCAGGGGGCTTTGCAGATACAGCTCCTTGGTGAACAGCCGTTGCAAGGGGTTGTCCGGCCACAATTCACGAGCGACCAGCAACAGGCTCAGCAGCAGGGCCAAGGCCAGCGGCCATTGATACAGCGTCTGGGCCGGGCGGGCCTGGGTCGGTTGCTGGGTCACCGGCTCGAGTTGATCGAGGGTGTCCTTGATCGCTTGCAACTCTTTGCCGTCACGGGCGCGGAAATAGCGGCCGCCGGTGGCGTCGGCGATGGCCTTGAGGGCCGGTTCGTCGAGGTCGAGGGTCGGATTGCCGCCGAGCAACGCGGTGGCGCCGCTTTCCTCGGGATCGGCACCGATACCGATCGGGTAGATTTTCACCCCTTCATTGGCGGCCAGCCTTGCTGCGGTCAGCGGATCGATTTCGCCGCCATTGTTCGCCCCGTCGGTGACCAGAATCAGCACCCGGCTCTGGGCGGGGCGCATGCGCAGGCGTTTCAGGGCCAGGCCAATGGCGTCGCCGATGGCGGTGTTCTTGCCGGCGATGCCGATCCGCGCTTCATCGAGCCACACGCGCACGGTGCGTCGGTCGAAGGTCAGCGGTGCTTGCAGGTACGCCTGGCTGCCGAACAGGATCAGGCCGACCCGGTCGCCCTCGCGGCTCTCCAGAAAATCACCGAGCAGATGCTGCACCAGCGACAGGCGACTGACCTCTTCGTCCTGCCATTGCATGTCGGGGAAATCCATCGAGCCGGACACGTCCACCGCCACCAGCAAATCACGGCCACTGGCGGCAATCGGTAGAGGCTCGCCGAGCCATTGCGGGCGGGCGGCGGCGATCAGCAGCAACAGCCATAACAGAATGAACGGCGTCTGCTGCCGCCACGCCGGCAGGTTGGCGCGGGCGCGACGGCGGGCGAGGCCTTCGAGGTCGCCGAGAAAACTGACTTTCAGCGCCGGCTCGCCGCTGTCGGCCACCGGCAGCACGAGGCGCATCAGCCACGGCAGCGGCACCAGCAGAAATATCCACGGCCAGGCGAACTCAAACATGCTTGCGGATCCAGGTGTCGACCGCTTGGGTCAGGCCGGCGATGGCCTTGTCGTCCAGTTTGCACTCGGGCTTGTAGGCGCCTTCGACCAGCACCATCCAGCGGGTCAGGCCGGCGGCGGGGCAGCGGTTATCGAGAAACGCCAGCCACTTGCGGCCATTGAGGGTGTGGCTCTGGCTGTAAGGGTAGTGGGTGCGGCACAGGCGCTTGAGCAGGCCATTGAGCTGTTGCAGCCAGGCCCCGGCCGGAGCGCCGTCGTAGGGTTTGGGCATCTGCGCCAGTTCGGCGAGTGCAGCGATGCGCACCGGGTCGAGCGGTTGCTCGGCGCGCACGATCGGCTTTTTCTTGAGCGGAATGAACCGGCGCAGGCGCCACAATCCAATACCGATCAGCGGCAGCAACAACAGCAGCAGCCACCAGCCCGGTGCCGGCGGCCAGAAGGCGATCGGTGGCGGCGAAATCAGCGGTTGCAGTTGTTCGAGGCCGTTCATCGACCTTTCCCCGGACGTTGCGGGTTAAGGAACTCGCGCATCTGCTCGACCATTTCGCTCTGGGTGCTCAGGGGCATCAGCAGCACCCGCAGTTTCTGCGCGAGCAACTCCCAGCGGGCGATACGCGCTTCGGCCTGGGCGCGGTACGTCTGGCGCAGGTCGAAATTCAGGGTGTCGAGTTCCAGTTGTGCGCCACGTTCGGCGAATCTGAGCAGCCCGGCGGCGGGCAGGGCATGATCCAGTGGATCGGACAGCGGCAGCAGCAACAGGTCGCAATGACGCGACAGCAGGCTCAGTTGCTGCTCGGCGCTGTCGGACAGCGCGCGCTCATCGCAAATCACGATCACCAGGCTGCCCGGTCGCAGGACTTCCCGCGCGCGGCGCAGCGCCACGCCGAACGCATCGCGATCCTGCTCGCGCTCGGCGTGCAGCGATTGATTGACCCGCACCAGCCGATTGAGCAACTGCAACAGGCTCTGCTTGCTGCGACGCGGCTTGATTTCATAGTGCTCGTTGTCGCCGAAGACCAGCCCGCCGACGCGGTCATTATGGCCCAGCGCGGCCCAGCCGATCAGCGCCGCCGCCTGCGCCGCCAGCACCGACTTGAACATCAGCCCCGAACCGAAAAACAGCCGCCGGCTCTGCTCGACCATGATGAAAATCGGCCGTTCGCGCTCTTCATGGAACAGCTTGGTGTGCGGCTCCTGGGTGCGCGCGGTCACCCGCCAGTCGATGGTGCGCACATCGTCGCCGGCTTGATAGACCCGCACCTGATCAAAGTCCACGCCTCGGCCACGGAATTTCGAGTGATGCAGGCCGATCAGCGGGCTGCGCTGGCTCGGGGTGGAAAACAACTGCACTTCGCGCACACGGTGACGCATCTCGATCAGCTCGGCGAGGCTGACGCGAATGCCCGGTTCGGACGGCAGGGAGGCGTTCATGGGGGTCAAGCGACGGCTACGACGTCGAGAATCCGTTGCACCACCCGATCCTGGTCAATGCCGGCGGCTTCGGCTTCAAACGACAGAATGATGCGGTGACGCAACACGTCGAACAGCACGGCCTGAATGTCTTCAGGGCTGACGAAATCGCGTCCGGCCAGCCAGGCATGGGCGCGGGCGCAACGGTCGAGGGCGATCGAACCGCGCGGACTGGCGCCGTAGGCGATCCATTCGGCCATTTCCGGATCGAACTTGGCCGGGTTGCGCGTGGCCATGATCAGTTGCACCAGGTATTCCTCCACGGCGTCCGCCATGTACAAACCGAGGATTTCCTTGCGCGCGGCGAAAATCGCCTGCTGACTGACCCGGCGTTCGGGTTTGGTTTCGCCGTTGAGAGCCTCGCCGCGCGCCTGTTGCAGGATGCGCCGTTCGACG
Organism: Pseudomonas sp. B2M1-30; assembly: GCF_025447575.1. Taxonomy (NCBI): domain Bacteria; kingdom Pseudomonadati; phylum Pseudomonadota; class Gammaproteobacteria; order Pseudomonadales; family Pseudomonadaceae; genus Pseudomonas; species Pseudomonas sp. B2M1-30. Next base: position 14,142 of record NZ_JAOEJT010000012.1, on the reverse strand, counting down.
GCGGCGTCGGGGAAGCCGATCTTGACGTGCAGCAGGAAACGGTCGAGCTGGGCTTCCGGCAGCGGGTAGGTGCCTTCCTGCTCGATCGGGTTTTGCGTGGCCATCACCAGAAACAGCGGCGACAGTTCATAGGTGCTGCGCCCGACGCTGACCTGACGCTCGGCCATGGCTTCGAGCAGCGCCGATTGCACCTTGGCCGGGGCACGGTTGATTTCGTCCGCCAGCACCAGGTTGTGGAAGATCGGACCTTGCTGGAACACGAAACTGCCGGTTTCCGGGCGATAGATTTCGGTGCCGGTGATGTCCGCCGGCAGCAGGTCGGGGGTGAACTGGATGCGATGGAACTGGGCTTCGATGCCCTCGGCGAGTTCTTTGATCGCTTTGGTCTTGGCCAGACCCGGAGCGCCCTCGACCAGCATGTGGCCGTCGGCGAGCAGGGCGATGAGCAAGCGCTCGATGAGTTTTTCCTGGCCGAGAATCTGCGTTGAAAGAAAGGTTCGCAGCGCCAGCAGCGCTTCACGATGTTCCATCGATGACTGTTCCTGGAAAGGGTGGCCGAGGCGTTCGAATAACGCCGGGGCTGGGGGCGTTACTTTAATCCATCGCAGGGGGTGGCGACTAACGGCATTTTGCGCAAAGTGCGGGAAATGACTGGGGTAATTGTTGGAAATTTGTAGGGCGGGGGAGGTGCGGTGTTCTTTCGGGGCCTTTCGCGAGCAAGCTCGCTCCCAACGTGACCGCGTTCTGTCAGGGAAACACGATCCATTGTGGGAGCGAGCTTGCTCGCGAAGGCGCCAGTTCAGGCCCCATCAAATCTGGCTGATGAAGGTCCCGGTCCCGTCAAGAATGTTTTTCAGGGTTTCCTCAACCTCGGCCAGATCGACCATGTCCGGGTTGAACGTGATCTCCAGCACATCATCCCCGTTCAGGGCATCAGCATCCGCCGCTGCGATTTCGATTTTCAGCAGGGTGGCGGTCAATGTGGCCTTGACGCCGTCCAGCGTTGAAGGCTCGCCGTCCAGGGTGATTTCCAGCTCGTCTTCGTCCGGATAACGGCTCATCAGAAACATTTCGCCTTTCTTGCTGTGGCAGCAAAGCATGGCCATGTTGTCTTCCTCGTCGTCGCACGGGTTGACGATCAAAAGGTCGGTGGTCATTTGCATGGGGGGAAGTCCTGGGTGGGCGGGGACGCGATGGCGCGACGAAAAAAACGTTATTTTGCCAGTCTGGAGAAAAATCTGCCGCTACATCTTCATTTTTTGTCTCTTGCACAGCCATCGTTTTATGAAAAGTCGTGGAATAGAGTAATAGAAGGAGTATGTGAAAAGGGGGGCTATGAAAAACAATAGGAAAGACATGAGGGAGTGGTGGATGGAGAAGAACAAGACGTTGGCGCCAAATAGGTTGCCGTACTTTCCGGTGCGTGTTCCGAGGTCGTCTGATTCAAGATAGAAAGTACACGCCAAAAAAATAAAGAATAAAGTTCCTCCGATGGAAATGGCCAGATAACGCTTAAGTGTGACGCTCTCGAGTTGCTTTGGGTCTGTTTCTGTTGTGAGGGTTGTGTAGATCGAAAAGACGGCGAGCAGTGGGCCGAATATTGCTACATAGTTTGCAGCGGCTTTTGAGTTGAAAGGAAATAAAGATGACCAAAAGCCAGTTAGTCCAAATAGCTGGTCATCCAGGAGATTGTCGATGGCAATGTCCAGGGCGGTTTGTGGATGTGCGGGCAGGATGAAGCATATAAGAAAAATTGGGGTGCAAAATAAGATGTTCGCCAATAACGGGCGGATATCTCTTGGGCTTTTTTTATACATTCAGGGCTCCTGGATATGCATGTTTTTTTTGTGCTGCAGGATTGAGTCGGTTGAACCCAATCCTGCGGCATCGGTTATGTGGATGATGCGGAATTGAGCTGGTCAAGGAGGATAATGTTTATTCTTTCTACTTTTTTGGCATCCAGATAGGAGGCTACAGCGGCAACCAGTAGGCCCACTATAACGATGCCAGGGATGCTGACTGCGAAGGCTTGGGCATGCATTGCGATAACACCAGCCAGTATGGCGCCTGCCCCCATTCCCGCAGCAATACTTTCCAACTCCAGCATCAAAGGCTTCCAGTCACCGTCACGGAAGCCAATGACCGTCTTCTCGATTACCGAGTGTGCCTGCACTATTTTGCCGGTCACGCCAAACCCCTTGGCCAGTCGATTGACGTTGTCCATGTAGGTCGCCTTGTCCAGCGCATTCAATGCGTCCACCACCGCGCGGGTATCCTGCGGGCTGAGCCTTGCATTCGGGTTGGTCCGCACCTGCTCGAAGGTCTGCATGGCCTCGCTGTAGCTGCGAATCTTTTTGCCTGAAATGTCTTTTTGAAGATCAGTCACCACTTGGTGCAGGTTTGCGCCGTACTTCTCCAGGATGTATTTGTTTGCGTCGGCGACGTAGGCCACGCTGCGTTTGTAATCATCGAGTTGTCGTGCTTTTTCTGCTGCGGCAGCCTTTTCGTCGTCGAGTCGTTTGGCTTCTGCAAGTGCAGCGAGGCGAGCCTGTTCTTGTGCTTGTCGTTGTGCTTCAGCTGCCTGCTGTAGCGCTAGAGCTTCGGCTTGGCGCCGGGCGACTTCAGCATAGAGTCTGGTTTGCCTGTCTTGAAGGCTTGCTATTTGCTTTTGCGAAATTATTGAGTCGTAAGTGGCTTGCAGCTTTGCATGCTGTTTTGATTCTTGAGCGGTTCTAAGCTGTTTTTGAAGGTTTGCGTTTTTTTGAAACAATAGCTCATTGACTACGTTGATCGCTCTGTTTAGCCATGCCTCCGGTGAACTCGTTGTGAATGGTGGGGAGGTGCTTTCTGCAGCGTTTAATTCTATCTGTAAGTCTTGCTCAAGATTTTGCGTGCGGGTGAGATAGTCGTTTTCGATGGCCAGGGTAAATCCATGCATTGGATTGCCGAGAGGGTAGTTCTTGCGGATGTCGTCACGGAGCCTGCCTGGATTTAAAGGGTATATTTCCCATGATCCGTCGCCGTAAGTGATTATTCCCGGGAAGTTGTCTTCTGGCATGTTGGTTCCTTTCTGTTGAAAGCCCAATCCTTTGGGCTTTTTGTTTCTGGGGGGGGGGCGGTAGTTTGTAACTTGAAAATATTGATAGCACTACTCGCTACAGTGCACAAACTGCGTTGTAGGAAAATGTTCTTATAATTGTGTGGGGTAAATCCTGCTGGTCTGTAAGAAATGATTAGATTCTTCTAATGCTCTGTTTTATATAGGTTTTATGTACGCCGTAACCGACGAGTACAGAGAGCAACTCATTTGAGAGAAAAAACGGATAGGGCGCGAATTTCTCCAATGCCTGAGGTTGAATTTTGCGGTCACTTTTTGGGCATCAGGACTGATGGCGCCGCTAAGCGGCGTTTGTGAGGGATTGTTCTTAAAGACTTTTCAGACGGGCTGGTACGAATATTTCCTGTTCCGGGTAGGGTATCGGGAAATCGACAAAATCGCAGCCGTTCAGCGGTTTTGGGCTTGTTTGAGCCCGCGTTTGCCGCCAGATTCCGTAGTTCAACCGCAAGGGAGTGCGATTGCCATCATGAAAAAAAGGATCTCTTTCAATGACTCAATATTTCGAATGGCCGGAAGAAATCCGGCATTTGTCCGAGGCGCAGGTCGAACAGCTTTATCAGCGTTACCTCGGCGGTGAAAAGAAAGCCGGACTGATCGCCGAATTCGGCCTCCCGACAACGCTGAACAGCGTGCTGGAAGTGTTGCCGCCGATGGTCAGTGCGGACCTGACCTGCCCGTATTGTGATCGGCCGATGTGGATGCGCCGTCCGGCCAGAGGAACGCCGGTTTCGCGATACGTGTACAACTGCGCAAGTTGCGCACATCGCTATTACGCATCCGACCCCGTTGCCCGCCGCGAGGCGGGCAGGCGCGAGATGTGCAATTGCGGGAAGTGCGCCAAAGTCCGCCAGCAACAGATTGCCGTCGAGGCGGAGCGTGACCGGCTGGAGCAGGCGGCACGCTACAACCCGTTCACGCCGTCCGTCTCCGACCCAGACAATCATCAGTTGTTCTGCCGCGAATGCGACTCCCCCAACATCGACGCCAGCATGGACAAGATGATCCTGCGAACCGTCTGCTACGACTGCTCCACCATCAGCAAATTCAGGGCTTTCGAAGAGCTGCCGGACTGATCCGGTTCGAGCGCCCATGGTCCGGCAACGGCCATGGGCGTTTTCATTTCGGGATGTGTAACGCCAGGTCATCGCTTCTGGCACGCCGGTTCCGCAAATCGGCCTTTGAACCGGCCAATTTCCTCAACGACTGCTAGTGTTGTTCGATGCATTCGACGCCGTTTACGTGCCAATGACCGAATATGTCGCAGCACCGCAAGCAGACACATTGTCGCAGCCTTTAAGCTGCGCAACGGATGGGCACCCGTAAAGGCATTGTCGATGCACCTGGCAGTCGTTTTTGCAGATGCCCATCCATGGAAGGTGAATGTGACTTGATTGTCTCGTCCAGCTTCACCCACCTGTCACCCTGTTTCCTCTGCCCGAGAATCAGGAACAGGGCGACGAAACGCCCCGAAAGGGGTTTTGCATGTGACGCTTTCCATCAATAACAAGCCCAAGCGGAGTACCACAGATGGCGTTCTTCACCGCAGCCAGCAAAGCCGACTTCCAGCATCAACTGCAAGCGGCACTGGCGCAGCACATCAGTGAACAGGCACTGCCACAAGTGGCGCTGTTCGCTGAACAATTCTTCGGCATCATTTCCCTGGACGAGTTGACCCAGCGTCGCCTCTCCGACCTCGCTGGCTGTACTCTTTCTGCGTGGCGCCTGCTTGAGCGCTTCGATCACGCGCAACCGCAAGTGCGCGTCTACAACCCCGATTACGAACGTCATGGCTGGCAGTCGACCCACACCGCGGTCGAAGTGCTGCACCATGACTTGCCGTTCCTGGTGGACTCGGTGCGTACCGAGCTGAACCGTCGCGGCTACAGCATTCACACCCTGCAGACCACCGTGCTGAGCGTGCGTCGTGGCGACAAGGGCGAGCTGCTGGAAATCCTGCCGAAGGGCACCACGGGCGAAGGCGTTCAGCACGAATCGCTGATGTACCTGGAAATCGACCGTTGCGCCAACGCGGCCGAGCTGAATGTGCTGACCAAGGAACTGGAGCAGGTCCTTGCCGAAGTCCGCGTCGCGGTCGCCGATTTCGAGCCGATGAAGGCCAAGGTGCAGGAAATCCTCACCGGGCTCGATAACAGCGCGTTCGCCGTCGATGCCGACGAGAAGAACGAAATCAAGAGTTTCCTCGACTGGATGGTGAACAATCATTTCACCTTCCTGGGCTACGAAGAGTTCGTGGTTTCCGATCAGGCCGATGGCGGCCACATCGAGTACGACCAGCATTCGTTCCTCGGCCTGACCAAGCTGCTGCGTACCGGCATGACGTATGACGAAACGCGCATCGAAGACTACGCCGTCACCTACCTGCGTGAACCGAAGCTGCTGACCTTCGCCAAGGCCGCGCACCCGAGCCGCGTCCACCGTCCGGCGTACCCGGACTACGTGTCGATCCGTGAAATCGACGCCAACGGCAAAGTCATCAAGGAACACCGTTTCATGGGCCTGTACACCTCGTCGGTGTACGGCGAGAGCGTGCGGAGCATTCCGTTCATCCGTCGCAAGGTCGAGGAAATCGAACACCGCTCCGGCTTCCAGGCCAAGGCTCACCTGGGCAAGGAACTGGCGCAGGTGCTCGAAGTGCTGCCGCGTGACGACCTGTTCCAGACCCCGGTCGACGAGCTGTTCAGCACCGTGATGTCGATCGTGCAGATCCAGGAGCGCAACAAGATCCGCGTGTTCCTGCGCAAAGATCCGTACGGCCGCTTCTGCTACTGCCTGGCCTACGTGCCGCGTGACATCTATTCCACTGAAGTTCGCCAGAAGATCCAGCAGGTGCTGATGGAGCGCCTGAAGGCCAGCGACTGCGAGTTCTGGACGTTCTTCTCCGAGTCCGTGCTGGCGCGCGTGCAGCTGATCCTGCGCGTCGACCCGAAAAACCGCATCGACATCGACCCGCAGCAACTGGAAAACGAAGTGATCCAGGCCTGCCGCAGCTGGCAGGACGACTACACCGCGCTGACCGTGGAAAACTTCGGCGAAGCCCAGGGCACCAACGTGCTGGCGGACTTCCCGAAAGGCTTCCCGGCCGGTTACCGCGAGCGTTTCGCCGCGCATTCGGCCGTGGTCGACATGCAGCACCTGCTCAGCCTGAGCGAAAAAAATCCGCTGGTGATGAGCTTCTATCAGCCATTGGGTCAGGTGACCGGTCAGCGCGAGCTGCACTGCAAGCTGTATCACGCCGATACCCCGCTGGCCCTGTCCGACGTTCTGCCGATCCTGGAAAACCTCGGTCTGCGGGTGCTCGGTGAGTTCCCGTACCGCCTGCGCCACACCAATGGCCGCGAGTTCTGGATCCACGATTTTGCCTTCACCGCTGCCGAAGGCCTGGACCTGGACATCCAGCAACTCAACGACACCCTGCAGGACGCGTTCGTCCACATCGTCCGTGGCGATGCCGAGAACGATGCGTTCAACCGTCTGGTGCTGACCGCCGGCCTGCCATGGCGCGACGTGGCGCTGCTGCGTGCCTACGCCCGCTACCTGAAGCAGATCCGCCTGGGCTTCGACCTCGGCTACATCGCCAGCACCCTGAACAACCACACCGACATCGCTCGTGAGCTGACCCGGTTGTTCAAGACCCGCTTCTACCTGGCGCGCAAGCTGAGCAACGAGGATCTGGACGACAAGCAACTGCGTCTGGAGCAAGCGATCCTGACGGCGCTGGACGACGTCCAGGTGCTCAACGAAGACCGCATCCTGCGTCGTTACCTGGACCTGATCAAGGCCACGCTGCGGACCAACTTCTACCAGACCGACGCCAACGGTCAGAACAAGTCGTACTTCAGCTTCAAGTTCAACCCGCACGCGATTCCAGAGCTGCCGAAGCCGGTGCCGAAGTTCGAAATCTTCGTCTACTCGCCACGCGTCGAAGGCGTCCACCTGCGTTTCGGCAACGTGGCCCGTGGCGGTCTGCGCTGGTCCGACCGTGAAGAAGACTTCCGTACCGAAGTCCTTGGCCTGGTGAAAGCCCAGCAAGTGAAGAACTCGGTCATCGTGCCGGTGGGTGCGAAGGGCGGCTTCCTGCCGCGTCGCCTGCCACTGGGCGGCAGCCGTGACGAGATCGCGGCCGAGGGCATCGCCTGCTACCGCATCTTCATCTCCGGTCTGTTGGACATTACCGACAACCTGAAGGACGGCGCCCTGGTGCCGCCGGCCAACGTCGTGCGTCATGACGACGATGACCCGTACCTGGTAGTGGCAGCGGACAAGGGCACTGCAACCTTCTCCGACATCGCCAACGGCATCGCCATCGACTACGGCTTCTGGCTGGGCGACGCGTTCGCCTCCGGTGGTTCGGCCGGTTACGACCACAAGAAAATGGGCATCACCGCCAAGGGCGCGTGGGTGGGCGTTCAGCGTCACTTCCGCGAGCGCGGCATCAACGTCCAGGAAGACAGCGTCACCGTGGTCGGCGTGGGTGACATGGCCGGCGACGTGTTCGGTAACGGCCTGTTGATGTCCGACAAGCTGCAACTGGTCGCGGCGTTCAACCACCTGCACATCTTCATCGACCCGAATCCGGATCCGGCTTCGAGCTTCGCCGAGCGTCAGCGCATGTTCGACCTGCCGCGTTCGGCCTGGTCGGATTACGACACCAGCATCATGTCCGCCGGCGGCGGCATCTTCTCGCGCAGCGCGAAGAGCATCGCCATCTCGCCGGAAATGAAAGCGCGCTTCGACATCCAGGCCGACAAGCTGACCCCGACCGAACTGCTGAACGCGCTGCTCAAGGCGCCGGTGGATCTGTTGTGGAACGGCGGTATCGGTACGTACGTCAAGGCCAGCACCGAAAGCCACGCCGATGTCGGCGACAAGGCCAACGATGCGCTGCGTGTGAACGGCAACGAGCTGCGCTGCAAAGTGGTGGGCGAGGGCGGTAACCTCGGCATGACCCAACTGGGCCGTGTGGAATTCGGTCTCAATGGCGGCGGTTCCAACACCGACTTCATCGACAACGCCGGTGGCGTGGACTGCTCCGACCACGAAGTGAACATCAAGATCCTGCTGAACGAGGTGACTCAGGCCGGTGACATGACCGACAAGCAACGCAACCAGTTGCTGTCGAGCATGACCGACGAAGTCGGAAACCTGGTGCTGGGCAACAACTACAAGCAGACTCAGGCCCTGTCCCTGGCGGCCCGCCGTGCCTACGCGCGGATCGCCGAGTACAAGCGTCTGATGAGCGACCTGGAAGGCCGTGGCAAGCTGGATCGCGCCATCGAGTTCCTGCCGACCGAAGAGCAACTGGCCGAGCGCGTTGCCGAAGGCCATGGCCTGACCCGCGCCGAGCTGTCGGTGCTGATCTCGTACAGCAAGATCGACCTCAAGGAACAGCTGCTCAACTCGCTGGTGCCGGATGATGACTACCTGACCCGCGACATGGAAACGGCGTTCCCGCCGAGCCTGGTCAGCAAGTTTGCCGAAGCCATGCGTCGTCACCGCCTGAAGCGCGAGATCGTCAGCACCCAGATCGCCAACGATCTGGTCAACCACATGGGCATCACTTTCGTTCAGCGACTGAAAGAGTCGACCGGCATGACCCCGGCGAACGTGGCCGGTGCTTACGTGATCGTGCGCGACATCTTCCACCTCCCGCACTGGTTCCGTCAGATCGAAGCCCTGGACTATCAGGTTTCCGCCGACGTGCAACTGGAGCTGATGGACGAGCTGATGCGTCTGGGCCGTCGCGCCACGCGCTGGTTCCTGCGTGCCCGTCGCAACGAGCAGAACGCTGCCCGTGACGTCGCGCACTTCGGTCCGCACCTGAAGGAGCTGGGTCTGAAGCTCGACGAACTGCTCAGCGGCGAGATCCGCGAAAACTGGCAGGAGCGTTATCAGGCTTATGTTGCCGCCGGTGTACCGGAGCTGCTGGCGCGTATGGTGGCGGGTACGACGCACCTGTACACGCTGCTGCCGATCATCGAGGCTGCCGACGTGACTGGCCAGGATCCGGCGGAAGTGGCCAAGGCCTACTTCGCCGTGGGCAGTGCCCTGGACATCACCTGGTACATCTCGCAGATCAGCGCCTTGCCGGTTGAAAACAACTGGCAGGCCCTGGCCCGTGAAGCGTTCCGTGACGACGTCGACTGGCAGCAACGCGCGATCACCATCGCCGTTCTGCAGGCGGGCGGCGGTACTCAGGACGTGGAAGCGCGTCTGGCGCTGTGGATGGAGCAGAATGCCGCGATGATCGAACGCTGGCGCGCCATGCTGGTGGAAATCCGTGCCGCCAGCGGCACCGACTACGCCATGTATGCGGTCGCCAACCGTGAGCTCAACGACGTGGCGCTGAGCAGCGGCCAGGCACCGGTGGTTGCACCTGCAAACACCGAGCTTGAACCGGCCTGATCCGGCGCTGAATGAAAAAGCCCCTGCATCGTGAGATGCAGGGGCTTTTTTTGTCTGAAGGATTTGTAGCGTCGGTACTGGCTTCTTTGCGGTCAATACACCTTCTGCGCCTGATGATCTTCAAGCATCGACACCTTCTGCGCCGGCCGGCTCACCAGACTGTCCAGCGACTGGTCAAACTTCTGTAACGCCCGAACCTGTACGTCCTGCTGTTGATGGATATCGGCAACGATGTCCTCGGTGCGCTTGTAATCGGCCCATAGCGGGCTCAGTGCTGCGGCGTCTGAGCCTCTGGCCGTGCCGATATAGTTGAGTTGCGCATCGTAAAAATCGGCACTCACATCGGCCTTGATGTCGGAGCTGCGCGATGTCATCAACTGGCTGTGGGTATCGACGATCGCCAGCACATCGGGCCGGGCGGCGCGCAGGCTTTGCATGTCCGGGTAAACCGTCACCGAGCCGAACTGACGTTGCAACGAGGCCTTGACCCAATCCACCGCCATGTCCGGCTTCGAAGTGGCGACGTAGGCGTCATGGATCGGCTGCACCAGCAGGCTCTGGCCGAAACCGGTGCCGGCGTTGGCCTGGTAGTCACGCAGGTATTCACGATTGGTCTGGGTGCTCGGGCTGTAGACAATGCCCAGCGACACGCCGGGGCCGCTCTGCACCTGAGTCGCGTTGCTGCGACCCACTGGGGCAGTGAACAGCGTATCGAGCGAGGACACCGCTTTCGGTGCGGTAGGAACCGAACAGGCGGCCAAGGCTAATACCGAAATCGCTAAAGTACCGGCAAACACAAGTTTCATGGTGTTTCTCCCGTGAAACAAAGTCAGTCAAAGTTTCAAGTTGCCGTCGATATCGACAGTTGCCACATACTAAACCGGACAATGATTAACGAAATAACCAATTGGCTGAACAAAGGCTGAACAATAGTCTTGTTTGCTGTAACCGGATTTGGTTAATCGCTCAAGGGAATAAAAAATGCTCAAACCAAAGATTTGAGCATTTCACTTATGGCTGATGGCGTTTCTTATTGTTTTGTTAATGCTCAGTCGTCGTTTTCATCGCCGCGAAGCGGTTCAATCCAGACCACGTAAGGGGTGTTGCCGGTCGGTTGGGAAACGTTTCGTTCAAGAATCGTGAGATTGAATTTGACCGAATCGCCACTCTTGTCCGCGTAGCTGTAAACATGCGGGTTGCTCCTGTATTGCCGGTTGACCGTTCCGGCATTGCGCACTTTCAAGACGATGCTGGCCTGGCGGGAAGGCAGTTGATCCAGGGTCACGATACTGTCGCTGGCGTTCAGCAGATGGAACGACGTGGCGTTGTCAGCGCCGGCCAGTGCCGCCAGACAACCGTCCCGGTCCTTGCCGATGTACTTGCCATGGCCGATTTCGCTCAGAATTTGCAGGGTGTAGCGATCGCCGTGACACTGGAAGTACACGAACATGTCTTGCGACTTTGTCCGCGTCTGCGGGCGGGCTGTTCGCGCGGTGACCATTTTTCCGAGTCGGGAATAGCGGTGCCGGGTGGTCAGGCGATTCTGCTGATTGGCCAGGGTGTTGTTGAACCAGCTGCTTTCCAGCCATTGACCGAAAAGGGTCATGCCGGCGTCATCGCACCTGATGGCTGCAATAAAGGATTTCTGTTGTTCAGTGCTCATATACATATTCCATTGTCAAGTTGGGTTCGCGTCCTGCGAGCGCTGATACTAATGGAAGTTTTAATTGTTCGAAGAGAGTAACGGTTGCTTCATGTTTCGCTCGCAACGGAACTCGGTGTTGTTGCGTTTTAGTGAAGTAAGGAAAAGGCCCGAATCAACGATTCGGGCCTTGTAGTTGCGATCACTTTTCCAGAGGAATCAGGATTTGTTCCTCTGGCGCAAGCACCATGAACACCAGCAACCTGGCAGGCTTGCTCTTGCTGGCGTTCTTCGACACCAGATGCTCGGAGCCGGCCGGCTCGTACCAGTATTGGCCCTTCTTGTAGGTGATCGGCTGTTCGCCCTTGACCTGGGAAACGATCTCGCCTTCCAGTACGTAGGCCATGGCAGTGCCTTCGTGTTTGTGGGCGATGGAGGACTGTCCGGGCTTGTAATCGACTTCGATCATCAGGGCTTTTTTGCCCGGAACGTTTTTCAGCATCTGATCCTGCAGCACCGTGACTTTCTCGGACGGGGCGTCAGTGCCGTGGGCCAGTACAGACGCGGAAACGGTCAGGGCGAGGGCGGCGAGCGGTGCGGCAAACACGTGCAGGGTTTTCATGGGAGGTCACCGGTTGGCTGAGTGGTCGGTCATCACGGTAGTCCGCGCGCCGCGACATTTACACCGCCAATATTCGGGAAGTTCAGGTGACCAATGTGTGGTGTGGCGCATAAAAAAGACCGCAGTCTTCGAACCTGCCGAAGACTGCGGTCTTTTGATCGTTACTCAAACAATCGGAAAGCTGTTGAAGTCGACGCTGTTTGCCAGCCGGCTGTCGATCAGGTCGATAAACCCTTGAGCCTCAGGCCGGTTGAAGTGCGCCTGCATGGCCGCCTCCGACTGCCAGTGGGCGCTGACCAGCCAGCGCTGGCTGTCTTCGGGGCAGCGATCGACCATGTAGGAATCGCAACCGGGCGTCTGGCGCAGGGTCTCGACGATTTTCTGCAGTTGCCTGCCCAGCTCCTCTGATCTGCCGGTGGCAGCCTGCACCTGAACGGTGTTGATCACTTCGTTGGACATTGCTCACACTCCTGAATCAGGCCGGACGAATCCTGCTCATTGAGGGATAACGCCTGTGCAGGATAGGCCTGCACTCCCGGATCACCAATAACCAATCAGCGGTTAATCGGTTAGACCAATCTCTCACGCCACTTGTTGCAGAATGTCGCGCAGGCGATCAAGGGCGATGTCGATGTCCAGGGTTTCGATGGCGCCGAAGCCGAAGTACATCCCGCTTCTGACCGGTTGCTGATGAAAGAAACCGTCGATGGCGTACAGCCCGACTTCGACTTTTCTGGCCAGTTCGATCACCAGCGGCAGGTTGATCGGTACTTTGCAAAACACTGCCATATGAAACCCGGCGCTGGGCGGCACGGCCTCCAGCCACGGCGCCAGATCGGTGGCCATGCGCGCCAGGATGCGCTCGCGACGCTGGGCATAAATGGTGTGACAGCGGCGGATATGCTTGAGCAGGCAGCCCTCGGCGATGAACTTCGCCAGCGCCCATTGCGGCAGGGTGGAGGCGTGCAGGTCGGTGAGTTGTTTGGCGCGGATCACCGCTTCGAGAATCGCCGGCGGCAGGATCGCATAACCCAGGCGCAGCTCTGGCAGCAGGGTCTTGGAGAAGGTGCCGACGTAGGCGACGATGCCGCGCTGATCGAGGTTGTGCAGCGAGTCGGTCGGGCGACCCTCGTAGCGGAATTCGCTGTCATAGTCGTCCTCGATGATGATTGCGCCCAGTTCGTGGGCGCGCTCCAGCAGCGCTACACGCCGCGCCTGGCTCATCGACATGCCCAGTGGAAACTGATGCGAGGGCGTTACATAAATCAGGCGGGTGCCATCGGGAATGTGCTCGACCTGAATTCCCTCGGCATCCACCGGCACCCCGACCACTTCGGCGCCATGGGTGCCGAACAGCAGGCGCGCCGGCGGGTAGCCGGGGTCTTCCATCGCCACCCGACTGCCGGGGCTGATCAGAACGCGGGTGATCAGGTCCAGCGCCTGTTGCGCGCCGTTGCACACCACGATGTCCTCGTCCTGACAGTTGACCCCACGGGAGAACGCGATGTGCCGGGCAATCGCGTTGCGCAGCGCTGGCAAGCCTTCGGGCAGGCTGTAGAAACCTTTGGAAGCGGCGATCTGGCGCAGCGCGTGGGAGACGCAGCGGCGCCAGTCATCCTGGGGAAACTGGCCCTTGCTGGTGGCGCCGCCGATGAAGTCGTAGCGCAATGAGCCTTCCAGCGTCGGATGGCGCAGGAACACCGGCAGGTTGCGCCAGCGCTCGATGACGTCGGCACCGGCCAGTTCCGAATGGCTTTGCTTGCGCTGGGGCGAGGCGGGGCGGGCGTTGACGTAGGTGCCTTTGCCGATCACGCCGGTGAGGAAGTTTTCGTAGGTCAGTTGGGCGTAGGTATCGGAGATTGTTTTGCGTGAGATCCCCAGTTGCTCGGCGAGCAGGCGGCTGGGGGGCAATTGGGTGCCGGCGGTCAGTCGTCCGGATTCGATGGCGCCACGCAGTTGTTGATACAACTGACCGGCGAGGTCCTTGCGGCCGTTGATCACGACATGAAGTTCCATATCGGCTTGGGTCTCCGGGGGGATTGTGCGGGGGTCAGGTTACTCTGGTTTGGGGGTTGGGCTGTAGTTGGGTGGAGGGAATCTGTGGAATTGGTCTGGTTGTGTGGGGTGTTTTTTTGGGGGCGGTGTGAATATCCGTTGCTTCGGGTGTTGCGGCTGTCGGTTCCGCCCTGACGGTCGGGTTACTTTGGCAAACGCCCCAAAGTAACCAAAGGTCTTGCCCCGGCGTACGGCCCCTCGCTTAGGCTCGGGGTTCCTTCGTTGCGGGATTCATCCGGGGGCATCGCCTACGGTTTGCTTCGCTGCACCTCCTCTCGATGT